>JAEYYV010000425.1 GCA_023428295.1 Pseudomonadota bacterium
ACGGCGCCGGGGCCCGGCGGGGCGCGTCGACGCGATCGTCACCAACCCGCCGCTCGGCAGCCGCGTGCACGTCGATGCGGGCGCGTTGCTCGCCGAGGCGGTGCCTCACTTCGTGCGGCAGTTGGCGCCGGGTGGACGGCTCGTGTGGATCACGCCGCAGTGGCGGCGCACGACGCCCGTCGCCGAGGCGAGCGGGCTCGTGCTCGTGCGCTCGCTGTTCGTGGATCTCGGTGGCGTGCGCGGGCGGCTCGAGCGCTGGGACCGACGTCGGTAAGGCGGTAAGGTCGCGCGCTGTGTCTTGGCTCGCTGTGCTCGGTCGATCTGCGCGGTACATCGCGCCGATCTCGATCGTGAGCGCGTTCGTCATGGCGCCGAGCCTCTTGTTCGTGTTGCGCGTGACCGCGCCCGGAACTGCGGAGCAGGCGGGCGTGGTGCTGCGGATCGCGTGGCTGTGTGCGACGAGCGGGATGATCGCGCTGCTCGTGTTGGTCGGTGCGCTCGCGCCGATCGTGCGCAGTGCGAGCACAGCGAGCAGCGCGAGCAGCGCGAGCAGCGACGTTGCGAGCGTTCGCGGTGCGAGCGCGCCGTCGCAGCTCGAAGCGTTGCGCCGCGGCTTGGTGGGCCTCGTGCGCGCGATCGTGCCCGCGGCGATCGTGCTGTGTGCGGTGGCGATGGGCCTGGTCGCGCTCGCGATTCCGGGCGTGCTGCTCTATGGACTGTTCGTGCTCGCGCCGGCGAGCGAGGCGCGCGGTGTGAGCGCGAAGATGGCCGCCAGCATCGCGATCGTGCGCGCGAGGTGGCGCGCGATCGCGGGCGTGATCGCGCTGACGATGCTCGCGTTGGCAGCCGTCGTCGCGATCCAGCAGCTCCTGCTGCCAACGCCGCTCGGCAAGGCGCCGACCAAGGTGCAGCTCGCGATGTTCCCGCAGATGGTGCGCATCGTCGGGTTCGCGATGATGGTCATCGTTCCCGCGGCGGCGTGGGTGTTGGCGTCGATCGACGCGAGTCACCGCGCGACCGTGGAGCCCGTTGGTTCGACGACGTCGCCGTCCAGCTCGCGGAGCTAGAACACGCCCCACGCGACGAGCGCTGCGCGTGCCTCGGCGGCGTCGCGTGCGATCGCGATGCGCGGATCGTCGACGGGCGTCACGTGCGGGCCATACCAGATCGCGCGCCAGCCGGCATCGACCGCGCCTTGGATGTCCGCGTTCCACAGGTCGCCGATATGGATCGGCCGCGCATCGGGTGGCGCGTCCAGCGCGGCGAGCGCGTGCGCGAAGATGCGCGCGTCGGGCTTCTCGATCCCGATGCGCCCCGAATCGACGATCGCCGCGAACGCGTCCGCGATGCCGATGTCCGCGAGCAGCTCCGCGAGACGCCCCTCCGAGTTGGACAGGACGCCCACGCGCGCCCCCTGCGCGGCGAGCTCGCGGGCGAGGTCCACCATCGGTAGGATCGGTTTGCGCCACAGGTTCTTCGTGCGCTGCTCGATCCACAGCCACTCGACCAGGTCCGCTGGCTCGCCGATGCCGGCCCCTGCCAGCAGTGTGTTCATGAGCGCCTTCCACGGATGGCGTGCGCCTTCTTGCACCAGCGCCTCGTAGCGATCCCACGCCGCCGGGGCAGCCGCGCGGAGCGAGTCCGGGGCGACCGTGTACCCGCGCTCGCCGAGACGGCGGGCGAGGAAGTCAAGGTCCAGCTCGGCCAGGGTCTGGCCGACGTCGAAGGTGACGACGGTAGCGATGGCCTGTTGTACCCCAAGGGGCGGTATACTGGGGTCCATGGCCGACGGGGCGCCTACCGCACAAATGCCCGTCCCCGGAGTGGTGGTGGTGTGGAGTGGAGCGGTGCCCTGCGTCCAGGCCTACCGCATTCCGGAGGGCGGACTCGTCATCGGACGCGAGCTCCTCGAGAACACCACCGACGACCGCATCAGTCGCCAACACGCGCGCGTGACGTGGCGGGACCGGCGGTTCAACGTGACCGACCTCGGCAGCCGCAACGGCACGTACGCCGGCGGGCATCCGCTGGTCGATCGCGAGGTGACAGTCACGGCGCCCTCCGTCGTCCGCACGGGCCGCACGGTCTGCGTGTTGCTCGAGGACATCCGCCGGTTCGAGGGCTCGTCGATCTCCACGCAGCACGACGCGATCGTCGGCGCGAGCACGGCTCCCTTGTGGCGCGAGGCGGCCGAGGCGGCCGAGCGCGGAACGAACCTCGTGATCTTTGGCGAGCCTGGCAGCGGCAAAGGATGCATGGCGCGCGGCTACGCGCGGATGCGCGATCGCCCCGAGGCCGTGTTCAATCCGACGATTCAGGCCGTGCCTCTCGAGCGCGTCGTCGGGCCGGCGATCGAGACACTGATCCTCGAGCAGGTCGGCAAGCTCGGCGCGCAGAACCTCGCCACGCTCACGAAGCTGCTCGACACGCGCCCGACGATGCGCGTGGTCACCACCGCAGTGATGGCGCTCGAGAACCTGGGCCTACCGCCGCAGATCGCGGAGCGCCTCGCGACCAAGCGCATCCACTTGCCGCCGCTGCGCGATCGCCCCGACGAGATGTCGTTCCTCGTCCACGACGCTGTCCGCAATGCCGAGCCCGGCGTGCAGATTCACTCGACGCTGATCGAGGCGTGCCTTCTGCGTCCGTGGCCCGGCAACGCGCGCGAGCTCGTGGCGGAGGTCAGCCGCACGGCGCACACCGTCGCGTCGCAGGGCAAGAACAACGTGCGCGGCGAGGATCTCGACAACGACGCGGGTCACCTCATGGTCGGCGCACCGACGCTCAACGCGGCCGTGCAGCCGACCGCCGTCGACAAGCAGCGCAGGAAGCGATCGTCGTCGCGCCCGAGCGGTCAGAGCGACTGACTCAGTCGACGAAGGTGTGCTCGGCGGTCGCCAGCTCGTCGAGCTCGCGCACGGCGGTGCGCTGTTGATCCGTCGCGAAGCTCGGTGCTTCGCTCCCGCGCGCGGAGCGCGTGCGAGGCAGCGGCGGCGGCATGCGGCGCGGCGGCTCGAGGTGACGAGCGCGTGAGGTCGGCGCACTGACACCGAGGCGTGGTGGCAGCGGAGTCACCGCGGGGAGCGGCGGCGGCGATCCAGCAGTCAGCGGCGGCGGCGCAGGAGACCGAAAAGGGCCACGCCGAGGAGCCACGAGGCGTTGCCCGAAGCGGCGTGACAGCCCGTGTCCTCGGACGACTCGGACTCGGACGGCAGCGGCTCCTCGCCGAGGTCCGGTGCGTCGGTGCGCGTGAGGCGGACAGCGTCGAACACGAGCTGCGTCTTGGAGGCGAGCGCCTCACCCGTGTTGTCGCCGAGGTGCAGGAACTGATCGCCGCCCGCCGCGAGCTCGACCTCGGCGAGCGTTTGCCAGCCGTCGACCGCTGTCTGATCGAGGACGATGTCCTGATCCGCGCCGTTCGCGCGCAACGAGTAGCGCGCCGTCTTGGACGCGGCGAACGCGGAGGCCGTGTAGACCTCGACCTTGTAGCGACCGGCCTCGGCGATATCGAAGTTCCACTGGCCGAAGTTGGCTTCGGTCGCGCTGTCGGTCGTGTACGTCCACACGAGGTCGCCGCCCTCGCCTGCCGTGGTGACGTGGCGCATCGAGGCGGACGGGCCACCGCCGACGAAGCAGTCATCGCCATCGTCGATCGTGCCACCGAGAGGTCCGATCACGCCGCACGACGATCCGGTGCCCGTGCCGTTGCCGCCGCCGGGCGTGAGCGCCATGAGCTGCGCCATCGTGCCGTCGAAGCGATTGACGTCGACGTTGCCCGCGATGCCGTCGACGGAGCCCGACGACGTGAACTGCCAGAACGCCCACGTGGTCCACGGCGACGGAATGTTCGGACACTCCGCGGACGTGTACTGCGCGTGCCACAAGGGATGCGCCGCGCCGTATGCGGGCGCGCCGACTTGATCGCGCCAGAAGTAGAAGCCCGTGTAGATGATCGGCTTGATGCCGAGCGCCGCTTCGACGTGATCGATCCACTGCTTCGCCTTCGCGGCGACCTGCGCCGGGGGAAGGCCACCCGCGGCCTCGATGTCGATCACCGGTGGCAGATCGTCAGCGGCCATCGTGTTGCCGAGCTTCTCGAGGAACAGCTCCGCCTGCGCGATCGGATCCTGGCTCGGACGGAAGAACTGATACGCGCCGTGGATGATCCCGTTCGCGCGGCTCTGCGCCCAATAGGTCTCGAACTTCGTGTCGATGGTGCCGAGCCCGTCGGAGACGCGGATGAAGGCGTACTTCACGCCATCGTTCTTCACGCGCGCCCAGTCGATGTTGCCCTGGTAGTACGAGACGTCGATGCCCTTGACCGTCGGACCCGAGCCACACACGGTCGCGGCCTGATCGATCTCGCCGTACGCGAGACCGTCGCGATCATCGGCGTCGCTAGACTCCGGCACGCATGCCGCCAGACTGCCCGCGACCGCGAGCAGGAACGTTACCCTCATGGACGCGCGGAACAGCAAGTGCGAGGCCACCATTGGCGCGCGAAACTACAACGCTTTACGCGAAAACGGTGCAAACGTGCGTGGTCAGTGCTCGTGCCGATGTGCGATGTGCGCTTCTTTCCCCACATCGTCGTGGGGTAGCGCGCAGGCGTGAACCTCGATCGTCAGGTGCGCGAGCGTGACCGAGCCGAGGACGGCCTGGCGATAGAACTCCACGTCGCGCGGCGTCGACGAGACGATCGAGACGATCGCGCTGCGGCGGCCCGGGCCGAGCTCCCAGACGTGGAGATCGGCGACGCGAACATCGTCGATCTCTTCGAGGCGCTTGCGCACCGCGCGCTCGTGCTTGGGCGACCCGACGACATCGAGGAGCTGACCGCTCGCCTGACGGCACAGCGAGATCGCCCACCACACGATGACCACGCCACCGATGATGCCCATCATCGGATCGAGGAACCACCAGCCCTGCCACTTGCCGAGCGCGAGCGCGACGATCGCCATCACCGACGTCAGCGCGTCGGCGGCGACATGGATGAACGCCGCACGCATGTTGAAGTCGAGCGTGCCCGCTTGCGGCTTCGCACCGGCCGCGTCGCCATTGGACGCGCCGTTCGTCGAGTGGCCGTGATCGTGCGAGTGACCATCGTGCGCGTGATCGTCGTGATCGTGAGAATGCGAGTGACCGTGGCCGTGGCCGTGACCGTGACCGTAGTGATGTCCCTTGGACAGGAGCAACACGGACACGAGGTTCACGATCAGCCCGAGCGTCGCGACGCCGAGCGCTTCGTCGTACTGGATGTCATCGGGATGTAGCAGGTGCTCGATGCTCTCGACGCCCATCCATAGCGCGACGAGCGCGAGCAAGACGCCGCTCGTGTAGCCCGCCAGTGCGTACACCTTGCCGGTGCCGAAGCTGAACGTGTCGGTGCCGGCGCGCGTGCGAGCGTACCAATACGCGACGAGCGTCAGGCCGAGCGCGCCGACGTGCGTACCCATGTGCCAGCCGTCAGCGGTGAGCGCCATCGAGCCGGTGAGCATGCCGACCGTCAGCTCACCCACCATCATGCACGCGGCCAGCGCGACGACCCAACGCGTCCGGCGCTCGCCGGCTTTGTTGTGCTCGTCGTCGTCGGCGTCCTCGTGATGGACGTGCGCTGACAGCTCGTGTGCCTTCATGCGGTCGGGGCGTTATAGCCCTATCATCGGCCCGTGCCCAAGCACCCCGTGACGATGGCGGTTCGCACCCTGCGCGCCCAGCACGTCCCCTTCGCGCCACACCTCTATGTGTGGGAGCCTCATGGCGGAACCGCCGCGTCTGCCGCTGCCCTCGGCGCCGACGAGCACCACGTGATCAAGACCCTCATCTTCGAGGACGACACGAAGAAGCCGCTGTGCATTCTCATGCACGGCGACCGCGAGGTCTCGACGAAGAACCTGGCCCGCGCGATCGGCGTGAAGAGCTGCGGGCCGTGCACGCCCGAGGTCGCCGATCGCCACTCGGGCTATCAGGTCGGCGGCACCTCCCCGTTCGGCCTTCGTCGCGCCATGCCGATCTACATGCAGCGAACGATCGCGGAGCTCCCTCGCATCTACATCAATGGCGGCGCGCGCGGCTTCTTGGTCGAGCTCGCCACCGCGGACCTCGTTCGCGTGCTGTCACCGACGCTCGTGGACGCGGCGACCGAGTGAACATAAACGACCCGGCGATGCGTGACGCATGCGCCGGGTCCAATAAGCAAAGCTATGTAGTGCGTAACGGGAGAGCTATCTCAGGTCACGGTCGCGCTGCGACGGGTGTCGCCCCGTGACCTGATTGCTCTCGTCATCTTCGAGATCGGCGTCGTCTACCTCGACCTCGTCGTCGTTGGAGATCACGCTCGAATCGCTCCCCTTGTCGTCGCGATTGCGTTCGCTCGTGCGGTCACGCTCGATGTCCTCGCCACCCTGTTCGGGCGCGCGCATCGGGTCGCGCATCGGCTGCTCGGCGGGATTCTTGTCCTGCTTGGGCTGTTGGCGTCCACCCTGGTTCTTCTGATTGGCCATGACCTTCTCCTTGCCGACCAGGAGTGCAACGCGTACGCCACGCAAGAGCGGGATCCGCATCGCGTCGCCGCGTCGATTCTGCGGGTCCTACGTGCGCGTTTCTCGTCGCTGCGCGGTGGCGCCCGCACGTGAGAAAACCGCCGACTACATCTTCACGCTGTGGCAACCGCCGCAGCCAAAGCCGTCGGGGGTCTCCGGCGTGTACTCGGCCTCGCCGAGGAGCTTGGCCATGGTGGGCTTCACTTCGTTGCCCATCCACTCGAGGTCTTCCTTCTTGAACTTGCTCATGTCCTTGAAGTCGAGGACGGGAAGACCTTCGTTGGGCATCTCGAACTCGCCCTTCTCCGCGCCCGCACCGTGACAGGTCTTGCAGCCGAAGTCGGCGTACTTGGTCGCGTCGTGGCTCTTGAAGATCGGCGCCATCGTCGGCACGACCTTGACCTTCATGAACTCGATCTGCTGATCGTGGTCGAGCTTGTCGAACGGGACGTCCGGAAGCACCATCGGTGCCTCGGAGCCGTCACCGGTCGGCGTGGTGGGCGCCGGCGTCTTGGAGCCGCACGCGGCGGCGACGAGAAGAGACAAAGCCAGGATCGTTCGCATGCCGCGGATACTGGCGAAGCTGGTTCGCTACCGCAAGCAAACGATCGCAACGGATTGTTGCTCGTACCGGAACGCCCTAAGGGCAATGCCGCTCACTTAGCGCGGCTCCTCGACGAGAATTGAGCCTTCGGACGTTTGCGGTCGTAGTTGCTCATCTTCAGCTTTACGGCACGAGGAAATACTCGTTCGGGCCGTCGAGGTGGAAGAACGAATCGGCGAACACGACATGGCTATCAGCTCGTCGTCGAAGACGTCAGCGTCAGCGCGTGGGCTCGGACCTGGGGACGCGCGCTCGCGGCGTTCTCGCCGGCGACGTTGGTGACGGCGATCGACCGGGAGGCGACTGCGGTCG
>JAEYYV010000018.1 GCA_023428295.1 Pseudomonadota bacterium
GCCGACCAGTCGGGGCGCTGCGCTCGACGGTGATGTACGAGGTGATGGTCAAGGCCGGGCACTTCGGCCTCGTCGTGGGGTCCACCGCGTTGACCGTCACGTGGCCCACGATCGTCGATTGGATGCGCTGGCGCGAGGGCGGCCCCGCGATGCCATCGCACGCGATCGACGTGCGCGCACCCGATGTCGCGCCGTCCTCGCACGAGGACGATCACGAGGACGACGATCACGAACGTGACGCGTTCGACCTCGAGCTGGTCAAAGAGCTCGTCGAGAAGACCGCGAACGCGGCTCTCGAGCGCATCGCAGAGCTGTCCGACGATCTCGGCAGCTATCTCGACAATGCGCGCTGGCAGGTGCCGCGTCTGAACAAGCTGCGCAACCTGCAGGACGACTCGCTGATCTCGTTCGGTCGATCGGTCGCGGAGCAGGCAGCCAAGATCGGCGACCGCACGTTCTTCCTGTTCCGCGGTCGTGCGTTCACGTACGCCGACGCCAATCGCCGCGTCGACGCGGTCGTGCGCGGCCTCATCGCGTGCGGCATCAAGCCCGGCCAGAAGGTCGGCGTGATGATGACGTCGCGACCATCGCATCTCTCCGTGGTCTGCGCGCTGAATCGCCTCGGTGCGGTCGCCGTGCTGCTCTCGCCCGACACGCCCGATGCGGTGTTGCCGCGCGCGCTCGAGCTCGGCGAAGCAGAGGTGCTGATCTGCGATCCAGCAGGTGCGGTTCGTGCGCGCCCCGCGCTCACTGGCAAGCTGCTCGTCCTCGGTGGCGTCGGCGAAGTGCCGTGGCAACCCGGCGAGAAGCGCACGTTGCCCGCGGGCGTGATCGACATGGAGTCGATCGATCCCGAGACGGTCACGCTGCCCGCGTGGTTCAAGCCGGATCCGGGACGCGCGCGCGACCTCGCGATGGTGTTCGTCTCGTCGGGCAAATACGATCAACCGCGCGCGACGCGCATCACCAATCGTCGCTGGGCGTTCTCCGCGATCGGCGCGGCCGCGGCGGCGACGCTCACCACGCGCGACACCGTGTATTGCTGTCTCCCGCTGCACCATCCCTCGGGGATGCTCGTGTCGGCAGGTTCCGCGCTCGTCGGCGGATCGCGGCTCGCACTCGCCACCAAGTTCGAGCCGGCGACGTTCTGGGACGAGGTGCGCCGCTACGGCGTGTCCGTCGTGTTCTACGCGGGCGAGATGATGCGCGAGCTCGTCGACGCGACGCCGGTGCTCGGCGAGAAGAACAACCCGGTCCGCTTGTTCGCGGGCTCCGGTCTGCGCAAGGACGCGTGGCGCCGCTTGGTGGATCGCTTCGGTCCCGTCGGCGTGCTCGAGATGTACGCGTCGTCGGAAGCGAACACCGTGCTCGCGAACGCGCGCGGCAAGAAGATCGGCTCGGTGGGCCGCTTGCTGCCGGGCAGCCCCGACACGATCGTCGCCGCGTGGAGCTTCGCGGACAACGACTTCGAGCGCACCGGCGAGGGCTGGCTGCAGCGCACGCGGCTCGACGAGCCGGGCATGCTGATCGCGAAGATGTCGACCACCACGTCCGACGTGGCGCACATCGATCCGAAGCGGATCCTTCGCGATGGGTTCGAGCCGGGCGATCGATGGTTCGTGACCGGCGAGATCGCCACCGTCGACACCGAGGGCGACTTCTGGCTCGTCGATCGCGCGAACGCGATCAAGAACACGCCGTGGGGCCCGGTCGCGTGCTCGCGGATCGAAGACGCGATCTACGAGGTCTCGGGCATCGCGCTGTGCGCCGCCACGCTCGACGGAACGGCGCTCGTGCAGCTCGTGCCCGGAGCGAAGCTCGATGTCGACGCGATCTCGCGTGCCGTCGCCTCGCTGCCCGAGTACGCGCGCCCGCATCGACTCGCGCTTGTCGATTCTATTCCCATGACCGACGGCTATCGTCCGATCAAGAGTGCGCTGCCGGCGGGCACGCTCGTCGCTACGTGGGATCCATTGCAGCAGCGATACGTCGCCGGGTCTTGACTCACACCTGGACTCCATCGAACGCTACCTGACGGGGGGTATCGATGAAGTTGAAGATGGCGCAGCCGCCGAACAAAGAGCAGGTGAAGCAGTTCCTCGAGGCGCGCCTGCCTCAGTACAAGTACTCGTTCCGCGCGGGCCGCATGGTCGACGTGCAGAAGAGCTTCTTGATCGGCGCGACGGTGACGCCCAAGAAGGACGGGCTCGTCATCAACGGCAACTTCCCGTCGGTGGGCGCGAGCCTCGTCTGGGTGCTCATCATCTTCGGAACCGGCGTTCTGATCGGTTTGATCCTGTGGCTCGCGTTGTGGAAGGGCGCGCAGGACAAGGTGCGCGACGAGGTCGCGAATGCGTTCAAGAATGAGGGCCTCGCTCAGGTAGCCTAGAGAACATGGGGCGCCGAGCTCGCCTGCAGGAGTTCCTCGGTAAGCGGTACACCGACTCCAAAGACCTGCGTGCGTTTGTCGACGACACGTTCGGTCGGGACGCAGTCAATTCGATCGGGTGGGAGGAAGGCGTCAACGACGAGACCAGCGATCTGATCGCCTGGCTCGAGCGGAAAGGGCGCATGGCGGAGCTATGGCCCGCGCTCCGCGAATCGTTTCCGAACTTCGTCGCCGAGATCGACGTGCTCGCCGCCGAGTGGAAGCCCGGCCCGCTCGCCAAGTGGGTTCCGCCGGGGCTCGTGCGCTCGCGACCGTTTCAAGTCGGCGCCGCCGCGCTCGTGTTCGTGATCGCGACGCTCGTGTGGTTCGTGTGGTTCCGCCAGGCGAGCCACACCGCGATCATCGTCCTCGACGGCGCCGCGCGTGATCGCGTCGCGAGAGGCGAGACGTTCACGATCTCGATCGATGGTGTCCCCGAGCCGATCGGCGAACACGGCGTGTCGATCGGGCGCGGCGAGCTCCTGCCCTCCTCGCTCGAGCGCGCGTATCGCAAGCACGTGCCCGCGGAGTTTCCGAGGAAGATCCCCGTGCGCCTCACCACCTCGCGCGCCAAGAAGATGCGCGTGGTCTACGGCGGCACCGAGTGCGCGACGCAGCCGCAGATCATCGCGGACTCGCTCCGCGTGGTGAAGCTCGCGGACTGCGAGATGCGAGCTGCGTCACCCACACCGAAGCCGACGCTCGGGATCGCGGTCTCGGTGGTGAACAGCGACGGGTTTCGCCGGCAGCTCCAGTCCGCGCTCGACAAGCAGTCGCCGCCGACGACGATCGAGACGTTCCTCACCGAGCGCTTGATCGCGCAGTTCGGCCGGCTCGAGCTGTTCGACCTCGCACCGGCGAGCGCGGCGATCCCGAAGGACCGCACGCTCGTCGCGCGCATCGAGACGAGCTGGCCGAGCAGCGGCGACGTGATGCTGCGGATGCAGCTCGGCGACGAGAGGCCAGCGCCACCGCTCCGCCTGCTCGAGGCGATCGGCTGCGCGAATCCGGTCGCGTGCAACATCGAGAGCCTCACCGCGCACGAGACGTACGATCAGTTGTTCACGCCGTTCTTCGAGGCGTGGCCGATCGGCTTTCTGAAGAGCGTGCCGCTCACCACGACAGCGGTGTACGAAGAAGGCGGCGCTGTTCGCACCGTCGAGGATCTCGCGCGCTTTGGCCAAGTGAAGGGCGGGCCGCCGACGGCGATGTTCGACATCGAGTACGGCAACAACCGCCAGCGCTCGTTCGTGCTGTGCCACGCGCAGCCGCCGGGCGCCGCGGGCTTCGACGTGGCGCCTGACGAAGCGCCGCTGCTCTGCTCTCGGCGCACGCCGACGAGCGAGCCCGGCGGCACGAACGGCGTGGTGACGCTCTTGAAGGTGATGGTGGTGCGATGAGAGCGCTCGTCTTCACCGTCCTCGTTGTCTCGCTCCCTCTCGCGCTCGTCGCGTGTCGTGGTGACGACGACAGTGACGACACGCGGCCTGCGGAGTGCAACCTGTCCGCCACGGATCTACGCGCGCCGACACAGAGCAATCGCCACTGCATTCGCAAGACGTTCTCGACGGAGCCCGCGCGCGCCGCCGCGCTCCTCGGCGAGCTCGACTGGGTGAACGGGAAGGACACGACGAAGCAGCTCGAGGCGCTCCCCGTCGAGGATCGATGGTGGTACCTCGTCGCGATCGAGCCGACCGCCGAACCGCGTGTCGCGCTCTCGGCGCTGCAGATCGCGCGTCGCACCACGGATCTCGTGTTCGCCGCCGACATCGACCTCGCGATGATCGACCTCGCGACGCGGGCGAACGACGACAGCACCGCGAACACCGCGATCGATCGCATGCTCGACAACAGCTCCACGCTCGGCGCGCAGAAGCTCCAGCTCCTCGCGATGCTCGATCGGCGCAGCGATCGAAAGCGCATCGACGTCGTCTGCCGCAAGCAGAACGAAGCCGCGATCGCGTGGCGCTGCATCGCCCTCGCGCCGTCGCTTCCGGAATCGCTCGCCGCGATCGGCCGGCTCCCGTCGCTGTCGTTTCGCGATCTCGACAAGCTGGCGCCGCTCGAGGGCAAGCTCGTCGGTCTTCGCTGCGCGACCCGAGGCGCGCGCGGCATTCGCTCGATGTTCGACCGCATCGACGCCGAGCCGTCCACGCCCGAGGAGGTCACGCTCTACTCGCGCCTCTCGGTCGACGCGCCGCCCGATCAGCACGCCTGCTTCCTCGAGGAGACAGCGCGCGGATGCCTCTGGCTCGTTCGTCACAACCGCGCGTGCCCGGTCCTCGACGGTGTCGCGCGCTACGTGTCCGTGCTCCCCGAGCGCGACAGGCGCGATGTGTTTGCCGCGGTGTTCGAGGGCAAGAACACGCAGTACCTCCTGCTCTACAGCGAGCGCCAGGCGAAGCAAGCAGGCGCGAACCTGTTCCACCTGCACGTGCTCCTCGGCGAGATGCTCGTCGCGAACAACCTGTTCCCGACTCCGACGACCGCGTTCGAGGCGCTCTACTACCACGTGATCCGAGCGTGGCGGTTCTGGGCCAACGTGAACGAGCCGAGCGTGTCCTTCATCGACATGATCTCGCCGCAGCTGCGCGCTGCGTTCTGCGCGGACCGCACGTGCCGGCGCTCGTGCGAGCTCCCGTGGACCGGCGAGCCGCGCGACTGTCCCGCCGCGTGCGCGACGGTTCGCGAGAAGCTCTCGTGTCCGTAGCTCAGTCTTCGACGAGCGTATCGCCCTGAAACGTGAACGACGCGCTCTCGTCGGGGTCGAACGTCCCGCCTCCGACCGCTCGATACAGCCCCTGGATCGTGATCGTGCGGCGACCGTCCTTGGGCGCCGCGTCGTAGGTGAACGTCGACCTGTCGGTGATCCGGAGGTTATTGTCCTCGCGCAGGACCATCGCGTCGTACGCGTCGGATGCGAGCTTCTGGTCCTCGGGTGTCACGGCCGGCACCGCTGCGACCGCATCGATCGTGTGGTCGACAGGCGCCGCGTCAGGTGCTGCATCGGGTGCTGCGTCGGCGGGTGCTGCATCGGCAGGTATGGTCACCGCGCTCGGCGCGGATCCCGACGCGACCGCACTTCCCGACGACGAGCTCTGTGAGGAGGAGCCCTTACATGCTGCAAACACGAGGACGAGGATGGCTGCACGCATCGACACGGTCACGGTCATTACAGCGTACTCGTGTGGATGTGGATGAAGTAGTGCCACGTCACGTCGAGTGTGAAGGTGTGAAGCGCGAGGCTCGTCGGCACGATCTCGCCGTTGCCGGGGATCGCGGCGTCCAGGAGCGGCCTCTCGGAGCCCCATCGGGCATCGCACCCGACGCGCGGCGGCGCGTGCGTCATGCGCAGCATGAACGGACCGTTCGCGATCGGATCTGCGAGAACGCGCTCCGCCTCGGGGAGGAAGTCGTCGCCATCGACGGTGTACGTGAGGCCGAGCTTCGAGCCATTGCCCGCGTTCTGATAGAGCTCGCAGTAGTACGACTGGCTGTCGGTTTGCTCGCGAAGGCTGAGGGCGATCTGGAGCGGTCCCCCCGGTCCCGCTGCACCGACGGCGCCCGCGAGCTCGATGACATCAAATGCAGGAACGAACGGCCTCGCGTAGCGAAGCGAGCCATTGCGCGCGTCCGCACCGATGCTCTCGCCGTCGGACATCGCCTGCATACCGCCGAGATTCATCCAGCCTGACTCGATCGACGTGAACGGATCGAACAGCACGATCGTCTCGGTCGGCTGCGTCGGATACGGATCGCAGATGTCGCCGACGCCGTCCCCGTCACCGTTCGCCTGGTCGACGTTCGCCACGTGCGGACAGTTGTCGATCGCGTCGTCGATGCCGTCGCCATCCTCGTCGTGACCCGCGAGCGTCGCGTCGTTGGTGTCGTTCGGGTCGATCGCGTCAGAGCTGATCTCGTCGAAGTGCAGTCGGCACCCTGCGATCAGGACCGTGAGCACGAGCAGGCGACGCACGCCCGGGAGGGTAGCGAAAATTAAAAATCGCTGCGGACGGATCAGCGTCCTTTCGGGGCACTGGTTTGGATCCGTCCACCGATCCACAGCACCCCGATCGCAGCGAGTAGCAAGAGCGCTCCGACGAACTCGCCCACCGAGGGCCCGGCGACGCCGAACATGATCGCGATGACCACCGATGCGACGACACCGCCGAGGATGCTCGACGCGCGATTGAGCGGAACCGTGTAGCTGGTCTCGCTCGCGTCGAGGAGCAGCAGCCCGCCGAATACACCCGTTCCTTGCGAGCAGATGCCCGCGAGGATGGCCCACGCCGCAGCCGAGGTGCTCCACAGCTCGAAGAAGCCGGTGCGCAGCGGCGTGTGGATCGCGGCAGGCCCCAGCGCCGCGAGCACGAGCAACAGCGCGACAGCGACGGGCGTCGCTACCATCTGCTCCTCGACGAAGTAGCGGCGGCGGACCGCCGGGTCCTCGCTCTTGCCGAGCCTCGCCATGAGCCGCAAGCGAATGAAGTAGCCCGCGAGGTACGCCGCGAGATCGACGATGCACCACAGCGGCACCGCACCGTCGCGACTCGCGATCGCGTTGGCGAGCGATCCGATCGACAGCACGAGCGCGACCCACGAGAACCACCGGATGCGCCGGCCCGTGATCATGTCGATGAGCGGCGCCATGAGCAGCACGCCGCCGCGCATCACGAGCATCACGAACGTGAGGCTCACGCCCTCGAACGTGTACGCGAGCGTCGTCGTCACGAGGATCGTCGCCGTGGCGATGCCCGACAGAAACGTCCAGCGACCGGGACGCGGCCAGCGGCTACCGATCGGTCGCGCGTACCGCCACCACCCGAGCCCGGAGATCGTCACGAACATCGCGACGAGCGACGCGAGCGTCATGAGCGGAAGTAGCGTCAGCCCGGTGGTGACCTCGTCGCCACGGATCGACGCGGACGTCAGCGCCTTGGTGATCGCGCTGTACGGCACGTAGCAGCCGAAGTACCCGGCTGCGATCGCGAACAATGTTGCACGCGTGCGAGCCACGTCACGACCGCCGCGCCTTGGCCTTCGCCTTCGACGCGGCCTTCGCCTTCGACGCGGCCTTCCGCTTCGCTTTCACGGTCGTCTTGGCCGTTGGCTGCGCGACCCTGGCGACCTTCGGCTTCTTCTTCGGTGCCGGTTTCGCGAGCTTCGTAGGTGCGGGCAGCGCCGGAACGACGAAGTCCTCGGGGAGCTCTTCGTCCTTCAGCGCCTCGAGGATCGCCCAGGTATCGTCCTGGTCGATCTTGTCCGCGAGGAACGGAAGCAGCTCCTCCAGCGAGCCAAACACCCGCGCGGCCTTCTTGGGGAGGCCGGCGATGTAGCGGGCATAGGCGCCGATATGGATCTCGGTGCCCTTGGAGATGATCGCTCCGGAGCCGCTCACGCCCGAGACGACGAGCGGCGCGTGTAGGTGGTGTGCAATCTGGATATGACCGTCGGGGCTCTCGAACGCGGCGAGCCGGCCGACCGTCAATCCTTGCGTGAACAGCGCGACGACGTCGGGCACCGCGAAGATGTCCTGGAGGAAGAGGAACGCGGCATCGTTCCGCGCCACGGGTCCACCGCCGACGAGGTCCGTGTAGCGGAGGGCGCCGATCGCTGCCAACGCCGTGGCGTGCCCCTCTGCGTTCACGTACGCGGACTTCTCACGACCACCGAGTACCCCGTCTTTGACATTTACCTCAAGCACGCCGGCGTCGCGCGCAGCCGGCGTCGCGCGTAGCTGCGTGTATTCGGCGACCTTGATGCCGAGCCGACCAAGATGGGCATGCGAGTCGTCGAGGTTGGCCCAGATCGCGGGATAGATCTGGCGAGCTTCGCCCAGCATATTCGCGAGTGCCTCCGGGCTGTCGTACGTCTTCGGACGCGCGATCTCACCGAATCGGTCGTTGAGCGCGGCGGCGACCCGAAGCGAGTGAACAGCAGGCATCACATCATCGTGGTTGTCGGCTCGGTACGGATGCTCGGGGGCCACGGCCCGACCATCTGTTCGCGACATCCAGGGCGCAACATGAGATCTCGTGGCAGGCGCGGCGCGAGCGTTAGCGTTAGCGTTGCACGCGCCGGTGCGGCCACACGGATCGGCCGCGCCGTGGCAATTCTTTGCCACGCGCTCGAAGCCTCAATCCGTTGGCCGGCAGGCGCTCGGTTCGGTGCTCCGGTACGGTTCGGTCAGCTCGCCATCGGGCGTGTAGATCCCAGCGTGTACCGCCGCCTGGAACAGCTCATCGATTGGAAGTTGGGTCAGCGCGAGCAGGGCACGACGACGCTCCCGGGTGTCCTCATCGAGGCCCGGCGCCTCGGGGTCGAGGACATTCGGCTTCGTTCCGTTCGCGCTCATGGGGAGATTGTGGGGCGGAAGACACCGACCACGCAAGCGGGATTTCTAACCGCGATCTGCACGTGGCTCCGACGATAGATGCCCGCGCCGTCAAACGCCGGGCCACCCTCGACGAAGCCACACCGAACGGTGTCATGGACCTTGCCGCGATTCGCTTCCATCCAGTCCAGGTAGAAGTTCATCACCGCGCAGTCTCGGCGACGTAGCAACTTGTCCGGGGTCGCGCCAGCGTTCTCCGGAACCACCATCCCCTGCACCTCATGGAGCTTCTGAAGCCCCTCGAATGCATAGGGCAGCTCGTCCGTGAACCGCGAGTCCATCAAGTCGAAGCACCGGCCGAGCTGCAAGATCGCCCCGACGATCGCGGGCGCCTTCACCTTGCCGCGGCGCTGCTGGTCGTGCGCGAACTGGAGCGCGCGGTCGGCGCCGTACTCCCAGAAGTAGATCCCCTCGCCGAGCCAGTCGTAGTCGTTCTGGCTCTTCTTGAAGGGCTCACCGTGTAGCAGGCGCTCCGCCGTCTCGGCATCGCAACCGTGGTACGCGATCACTGTGCGGTCGTACTTCATCGAGACAACTCCATCGACGCTACATCTGCGGTCTGACGTTCGGTGACGATGAACGACCGAGATCGCGAGCGGTTGGCACCTCGGCGTTGGTGGGACGGGCACGAGCTCGAACCGCAGGCCGTGCGCTTCGCCGTCGACGAAGACGCCGTCGGGCACGACGAGGTGGAAGTGAACGTTGACGTTCACCAGCCCGCCAAACCGTTGCACGAAGGTGACGGCGCCGGTGCGCGGCGCCGTCAGGCCGCGCGTGCGTGCGACGCGGCGTTGCCAGGCCCCGATGGCGCGGACGACGAGTGCGCCGGTCCAGCGCGTCCACGACGGATCACGCGCGAGCACGAGCCGCAGCGGCTTGGGCACGGTGAACACCCACTGGCGATACGGCGCCGTGGGCAGGACCCGATCCACCAAGTGCGCGGTGTCGGCCATGCGCCGCGACGTGCAACTCGGGCAGAGACCACGTCGCTTGCAACTGAACGCGACGACGATCTCGTCGTGACAGGTCTGGCAGCGGACGCGCGTGAAGCCGTGCGCGAGGATGCCGCACCGCAGATAGGCCGCGAGTTCGCGCTCGACGTACCGTGGGAGGCCACCGCCGTCCGGATCGGCGTCGCGCAACTCGGCAAGCAGGGACTGCGCATGGCGCGCGACCAGCTCGTGCAGCACGGTCCGCTCG
>JAEYYV010000024.1 GCA_023428295.1 Pseudomonadota bacterium
CACGAGGGCCGCGAGCTCGGCGCGCTTGCGATCGAGACACGCCATTCGCAGATCGAGCGCTGCCTCCGATTGCTCGCCACGAACGCGCGTGGCCTCGCAGGCGCTTCGTCGCGCGCGGGCCCAGCTCTGCGCGTACGCATCGAGCACGCCCGCGACACGTCCGTGGATCGCGGCGCCATCCTTGGACCGCGCCGCGACAAAGGCGGTGCGAAGCTTCTCGCTCGTCGCACCATCCCACGCACCCGCGAGCTGCTCTGCGCCACCACCACACGCGTTGGCCGCGTCGTTGCCGCGCGTCGCGAGCAGCGTGGCAACAACGGCGATCGGCACCGCACCGAGCGCGGCCGCGACGAGCCATCGCTTGTTACCGCCCAGCGTCGCGCGCAGGTCCGCGAGCAGCGCGTTCATGTCGGGGTATCGCTGCGCAGGATCGTTCGCGAGCCCGCGCGCGAGCACGTCGACCACGCGCTGCGGGACGGCGCTCTTGGCCGGCCGCTCGAACCTCTGCAGCGCGATCGACGCTGCCAGCGTCGCGAGCGACGTGCCCCCGAACGGCCGCTCGCCGAACAGCGCCTCCCACGCGACGATACAAAACGCGAACTGATCCGCGCGCGCGTCCACCGGGTCACCGACGAGCTGCTCCGGCGCCATGTACGCCGGGGTGCCCATCACCGAGCCCGTCATCGTGAGTGGCTCGCTCGGATCGATCCTCGCCGCCACGGCGATGAGCCTGTCGCTCGCCCGGGTCTGCACGTGCGCGATGCCGAAGTCGCTGACGCGCGGGCGCCCATCTTCACCGACGAGGACGTTCTCGGGTTTGAAGTCGCGATGCACGAGCTCGGCTGCGTGCGCGGCTGCGAGTCCCTGCCCCGCGCCGACGAGGATCTCCACGATCTCGCGCCACGATCGCGCGTCCGCTCGCATCCACGTGCCGAGCGTTCCGCCCTTCACGTACTCCATCGCGACATACAGCCGGTCCTCGTAGCTCGCGACCTCGAACACCGTCACGACGTTGGGATGCGCGAGCTTGGCCATGGCCACCGCTTCGCGATGCAGACGATCGCCACCCGAGCCAACGCCGTGCAGCTTCACGGCGACATCGCGTCCGAGCGTGCGGTCACGGGCCAGATACACGGCGCCCATGCCGCCGCGGCCGAGCAATCGTTTGACCTCGTAGCGTTCACCGAGGCGCACGTGCGCGGCGGGGACCGGGGGCGCAGGCGATCCGTCGGCGCCGGGCAGCGGCGTGCCGAGCGCTGTGGGCCCGGTCCCCAGGGCGCCATGCACGATGCCCTTGCACGTGGGGCACGTCGCGATGTGCTCGTCGAGCTCGACGGAGTGAGCGGTATCGACTGCGTGCGCGAAGCCTCCCGATGCGTACGCCAGGAGCGCTTCGTTCGTCGGACACTTCTGCATCAGAGGTCGAGCTCGCCGCGAAGTCTATCAGCGCCCCGCACCGTGCGGGGTGACGCTCTCGGCGGACCTATCGCGTGGCGACGCGGCCGGCGCGTCGCGACCGCGCATCCGTCCCGCGATCATCCACAGCACGACCGCGATGGCGACGAGGATCCTCGCGACGCGCTTCACTGCGAGTGTAGGTCGCGAAAAGCTCACGCAACGCGTGCTGGCAGTGCTATCGCGCTGATCGTGATGAGATACACATGCGCCGCTGTTCTGCTCGCCGCGTGCGGCGACGATGCTTCGGCGATCGATGCAGGCCGCGACGCGGGTGGCGACGGGCCGATCACGACGTGTGCTCCCGCGCCGGGCTGGGTCAGCGCGCCGGCCGTCGGTGAAGGCCCGACGCAGGAGACGGCCACCGTGGCGCTCGGGACCACGATCTACGTGATCGGCGGCTTCGACGAGAACCTCGCCGTTGTCGACACGCTCCAGGTGTTCGACACGCAGACGTGCGCGTGGTCGCTCGGCCCCACGTTGCCGCGCGCCGTGCATCACGCGAACGCAGCGGTGCACGGCGGGCGCATCTACGTCCTCGGCGCGATGGAGGACGCGAGCTTCATCACGGTGGGTCACGTGTGGTCGCTCGCCCCGGGCGACACCGAGTGGCAGGTCCACACGCCCATGGCGGCGGGGCAAGCGCGCGGCGCTGGCATCACCGCCACGATCGGCGATCGCATCTACCTCGCGGGCGGCCTGCGCAACGGATCCGTCTCGCAGCTGAGCGCCTACGATCCAGCGACGGACACGTGGGACACGTCGCTTCCGCCGCTGCCCGTCAATCGGGACCACGGATGCGGCGGCGCGATCGGCGGCACGCTCTACGCGACCGGCGGACGCGCGACGGGCATCGGCGCGTTGCAAGGCGAGGTCTACGCGTACACGCCCGGCGGCGCGTGGGAAGCCAGAGCGGCGATGCCCACCCCACGCGGCGGCACGGCGTGCGGCGTGGTCGGTGATCGCATCGTCGTCGTCGGCGGCGAAGGCAATGGCGCCATCGCGAGCGGCGTGTTCCCCGACGTGGAGTCGTACTCTCCCGACGCCAACGCGTGGACCGTGCACGATCCGATGGTCACGCCTCGCCACGGCATGGGCGCCGCCGCGATCGGCAACAGCCTCTACGTTCCCGGCGGCGCGACCGTCCAAGCGTTCGGTGCGGTCGACACGTTCGAGATCCTGACCTTCTAGTGATCGAGCGCGTGCGCGTGATCGTGCGTGCCTTCGTCGAGCACGGTGCGCGTGATGAAGTCCGAGCCCGCCGTCAGATCCACGTGGAAGTGGTTTCGGTGGAGCGCGTTGTAGTTGGGCGTGAGGACGATGTTCCAGATCTTCGCTGCTTTGAGCTCGCAGATCATCTCGTGGAGCATCGTGTCCTTGCCCGGCTCCGTCGGGGCGGTGCACGTCTTGTCGTCGGGATCGATCACCCAGTCGTCGTTGACCGAGTACACCTCGCCCGCAGAATCGAGGAACGACGCGAGATCGATCGCGTTGCCAAACGAATGCTCGGACAGACCGATCGTGCAGTTGGGCGGCGTACCGGAGTTGTTGATGCAGCGATAGTTGTACACGCCGAGGTCGCGGACCTCGACGATGTCACGCTTGCGCCAGTACGGCGCCGCGAGGAACAGCGACTTCGCGAGCGAGCAGTCCGCGAGCATCGTCGTGCGCAGCCCCGCCCCCGAACGGAACGGGACGCCGTTGATCGGCATCTTGACCGTGATCGGATCCACAATGCCGCGGCTCGCGGGGCCGACCGTGTACTCCTGCCCGACGAGATCGAGCCACTCGCGACACGTGGCCACCGCGGGCTCGACGATCTCGATCTCCACTTCGGCCGTGGTGAGCGGAGCTCCCTCGGCATCGAACGCGGTCGCTTGCAGCGTTACCGGGCCAGCGACGCCGAGCGAGGTCGTCGCCGTGCCGCTCGACGCATCCGCGATCTCGGCGCCCGCGATCGAGATGACAACGCGCGCCGGCGTACCCGTGATCGCGACCTCCATCGGCACGGTGGCGACCAAGGCGCCGATGTCATCGAGGTTCACGCGCTGAAACTGCTCGCCCGCCATGGGAGCCGTGAACGACAGCGCGACCGTGGTGTCTTCTTCCTGCGGCTCGTCGCCACCACACGCTGCACACACGACGAAGACAAGCCCGATCACCCGACGCATGGGCACATTGAGACCGCAGATTGCGCCGCCGGGTCAAGGGCATAGATCGCGGCGAAATGTGACCGAGCAAACGACGGCCGGTTCGTCGCCAGCGAGCAGCCCGTCCGCTATCGTGGCGAGTCGTCCGCCTTGACAGACCGTCCGTCATAACGGATGGTCTACGCGTGACGCTTCCACGACGAACCCTCCTCGCCGCCCTGGCCCTCTCGCTCGCCAGCGCCGCGGGCTGTTCGACGGAGACGAGGACGTCGTCATCGAGCAAAGAGGTCAGGCTCCTCAACGTCTCGTACGACCCGACGCGCGAGCTCTACGCGGCCGTGAACGCCGCGTTCGCGAAGCAGTGGGAGGTCAAGACCGGGCAGAAGGTGACCATCGAGCAATCGCATGGAGGCTCGGGCAAGCAAGCGCGCGCCGTGATCGATGGCCTCGAAGCCGACGTCGTCACGCTCGCGCTCGCGTACGACATCGACGCGATCGCGAAGTCGGGCCTGATCAATGCCGCTTGGCAGAGCGAGCTTCCGGATCAGAGCTCGCCGTACACCTCGACGATCGTGTTCCTCGTGCGCAAAGGGAACCCCAAGGCGATCACGGACTGGAGCGACCTCGTCAAAGACGGTGTCGAGGTCATCACGCCGAACCCCAAGACCTCGGGAGGCGCGCGCTGGAACTACCTCGCGGCGTGGGGCTACGCACTCGCGCAGAACGGCGGCAATGAAGCCAAGGCGCAGGAGTTCGTGAAGACGCTGTTCGCGCACGTCCGCGTGCTCGACTCCGGTGCGCGTGGTGCGACCACCACGTTCGTCGAGCGCGGCATCGGCGACGTTCTCCTCGCGTGGGAGAACGAGGCGCTCCTCGCGGCGCAGAAGCTCGGCACGGACAAGGTCGAGATCGTCGTCCCACCCACGTCGATCCTCGCGCAGCCGCCGGTGGCCGTTGTCGACGAGGTGGTCGACAAGCGTGGGACGCGAGAGGTCGCGACCGCGTACCTGAACTTCCTCTACTCGGCCGAGGGTCAGAAGATCATCGCCGAGAGCTTCTATCGCCCCAAGACGCTCCCCGAGGGCGGTGTGTTTGCAGCGACGAAGCTGTTCACGATCGACGACGTCTTTGGCGGCTGGGCAAAGGCGCAGCCCGCGCACTTCGACGAGGGCGCGACGTTCGATCGGATCAGCGCGAAGTAGCTCGTGTTCGCGACGCGACGTTCGGCGCTGCCCGGCTTCGGGCTGACCATGGGCTACACGCTCGTGTACCTGTCGCTCGTGGTCTTGTTGCCGCTCGCGGCGCTCGGCCTGAAGTCGCTCGACCTATCTGCGGCGCAGCTGTGGAAGCTGGCCACGAGTGATCGCGCCCTCGCCTCCTACAAGATCACCTTCGGCGCGTCGTTTGTCGCCGCGACGATCAACGTGGTGTTCGGGACGATCCTCGCGTGGGTGCTCGTCCGCTACCGCTTCTTCGGGCGCGACGTGATCGACGCCATCGTCGACATTCCATTCGCGCTGCCGACGGCGGTGTCGGGACTCGCCCTGACGGCGGTGCTCGCACCCAATGGCTGGATCGGGCGCTACCTCGAGCCACTCGGCATCCAAGCGGTGTTCAGCCCGCTCGGCATCACGCTCGCGCTCGTGTTCATCGGATTGCCGTTCGTCGTGCGCACGGTGCAGCCGGTGCTCGAGGAGCTCGAGCCGGAGATCGAGGAAGCCGCGGCGGTGCTCGGCGCTTCGCGCGCACAAACGCTCGTACGGATCATCTTTCCGTCCCTCGCACCCGCGATGCTGACGGGCTTCGCGCTCGCCTTCGCGCGAGCGATCGGCGAGTACGGCTCCGTCGTGTTCATCGCCGGCAACAAGCAGTACGAGACGGAGATCACGCCGCTCCTCATCATGTCGCGCCTCGAGGAGTACGACTACGCGGGCGCCACCGCGATCGCGTGCGTGATGCTCGTCGTGTCGTTCGCGATGCTGCTCGTCATCAACGGTCTCGGCGCCTGGGCGCGCCGGCGAGCGGGGCACGCGTGAGCCTCGATCGCGCCGTCCCACGCCGACTGGCAGCCACCGCCGAGCCCGTCTGGGTGCGGCGCGCGCTGATCGCGATCGGCGTGCTGTTTCTCTCGCTGTTCGTGATCATCCCGCTCGCCACCGTCGCGAGCGCCGCGTTCTCGCACGGTTGGTCCGCGTACACCAAAGCGATCGCGGACCCTTCCGCGTTGCGCGCGCTGAAGCTCACGCTGATCGCCGCGGCCATCTCCGTTCCGCTCAACCTCGTGTTCGGCGTCGCGGCCGCGTGGGCGATCGCGCGCTTTCAGTTCCGCGGACGCGCACTGCTCATCTCGCTGATCGATCTGCCGCTCGCCGTCTCGCCGGTGATCGCGGGCCTCGTGTTCGTGCTGCTGTTCGGCAAGCACGGCCTGTTCGGCCCGTGGCTCGCCGCACACGGCTTCAAGGTGATCTTCGCGCTGCCGGGCATCGTGCTCGCGACGACGTTCGTGACGGTTCCGTTTGTCGCTCGCGAGCTGATTCCACTCATGGAGTCACAAGGCCACGAGGAAGAAGAAGCCGCGATGGTGCTCGGCGCCAGCGCGTGGCAGATGTTCTTCCGCGTCACGCTACCGAAGATCAAGTGGGGCCTCCTCTACGGCGTTGTCCTGTGCACCGCGCGCGCGATGGGCGAGTTCGGCGCTGTCTCCGTGGTGAGCGGCAACATTCGTGGCCGCACGAGCACCCTGTCCCTTCACGTCGAGATTCTCTACAACGAGTACGAGTATCAGGCCGCGTTCGCCGTCGCGTCGCTGCTCGTCATCATCGGAGTCGTCGGACTGCTCGCGCGCCGGTGGATCGCGCGACGACGAAAGGAGGCGGAGTCATGATCACGGTACAGAACGTCACGAAGCGCTTCGGCACGTTCACGGCGCTCGACGATGTCTCGCTCGATGTTCCGAGCGGCGAGCTCGTCGCCCTGCTCGGCCCGTCGGGCTCTGGCAAGACCTCGCTCCTGCGCATCCTCTCCGGCCTCGAAGCGCCGGACAGCGGCAAGACGCTGCTCGACGGCAACGACCTCGCGCAGCAGTCCGCGCGCCAACGCAACATCGGCCTCGTGTTCCAGCACTACGCGCTGTTCCGTCACCTCGATTGCTACGAGAACGTCGCGTTCGCGCTGCGCGTGCGCAAGCGCGCCGAGGCCGAGGTCGCGAAACGCGTGACCGAGCTGCTCCGGCTCGTGCAGCTCGAGGGCCTCGGTCGTCGCTTGCCCTCGCAGCTCTCGGGCGGACAACGCCAGCGCATCGCACTCGCGCGCGCGCTCGCTGCACAGCCGCGCGTGCTCCTTCTCGACGAACCGTTCGGCGCACTCGACGCGCAGGTCCGCGCGGAGCTGCGCACGTGGCTGCGCCGCCTCCACGACGAGATCCACTTGACCACCGTGTTCGTCACGCACGATCAGGACGAAGCGTTCGAGGTCGCCGATCGCGTGGTGGTCATGAACCACGGCAAGGTCGAGCAGGTCGGATCGCCGACGCAGGTGTTCCAGCACCCCGCGAACGACTTCGTGATGCGCTTTCTCGGTCACGTGAATGTCCTCGACGCGGAGCTCGAGGCGGGGCGCGCGCGCGTCGGCACCACGACTGTCGCCGTCGCGAATGCGGACACGCAGCACGGCCGTGGTCGCGTGTACGTACGCCCGCACGAGGTGGAGGTGGGCCGCGCCCCGGTCGAGAATGCGCTGCCGGCGAAGGTGGTCCGCGTGACGCCGCTCGGCTCGGGACTCAAGATCGAGCTCGTCGTACCGGCCCTCGGCCAGCCGAGCAGCGTGCGCGCGGACGTGGATTGGGAGCGCGGCTCGGCGCTCGACCTGCGCGATGGCGACGAGGTGTTCGTGTCGCTGCGTCGTGCGCGCGTGTTCGCCGAAGCGGCCTAGCGTGCCGATTCCTGGAATCGGGCGTCGTAGATCGTGAGCGCGAGGCTCTTCGACTTGCGCGCGACCAGCCACGGCGCGTGCAGATCCATGTCCACGGTGCACACGACGATCGACCGCGTGCGGGCGAGCGCCTCGAGCTTGCCGAGCACGGTGCGCAGCATGTCGCCGCCGAACGGCGAATAGAGAAAGAACACGTTGGCATCGAGCTCGACGTCCACGACGTTACCGAGCACGAAGTTCAGATCGGGAAGCTTGAGTGCTTCGGCGCGTTCTCGCGCGAGCGCCACGAGCGGGCGCTGGATCTCGATACCGCCGGAGCGCGCCCCCGAGAGCAGGTGCGCGAGGATCGACACGCGCCCGAGGCCACATCCCAGATCGCAGAACGTGTCGGTCGCGCGAAGCGGGACATCGCGGACCATGCGCACGATCTCCTCGACGCCGCACGGCAGGTACGGCGTCCCTCCACGCGGCACGTCGGAGTCGCTCGGGATGTGATCGAAGCCGAGCATCTCGTCCACGAAGGTGTCGCGATCTTCGGGCACGACATCGCGAATCAGATCCGCGAGCGCGAGCCCGCGCAGCTTCTTGCCGCGTGCACCGTCGATGATCTCGGCGCGAAGCACTCGCGCGCGCAGTCGCAGATGCTCGTTCACGCGAGATCCACGCTACGCCCACACGGCGCGGCTGTCAGTCACCGTTCTTGCCCATGAGCTCGGTGACCAGAATCGACAGCATCTCGGCGCTGCGCGTCACCGCCGTATCACCGGCGCGCGTCATCGCGCGACGAACGGCCGACTCGATCGTGCCGCGTCTCTCGCGATCCACGCGAAGCCCGGCGGCCGTGAGCTCGAACCGCGCGCGGCGGCGATCTGCGGTATCCACGCGCCGCGCGATGAAGCCGCTCCTCTCGAGGCGCGCGAGCACACCGGTCAGCGTGCTGGGATGGATGCCGAGCGTGACGGCGAGGTCGCGTGCGGTGATGTTGGGGGACTGCCCCAGGATCCGGATCACCAAGCGCTGAGGCCCGGTAACGCCGAGCGTCCTCGCCATCCGCTTCGAGGCGACCTGAAGCGCGTGGCTCAGCTCCCAGAGCGAGTGCATGAACAGCAGGGTCTCGCCGATCGGCTTCACCCGAGGAACGTCACGAACCGGCACGCGACCCACGTTACCGCGAACCCGTCGTTGTGAAGAAGTATTGCGCACGGATTCGACCGAGGTGTCAGGCGCCGTCTTTCTTCCGGTTCGCGTAGGCCATCGTCATCTTGCGAATCTTCTCGAGCGCCAGCTCGGACAGGACCATCGCGATCGCGGATGGGTCCTTCGCGTGGAGGTCCGCGAGCGCGTGATACGCCGCGACGTCTCGTGCGTCGACAGCGAGCCTCACGAGGCCGCCGGCCGCATGCGCGAGCTCTGCCTCCTGGAGCTCCTCGATGCCCAGCGCGACTTGGTCACGCGTGAGCGCGGTGGTCCGGACGAGCTCGGCGAGCGACAACGCCTGCCCGGGCGCGCGGACCAAGGCGACCGCGACCTCGAGCGCCTCGAAGGTATCGAGTGGGCTGCGCAGCAGCTTCTGGATCGCCGGATCGAGCACGCGTCTCGGTCATCATCCTCCGGTATCGAATTGGCGCAAGCAAAGACATCGTCGGAAATCCGCCCTGTAGCGCTCGCGCACATCAATTGTTCGTATGGCTACAAACGAATGACGTGAGCCCTCGCAAAATGCACGCGACCGCGTGGCAAACTGCAACCCGGCGTCGCAGTTTGCAAGACAGCAGTGGATCTGGGCTGCGTGATACGTTCGCGATCATGCCTCCCGCGTTGACGTTGTATGCAGAGAGCAGCTGGATGAGCCCCTGGGTCTTCCACGCGATGGTCGCGCTCGAGGAGAAGCAGCTCGCCTACAAGCTCGAGGTCGTGCCCCTTCCGATCCCCAAGGACGTCGCCGCGAAGCTCGCGACGAAGGCCGTGCTCGGCAAGGTTCCGATCCTCGTTCACGACGACACGTGGATCACCGAGTCGCTCGCGATCAGCGAGTACCTCGCCGAATCGTTCCCGTTCCCCGCGCACCCGCGACTGTTCCCCGAGGACCTGAAGGAACGCGCCCGCGCGCGGCAAGTGATGTCGTGGCTACGCACGAGCCTCGCGGGCCTGCGCACGGATCGACCGACCTCGAACGTGTTTGGCCGTCCGACGGTGCACCCGTTGAGCGAGAGGGGGCGCGCCGATGCCGACGAGCTTCTGCGTGTGGCGACCGCCCTCGTCACGCCGGGCAAGCCGCACATGTTCGCCACGTGGTCGATCGCCGACGCGGACCTCGCGCTCGCGCTCATGCGCATGATCGGCAGCCAGGACAACGTGCCGTCGTACCTCGTCGACTACGCGCTCGCGCAGTGGGACCGGCGCAGCATCAAGCGCTACGTCGCCCACGTGCCCACGACCCCCTGACAACTTGGCCATTGACACAGTTCGACAACCGTCGTACTGATGCGCCGTGGCCAAGGACAACGTCGACCGACTCGCGCGCATGTTCAAGGCGCTGTCGAACCCCAATCGACTGCGCTTGTTCTTGAACCTCCTCGAGGAGAGCAAGCTCGATCTCGCCAAGGGCCGCATCCACGACTGTTTCCTCGTGAAGCTCCTCGGCGGACTCGGCGACCTCGGCGCACCGACGGTGAGCCACCACGTCAAGGAGCTCTCGGACGCGGGGCTCATCACCACGCAGCGCGAGGGCAAGCAGCTCATCTGCTCCGTCGATCCGGACGGCCTCGCGTTCCTGAAGGCTGCGCTCTCGTTCGCGCCCGGCGCCCTCCCCGGCCTGTCCCCACAACTCGCCTGATCCACATCCGCGCCAGCTCCGCACGAGCTGGCTTTTTTTGCGACCTTATATTTCGACAATCTTAGAACTATCAAATCCGGAGAACCTCATGCATCGCGACATCGTCATCGAAAAGTTCGGCCCCGCTTCCACGCTCGTCACCCGCCAGATCGCGCCGCGCGCGCCCGGCGATGACGAGGTCACCATCGACGTCGCGTACTCGGGCGTGAACTTCGCCGACGTGCAGATGCGCATCGGTCTCTATCCCGACGCGCCGAAGAAGCCGTTCGTTCCGGGCTACGAGGTCTCCGGCCGCGTCGCCGCCGTCGGCAAGAACGTGAACAACGTCGCCGTCGGCGATGCGGTGATGGCGGGCACGTACTTCGGCGGCTACGCGTCGACGGTCACCATCCCCGCGCACCAAGCGTTCAAGCTCCCCGACACGATGGACCTCGCTGCCGGCGCAGCCCTGCCCGTCGCGTACTTCACCGCGCAGCTCGCGGTGTTCGAGATGGCGCGCGTGCGCAAAGGCGACCGCGTGCTCATCGAGTGCGCGACTGGCGGCGTCGGTGTGCTCGCGATGCAGATGGCGAAGTTCGTGGGCGCCGAGGTCACCGGCCTCACGACGAGCGCGCACAAGAAGAAGTTCATCGAGGAGCACGGCGCCACCGCGTACACCCTCGACGAGCTCCACGCCGACCCGTCGCTAAAGGACTACGACTTCATCCTGAACTCGTCGGGCGGCGGCAACATCGGGTGGCAGCGCAAGCGGCTCCGGCTGACGGGACGCATCGTGTGCATCGGCATGTCGTCGGGCGTGAAGGACGGCAAGCGTAGCTTCGTGCGGATCGCGAAGGCGCTGATCTCGATGCCGCGCATCAGCATCCTGCGTCTGTTCAACGACAACACCGGCGTCTACGCGCTCAACGCCTTGCACGTGCTCCGCGATCCGAACTGGATCGCGAAGCTCACGCAGTCGATGACCACGATCCAGGCGATGAACCTCGCGCCGCACGTCGGCAAGGTGTTCGACGCGAGCGAGGTCGGCCAGGCGCACGACTTCCTCTCGAGCAAGCAGGCGACCGGCAAGGTGCTGATCGCCTGGGGACAGAACGCGAACTAGGTTAGAGAATCACGGGCGCCGACGTGGTGACCGCCGCGCCATACCACTGCGGTCCCGTGTTCTGGATGATCGTGCCGACGCCCGTCACCGGATCGATCGTCAGGAACTTTCCGCCGTTCGTGAAGCCGAAGATCTTGTTCTTCCAGAACGCGACGCCCCAGATCTCGGCGACGCCGATGTCCGTTCCGATCACCGTGGCGGCGAACGTCCCCGGTGCGAGGCGCACCAAGCGATCGTTCGAGAGGCCATTGTCGGCGGTGAGCATCGTGCCGAAACCATCGACTGCCACCAGGTCACCGCTCGACGAGTAGCCGTTCATGTCACCGATCTGGGTGGCCGTACCCGTCATGGGATCGATGCGGAACACCTTGCCGTCGGCGTTCCGCGTACCGACGAGCACGTCGTCGCCGGTCGTGCCGACTTGATCCGCGGGCACGAACGAGAGCCCGTTGAATTCTCCGGTGAGGCCGCTCGACAACAGCGTGGTCGCCGCGGTTGTCGGATCGACGCGATACACCTTGGTGAACGACACGCCGATCATGAGGCCGTTCTTGTCGATCGCGATGTCGGTCATCGTGTCGTTCCCGAACGAGAACGTGCCGATCATCGTCAGCTGATACGAGTCCGGATCGATCCGGTACAGCTGCGTCGGGGTGTGCGCGTACACGGCTGTAGTGCCCGGCACGTTCGATCCCGCGTCCGAGCCGCCGTTATCTCCACCGTCGACGCCATCGCCACCATCGTCGCCGCTACCACGCGCGTTCGCGCCGCAGGCGACCAGTACCACCGAGAATGCGAGTGCCCCGAGGTGCCTCATCGCAGCGGACGATACCCGACTGGGACGCGGGTCGTCGCGAATTTTCAGTACTGCTGCTGCGGGCTCGCCAGGCAGGCCTGGAGCTCCGTCGTCTGGGTCCAGCCGCACTCGCCGGTCGCCTGGCGCTCGCACGTCGCGTCTTGGTAGCACGCGTACTCGGGGCGGTACTCGCAGGTCGTGATGATGCCTTCCTGATCGCTGCACACCTGACCCGAGCAACCACCGACGAAGCACTCACCTGCGGCCGCCTCGATGTTCTTCACGTTGCGGAACGCGTTGGTCGCCGTGCGGCCCTTGCCCGGTCGGCCTTGCACCTTGAAGTTGTAGCGATCGCCCGCGACGATGAAGCTGGCGTCTGCGAGGTCTTGGAAGAGGCCTTCGACGGCGGCGTCGGACAGATCGCCCGCTTCGAAGTCCACCGCGGCGATGTCCGCCGTGCGCGACGCGTTGAGGGCGTACTCCGTGAGGCTGTTGCACGGCGAGGTGATGCAGCGGAGGCCGTTGTCCTTGATCTTCGCGAACACGCCCTCGGCGGTGCCTTCGCCCACGGCGACCCACGCCTCGGTCACGACGAACTTGCCGAGGTTCGGCATCGGCGTGGTCTGGTTCTTCTTCGTGAAGCGACCGCGCACGATCGCGTACGTGCTCTCGGTGAGCGCCGTGCGATCTGCGGCGGCGAACAGCGTGTCCTGCTGCTCGGTGGTGAGGCCCGACTCCGACCAATCGAGGACCGGCGCGTAACACTCCTCGGCCTTCGAGCCGTCGTGGCAGGTGGTCTTGGTCGCGTTCAGACGATCGAGCCAGAAGCCGCCACACAGCGGATAAATGCAACGGCGGAAGTCGCGCTTGATCTCGAAGTACGTGTACGTGCCGCCCGAGTCGGCCTTGCTCTCCTGCGCCTCTTCGGCTTCGCCGGCGAGCTCGTCATCGGCATCGGAGGACGCGCAGCCCATCGGGGCGAGCGCCAGAGCGAACATCGGGATCGCGGCGAACGAGAGAGTGCGAAGCATGGAAACGTGACTCCTTAAGCGAACGCTTGATGCGGCGCGGCTAAGCAGGGAACGAGCCACCCCTCGGGCGGTCCTATCCGC
>JAEYYV010000080.1 GCA_023428295.1 Pseudomonadota bacterium
CCTCCGCCATGGCGCCGCACGCGGGCGCGCCGCTCTCACCCGCCCTCGCGCCTGCGTATCGCGACGCGAACGCGCCCGCGGGCAACGCGAACACGACGCTTCCCTTCGCGCCGCACGCGCACGATGGTCCGCCGTCGATGCCCGCACCCGCGCACGATGGCCCGCCGTCGATGCCCGCACACGTGCACGATGGCCCGCCGTCGATGCCGGCACACGTGCACGATGGCCCGCCGTCGATGCCGCCGCCGCTTCACCAGAGCGCCGAGCCGCCGACCGCGCCGCTGCACGCGGTGCCGAGCTCGTACGCGCGCCCGTCGAGGCCGATGGGCGAGATGCCCGTCGCGAGTCGTGCGAGCGATCGCTTGCCATTGCCACCGCCGCCGCCGAGCCACGATGGATACGCGCCACCACCGCCGCCGCCCGAAGCGATGGTTCCGGACTCGCACTCGACGGCGCCGGGATGGACACCGTCGCCGGTGCGCACGTACACGACGATGATGTCCGTGACGCCGCCGCAGGTGGCGCAGCGCTCGCGGCGTCGCGTGTACATGATGCTCGGCGGCTTCGCGATCGGCCTCGGCGCTGGTGTCGGCGTGCTCGTGTCGTCGATGAACGAAGGCACGCGCGACGAGGTGGTCGTCTCGTCACCACCGACGACCGGGTCGGGAGCGTCCACCGGATCGTCGACCACGACGTCGAGCTCGTCGTCGACGACGACGCCGACCGGGCCGTCCGAGACACCTACGCAGGCCGACGATGCAGGCGTCGTCGCGACGATCGTCGACGCGGGCACGATCGACGCGGCGCCCCCACCGCCGATTCACAACTTCCTCGATCAGCAGCGCGACCTCATCGGCGTCGGTGACCTCGCGAAGCTCGCGCAGACGATGGCGCCGAACGCGCTCGCCTTCGGCATCGATGCCGCCGACTTCGCCGAGGGGCGCGACGCGATCGAAGCGATGCTGACCAAGAACCTCGGCGATCCGCCGCCCGACGGCTTCAAGATCGTCTCGAAGTTCGTCGCGATCGGCCAGCAGGAAGCGTCCGCGTGGACCGCCGAAGAGATCGAGCTGTCCGGTCCGAACCTCGCACCGCGCCGGATCGTGATCACGCAAGCGCTCGTCGCGACCGACGCGGGCTGGTCCGTGCTCGCGCTGTGTTGGGCGCAGACGGTGCGCGATCAGACCGCCGAGCGCCTCGCGATCCTCGGCACGCTCCCCACGCCTCGCGCGATCGTCGACAACAGCGAGAGCGACGAGGTCGGCACGGCAGCGAAGGCCGCGTTCGCGTCGCGCAAAGCGTTCGCCGATGCGCGCAGCGAGCGCGACGACGCGTTCAACTTTGGCAGTGGCCCGGGCGAGCGCATCGTCGGCGGCGCGAAGATCAAAGCGCTGTTCAATCGCCTGCGCGCAGAGCTGCGGCTCGACGGCGGCGTTCGCGTCGTCACCGCAGGACCGCTCGGCGTGGCGGCGCTCAACGCGGTCTACACCGCGAAGGGCCGCGCAGCGACGGACGTCTCGCAGACGTTCCGCGTGCTCGCGGTGTTCCTCCACGAGGGCACCGCGTGGAAGATCGTGCAGACCCAGTTCTCGAACGCTGGGCCCGTGAGCGATTAGCGAGCGAGAGCAGCGAGCTCGGCGGTCGAGAAGAAGAACGCGATCTCCTCCTTGGCCGTCTCTGGCGCGTCGGAGCCGTGCACCGCGTTGCGCTCGATGTTCGTCGCGAACTCCTTGCGGATCGTGCCGGGGTCGGCCTTCTCCGGGTTCGTCGCGCCCATCACCTGGCGGTTCTTCGCGATCGCGCCTTCGCCCTCGAGCACCTGCACGATCACCGGACCCTCGGTCATGAACTTCACGAGGTCGCCGTAGAACGGGCGCTCCTTATGAACCGCGTAGAACGCCTGCGCCTGCGCCTCGGTCAGGCGAACCATCTTGGAGGCGAGGATGCGGAGGCCCGCGGCCTCGAACTTGGCGGTGATGCCGCCGATCTTGTTCGCCGCGACGGCGTCGGGCTTGATGATCGAAAACGTGCGCTCGATAGCCATGACGTAACTCCTTGAAGTGCGCGGAAACTAGTCGATGTCGCCCGGGAAGGCAACGCGGTACGAGGAGCTATGCGCTCGCGGCTCTCGTCGCGGACGGCGCGAACGGTCAGCGAGCTATCCGCGGCTCGCTGACATCGCCGATCGCGCGAAGCCGCAGACGCTGAACGCGCCCGCAGGTCCGAGCGTTCTCTAGCTGGCGCGAGCTACGCGCTGACAGGCTGGCTGTCGAGAACCTTGGCGAGCGTCGTGCCCATCTCGGCCGGCGTCGCAGCGACGGAGATCCCCGCCGCCTTCAGCGCGGCGATCTTGTCGCTCGCTGCGCCCTTACCGCCGGAGATGATCGCACCAGCGTGACCCATGCGCTTGCCCGGGGGCGCCGTCTGTCCGCCGATGAACGCGGCGACGGGCTTGTCGACGTGGTCCTTGATGAACTGCGCGGCGCGCTCCTCGGAGTCGCCACCGATCTCGCCGATCATGAAGATCGACGACGTTCCCGGATCGTTCGCGAACCACGACAGCGCGTCGATGAAGTCGGTGCCCTTCACGGGATCGCCACCGATGCCGATCGCGGTCGACTGACCGAGGCCGAGCTTGGTGAGCTGACCGACGACTTCATACGTGAGCGTGCCGGAGCGCGAGACAACGCCCACGCCGCCTGGCTTGTGGATGTAGCCCGGCATGATGCCGACCTTGCACTGACCCGGCGTGATGACGCCCGGGCAGTTCGGACCGATGAGCACGACCTCGGGGTACTCGTTGTCGAGCACGTACTTCACCTTGATCATGTCGCGCGCCGGGATGCCCTCGGTGATCGCGATGATCACCTCGATGCCCGCGGCGGCGGCCTCGAGGATCGAGTCGGCAGCGAACGGAGGCGGCACGTAGATGACGCTCGTGTTCGCGCCGACCTTGTCGACCGACTCTTGCACGGTGTCGAACATCGGGACCTGCTCGAGGCCCGCGACCTTCGCGCCGCCTTTGCCTGGCGTGACACCAGCGACGACGTTCGTGCCGTACTCGAGCGCTTGCTTCGTGTGGAACGCGCCGGCGGAGCCGGACATGCCCTGCACGACGAGACGCGTGTTGTATCCGACGAGGACCGACATTACTTCTGCTCCTTCGCGGCCTTCACGACCTTCTGCGCGCCGTCGGCCATGTCGTCGGCGCTGATGATGTTGAGCTTGCTCTCGGCGAGCATCTTCTTGCCGAGCTCGACGTTCGTGCCTTCGAGGCGCACGACGAGCGGGACCTTGAGGCCGGTCTCTTTGACCGCCTTGATCACGCCCTCGGCGATCGTGTCGCACTTCATGATGCCGCCGAAGATGTTCACGAAGATCGCCTTCACCTCGGGATCCGTCGTGATGATCTTGAACGCTGCGGTGACCTTCTCCGCCGACGCGCCGCCGCCGACATCGAGGAAGTTCGCCGGCTCGCCGCCATAGAACTTGATGATGTCCATCGTCGACATCGCGAGACCCGCGCCGTTGACCATGCAGCCGATGTTCCCGCCGAGCGAGATGTAGCTGAGGTCCCACTTCTTGGCTTCCTGCTCTGCCGCGTCTTCCTCGTTCGGATCACGCAGCTCCTCGAGCTCGGGATGGCGGAACAGCGCGTTGTCGTCGAAGTTGATCTTCGCGTCGAGCGCCAGGACCTTGCCGTCCTTCGTCGTGATCAGGGGGTTGATCTCGAGGAGCGAGCAATCGAGCTCTTCGTACGCGCGGGTGAGCGCGGTCATGAACTTCGCGAGCTCGCCGGCAGCCTTGCCGGTCATACCGAGCGCCTTGGCGAGCGAGCGGCTCTGGTTGTCCTGCCAGCCCGTCGCCGGGTTGATCGCGACGCGGATGATCTTCTCGGGGTGCTTCTCCGCGACCTCCTCGATGTCCATGCCGCCTTCGCGCGAGGCCATCACGGTCACGCGACCGGTCGCGCGGTCGAGGAGCATGCCGAGATAGAACTCGTGATCGATCGCGAGTCCTTGCTCGACGAGGATGCGCTGGACCTTCTTGCCCTCGGGGCCGGTCTGCGGCGTCACGAGCTGCATGCCGAAGATCTTCTTCACGGCGGCTTCGGCGTCGGCGGCGGTCTTCGCGACCTTCACGCCGCCGCCCTTGCCGCGACCACCTGCGTGGATCTGTGCTTTGACGACGACGACTTCGCTTCCGCTGTCCTTCTGGACTTTCGGAATCGCGGCGATCGCGTCCTCGGCGCTCGTGGCGGCAATGCCGACGGGCACGGGCACGCCGTACGTCCGGAACAGCTGCTTCCCTTGATACTCGTGGATCTTCACGACAGGGATGTAACACTCCGCGGATACCCTCGGGTCCCTTGGAAATCACATTTCGATGAGGGCCGCTTGGGTGTCGGTGCCCCACCGACCATCCGGAAAATCGGTCGCGTTCCCGTCGGTGACGTTGACCTCCACGCAGTGGAGCGCGGTGTCAGGTTTGTCGTCAGCCGCGGCGCAAGCGAGCGAGAATCCCGGACGATTTCCGACGAGAACGGCGTGGCGATCGCCGCGCCGGTACAGCTCGCGACCCGCCGGTGTCGCCGTCGCACCGATCGGATGGGGCTGCGCCGTGGCCCACGAGGTCGACGTGCGCGCGAGTTGCTCGGCGCCGGCGCGCGTCTTCGGGATCGCACCATGGAGTCGTCCCGGGACGAGCCAGATCTGCGCGGTGTCGGTGAGCGCACCTCGGACGATGATCTCGACGGCGCGGCCGTACGGCCAGTCGATCTGCGGAGGACGACCGACGGCGAGCACCGTTCGTTCGCCATCGTCGATGTTCGCGACCGCGCCGATCGCGGACAGCATCGTGGGCAGCCCGCCGATCGCGTACGTCGCGTCGCGATGCACGGGGGCGCGGATACGCCACGTCGCGTCGCCGATCGTGGTCTGCGCGAATGCGAACACGCCGCTCGCGTTGCGCCCGGCCATGCGACCGCTGATCACGCTCGTCGGCTCGACGCGCAGCGTGATCGTGCCGCCAGTGATCGCCGTTGGAGCGCTGCGATTGGGGCCGCGTTGCGCGATGATCGCGGCGCCCGCCGGCGCGTGGATCGTGAACGTACCGTCGCTGGCCGTTTGCACGATCTCGCCGCTGCCAGCGATCGTGCGTGCGTCGGTGACGAGGTTCACCGGATCGCCGTTCATGAGGCCGACCCACGCGATCACCATCGCTTCGCCGACGCCTTTGCCATTCGCGTCGACCACCGTTCCCGTGACCGTGGGGGCGCGGCTCGGTTCTGCCCGGGGACCCGGCAGCTTCGCGTAGCGCGCGCGCGCCTGGGCGTACTCGCCGCGCGCGAACGCGATGCGCGCTTGGATCTCGTCGAGCGAACGCGAGGCCGGAAGCTTCGCGTTCTCGAGCGCTTCCTCCGCGGAGCGCGCCACGAACGTCGCGTCATCGAGCGCGCGATCGTCGGCGCGCATCGAGTAGACCTCGGCTTCGTTTGCCGCGACCATCGCCGCACGTGCGAGGTCGCCGATCTCTGCGTACCAGCGGCGCGCGTCCTCGAGCGCGGCGAGCGAGTCCGCGAACAGGCGCTTGTCGAACGTCCAGCGCGCGCGGCTCGCGAGCGCCACTCCCTCGAGCGACGACACGGATGCCATCAGGATGGCGTCGTTGCCCGCGCTCCGCGCCGTGGAGCGGGCTGCGTCGACGAGCGCCGCGATCTCCGCGGGCAGCTCGCCGTCGCGGATCGCCGTGTCGGGGTTGGCGAGCTCGACGACTGAGGACTCGAGCACGCCGAGCCGCAGCGACGCGACCAAGCGAGCATCGCCCCTCGCGAGCTTCACCGCCGTCGTGAAAACCTCGCGCGCCTCGCTCGGACGACCGCGTCGCAACAGCTCGTTGCCTTCGCCGAGCATGATCATCGGTGCGAGCCACGGCCAGCCGATGGTCTTGGCCTCCGCGAGCAGCTCGTTCGCCGACGCGACGACATCGGGCTGCATGCCGAGGGTGAACGCGCGCGACATCACGTCGAGGATCTGCGCGCGCGACTCGATCGGAATCTGCGGCGAGGACACCGGGCTTGGCACCTTGCACGTATTCATGTTCGGCAAGATGCCGTGCGCGTCGAAGCCCGCGAACATCTGCGCGTTGCCGTCGCGCAGCACGAGCTGCAGCGCGCCCACCAGATCGCGCGACGAGACCAAGCAGTCGAGCCGCGCCTTCGGCAGCTTGCCGGGCGGCGCGCGGCACGCTTCGTCGTAGCTCTGCATCCACGACGTGCGCCACGCATCGAGCGTGTCGGCGACACGCGCGAACGATGCTTCCGTCACGCCGGACTTCGCGGCGTCGAGCTGCTTCCACACGTCCGCGCGCACCGATGGCGACCACGCATCGCCGAACGCGATGTCCGCCGCCTGACACGCGCCTGCTGGCGCGGCCGTCTTCGTCGCGCGTTGGATGACGCTGCCCGCGAGCACGAGCGTGCAGATCGCTACTCCGATCACCGCGTACATCATCCAGCGCGGACGCGTTGGCGTTGTCGCCTTCTCGAGCTCGTCGAGCAACTCGTCCATCGACGACCAGCGCTTCGCCGGATCCGGATCCATGCCGCGCACGAGCGCTGCTCGCACGACCGGGGGCAGCGTGGTCTTCACGTGTGCCACGCCTTCGCCGGCGGCCTTCTTCAGCTCCTCGAGATTCGAGCCGTAATACGGCCGTCCGCCGGTCAGCATCTGCCACGCGGTGACGCAGAACGCGAACTGGTCGGTGCGTGGATCCGGAGGCGCGCCGCGAAACTGCTCGGGCGCCATGTACGCGGGCGTTCCGATGAGGACGCCCGTCTGTGTCAGCGGCGAATCGAGCACGCTGTCCGCCTTGCTTCGCGATCCACTGGGCTCGGCGTGCGAGTCCGCCGCAGCCATCGTCTGTTCGAAGCCACTGGTCGACAGGTCGAGCGCCGGCTCGATCTGCGACTCCGTCATCTCGCCGAGCCCACGGGCCAACCCGAAGTCGGTGACGAGGACGCGGCCATCGTTGGACCTCAAGATATTGTGCGGCTTGAAGTCGCGATGCACGAGGCCCGCGCGGTGCGCGGCCGCCAATCCGCGCCCGGCGGCGAGCACGGCCGCGATGACGTCTTCGGGCAATGGATGTCGATCGAGCCACTCGTCGAGCGAGCAGCCCTCGACGAGCTCCATCGCGATGAAGTCGCGCCCGCCCTCGGTGCCCGAGTCGTACACGGTGAGCACGTTCGGGTGCTTGAGGCGCGCCATCGCCCGCGCTTCGCGTTGCAATCGCTGGCGCAACGACACGGGCGCATCCGTGCGCTTCAGCACTTTGATCGCGACGTCGCGATCGAGCTTCGGATCGTGCGCGCGCCACACGACGCCCATCCCACCTTCGCCCAAGATGCTGACGAGCGAGTACGTGCCGATCGGAGGCGCCACCGTCTTCGGCTGCACCGGTTCGGCCCGCGTCTTGTCGTGCGGGTCGACGTCCTTGCTCACGAGGGCAGTATCGCGCACTTGTGCCAGCGGTAGGACACGGCGAATGAACCGGAGTTGCTCACGGCGAGTAGTCGAGCTCGATCCACGCCGGCGCGTGATCGCTCGCGCCATCGCGCCCGCGCACCCAGATATCCACGCCCGCATTCACGAGTGTGGGCTTCAGCACGTCCGACAGCAGCAGGTGATCGAGGCGCAACCCTGCGTTGCGCGTCCAGTGATCGCGAAAGTAGTCCCAGAACGTGAACACCGCCTCGTCATGCATCTCGTCGAGTGCGTCGAGCCAGCCTTGCGCGAGCAGGCGTCGATACAGCTCGCGCGCTGTGGGGTGCAGCAGCGCGTTTCGCTTCCACGAGCGCGTGTTGTAGATGTCCTCGTCGGTCGGAACGATGTTGTAGTCACCCGCGAGCACGATCGCGTGCCCGGTCGCGTACAGCCCCTTCGCGTGCGCGAGCAGCGCTTCGAGCCACGCCAGCTTGTACGTGAACTTGGGCCCGGTGATCGGATTGCCGTTGGGCGCGTAGAGACACCCGATGATCACGCCGCGCACCGCCGCTTCCAGATATCGCGCCTGCGGATCGTCCTCGTAGCCCGGCAGCTGTCGTCGCGTCTCGATCGGATCGCCGTGCTTGCTGAGGATCGCGACGCCATTCCACGACGCCTGTCCGTGAACGAGCGCGTGATATCCGGCCGCACGGATCGCCGCACCCGGAAACTGCGCCTTCGTCGCCTTCAGCTCCTGCAAGCACACGACGTCGGGCTTCTCGCGCTCGAGCCACTCGAGGAGGTTCGCGAGCCGTTTGTTGACGTTGTTGATATTGAACGTCGCGACGCGCACGTCTTATCGGTAGTGATACACCGTTTGCCATGATGCGGATGGCGATGGTGTTCCTCGTGCTGGCTCCCGTTCTCGCGTGCGGGCCCGACAAGGACTACAGCGGCAAGAAGCTCGTCGAGCACACGGTGACCAAAGAGGGCGTGACGTACACGGTGATGATTCCGGACGGACTGCCAAAGAACAAGCGCGAGGAGGGCGACTGGTTCGACGCGCGTGTCGAGTACGACCACGTCCCGCAGGTGTTCACCGGCCCGTATCCCGTGCGCAAGATGCCGGCGACCGGGGAAGAGGCGAACAAAGAGATTCCGCTCAGCCCCGAGAAGGCCACGATCGTTCGCACGCAGCAGCGACCGGACGGCTGGTCGGTCACGCTGACGCACGCCAAGGATCGGATCGAGGCGAGCTCGTACACGCAGATCGGCGACAAGATCGTGAAGTGCACCGCCATTCAGGTCGGTGACGGCGACATCGACAACTTCGACAAGACGAAGGCGATGCTCGAGTCCGTGTGCGACTCGATCAAAGCGAAGTAGCTGGTCTAACCGGTTAGGCCGGTTAGGCCGGTTAGGCCGGTTAGGCCGTTCACGGGCGCGATGGATTGACGCTTGCGAGAGCGCGATCGATCCGCTCGACGAGCTTGTCGTGTCGAGCATCAGCGGCGAGCCTCTCTCGCGCAGGGAGGAGTAGCGCGTGCGCGCGATCCGTTTGCTCGGTGCCCAGGAGAGCGAAGCCGAGCCACGCCTCAACGACCGCACGGCGTACCGGATCGCGCTCGTTCGAGAGCACCGCGAGGGCGCTCTCGAACGTGGCGATAGCCTCGGTACGGGCACCCCTCGCCAGCATGCACCGGCCGAGCACTGTCAGCGGGTCTCCCGTCAACGCGGATCCCGGTTCGCGAGCAAAGATCGCGTGCGATTTCTTCGCGAGTGCCGTGGCCTCGTCGCAGCGGGCGCGCTCGGCATGCAACAGGGACAGGCTGTACAGCGCGGTCGCGCGGTCGGGATGGTCCGCACCCCACAGCGTCTCGATGTCCACGATCGCGCGCTCTAGGTCCGCGATCGCGAGCGTGTCCAGCGAGTGGGCATCACCAAGCAGCGCGAGCTCCGCACGTGCCCCTCCGAGTGCGCCAATCGTCGACGCCGCGTGCCCGTCGTCGCCGCTCGCGACATAGGCCGCATGCGCTTCCACGAAGATCGGGATGGCACTCTCGAGGTCACCGGCGAGCTGCTGCACGCTTGCTTGGTGGAAGAGCAGCGCGCCCAGATCCGCACCTCTCGCGTCGAGTGCGCGCCCGAGCGCGACAGAACGAGACGCGACCGCGCGTGCCTCCACGTGCTCGCCCGCACTGCCGAGCATGAACGCGAAGTAGTTGAGCGCGTGCGCGTACGCTAACGAGCTCTCGCCCAGATCGCGCTCGAGGATCGCGAGGGACGAGCGATACATCGCGATCGCTTCCGCCCTCTCGCCGGCGATGTCGAGCGCGGTCGCGAGGTTCTGGTGCGCCAGTGCCGTCGAGTAGTGATCGGCACCATAGTAGTGCTCGATTAGCGTGGCCGCCTTGCGCTGCGCTTCCACGGCGCGCGCGACTTGACCGCGGTGCTCCGCCATCGACCCGATCGAGGAGTACACGCGGAACGCGACGCGCGCGTGCGGAATGCTCTCGATCTCGACGAGCGCGAGCGCGGCCCAGTCCTCCCCCGCCTCGACATTCCCTTCCTCGTAGCCGTAGAACCAGACCAGGTCCGAGGCCGCTTGCGCCGCTGCCTCGACGTCTCGATGGCGTCGTGCGACGAGATAGGCGCGCTTCGCAGCGGCGATCGCGGCGGGAAGATCCGAACGCTGCTGCGCGAGAATGGCCTCGAAGCCGAGCAGCTGCGCCAGGAGCCTCGGATCCCCGACGCGCTCGACCTCGGCCATGAGCGCGGGGAAGTCACGCTTGGACTCGTCGTGGCGACGGAGTCCAAACGCGACCTGGAGCGCGGTCACGCGCGCCTCGAGCGCCGCGATCTCGGCGGCACGCGCGGGGTTTCGCGGAGGGACGATCCGCGCGCGCAGGTAGTCCGGATCGCCGCAGGGAGTGACGGCATCGCTTCGCCGCAGGAGCTCCGCGCCACTCGCTATCGCGACGGTATCGGCACGCTCGAGCGCAGCGAGGAGCGCACGCAGCTTGACCCGGTTCTCGTCGAGGCACGTCGTCGACTGCACGCCGAGGTCTTCCGGCCACGTATGCTCGACACGCGCCGCGCGGCACGTTGTCTCCCAGCGAGCGACCCACGCCTGCGACAGGCGATCCGCGACATCGGCGATGGCCCGTCCTGCCGCAGCGGCGCCGGCTTCGCCGCTCTTCGCGAACGTGTCGAGGAGCGCGGCTCGGCGCGCTGGCGTCCACGTATCGGCGAATGCACCGCGCGCCTCGACATCGCAGGCGATCGGCTCCTCGCTCGTCGGGTGACTTGCAACGTGCAGGATCGCGGGGACGGCGATTGCCATCGCTGCTGCCGCGACCCACCCCGCACGACGTCGTAGCTTCGACGGTGCGGGGCC
>JAEYYV010000088.1 GCA_023428295.1 Pseudomonadota bacterium
CCGCTGTTGGTGCCGAACGCGCGCGGCCATCGCAAGCTCGAGCGGTTCGTGCTCGAAGCGCGCATCCGCGGCGCCGTGCCGGTCGTTCCGGACGAGGCGACGGCGCACGCGCACGGCCTGTCGGTCGTGGGCCACTGGCAGAACCTCGGCGTCGCGTAGCGATCCACGTCACGTAGCGAGGCGATCGGCGTCGCGTCGCGCTCGGCGTCGCGTTGCGCTCGGCGTCGCGTGGCGCTCGGCGTCGCGCGGCGTCAGCTCGGCGGCATCGTGTAGTTGCCGGCGGACTCTTTCGCGATGAGCTCGAGGATCTGCACGGCGCGCACCTCGGAGCCTTTGCTCCACGCGGTGTCGACGCCGTACGCCTTTGCGAGCTCGACGTTCATGCGATGGCCTTCGAGCGCTTTCGCGAGGTGCTCTTTCACGCGCTCGTGGACCTCGGCGACGTATGTCGTTCGCGCGGAGGGTTCGACGCGCTTGGGGTACGGCGCCTTCACGTGCGCCTCCCACAGCTCGACGAAGATCTGCGACATCTGGTAGCCGGAGGCCGTCGCCCAGTACGCGTGCTTGAACGCGAGGCTCTCGCGCCAGCGATCGTAGGCCTGCACCGCGAGGACGCGCTTCTGCTCGAGGTCCGCGACCATCTCGTCGTCACCGCTGCGCAGGCGCAGATCGAGGAACTTCTGGTGCAGGAGCTCGCCGCGATAGTAGTGGGCCATCGCGATGTAGTACGGGTCCTCGATGCGCGGGGCCTTGCGCCACTCGGTGATCGCGGACGCGAGCGCGGTGTCCGCGGCGTCGAACTGCTTCTGCTCGAGGAGCACGTAGCCGCGGCGCGCATAGGCCTCGATGCGATCCGCGTAGGTCAGGTTCTGGCGCGCGAGCACCTCGTCGACCGTGGACAGCGCGTCGGCCCACTGCTTCTTGTCGGCGTGCAGCGCGACGATGAACAGGTGGCCCTCGATGGACTCGCGCGACTGCGGGTACGTCTGCACGAGCTCGCGCAGCGTGGCGATGGTCTGCGAGAGATCCCCCCGTCCGTCATAGATCGCCGCGATGTTGAACAGGGCGATCGGTGCGTAGAGCGACTCGGAGAACTCGTGGATGAGCTGGCGGTACTGCTGGATCGCGGAGTCCGTGCGCCCCTCCTTGGCCGCCTGCGTCGCCATCGTGAACAGGTCGGCCGAGGCGACCGAGGTCATCGAGTCGCTGCCCGGCGGGCCGTTCGCGCGGATCTTGATGATGTCGAGGTCGACGACCCGGGGATCTTTCGCGGTGAGGCTCGAGTCGCCGGGATCTGCTTTCGGCGCGTCCGACCTCGCGGCGGCGAGATCGTCCGCGGGATCGATGGGCGGCGCCGACGGTAGCGTCGACGTGTTTGCACGACCGCCACATGCAGCAACGAAGGCGACGAGGAGCAACATGCGACGCATGCCCTAGTTATGACGTACGAGGGCGGCGATCGGTGTGAAGACCGAGCGGCGAGTTTTGCTTGACGGATTGCTTGTCACACCGCTTTGCTATGCCTTTCACACACAATGAAAGTCGCGTTCACGCACAACCTTCGGTTGACCGACGTCCGGGAGACCGAAAAAGAAGCCGAGTACGACTCTGCCGAGACCGTGAGCGCGATCGCTGCCGCCATCGAAGCGGCCGGTCACGAGGTCGAGAAGGTCGAGGTCTCGGGACCTGCGTCCAACTTGCTCGAGCGCCTCGAGGCGATCGATCCGGACATCATCTTCAACACCGCCGAGGGCCAGACCGGCCGCATGCGCGAGGCGTTCTATCCGGCGCTGTTCGAGGAGCTCGGCATCCCGTACACGGGGTCCGACGCGTACACGAACACGGTCACGCTGGATAAGTGGCTCACCAAGCTGATGGTGCAGCGAGCCGGCATCGACACCGCGCGCGCGCAGCTCGTGACGGTGCGCAACTTCGAGTACCTGCTCGAGCGCGGCATGGGCCTCGCGTTCCCGGTCATCGTCAAGCCCAACCACGAGGGCTCGAGCAAGGGCATCTACAACAGCTCCATCGGGTCGTCGGTGATCCGCGAGCCCAGGGACCTCCCGCCCGCGCTCAAGTCCGCGCTGCGTACGTATCCCGACGGCGTGCTCGTCGAGGAGTACATCGAGGGCGCAGACATCGCGCTCGGCTTCATCGAGGGCGTTGGCCATGACGATGGCCTGCTCACGCCGGTCGAGATGCTGTTCGAGCCGGAGCAACGCGACCGCGACAAGGCGGATCGTCCGCGCACGGACGACAAGCAGTTCAACATCTATGACTACCGGCTCAAGAACGTCGAGCCGGGCAAGGTGCAGTACCGCTGCCCCGCCAACATCCCGCGCGACGTCGCCGCCCGCCTGCGCTCGATCTCGATGGACGTGATCCGCGCGCTCGGGCTGCGCGATCTCGCGCGTCTCGATTACCGCGTGACGCAAGAGGGGCGCATCTACCTGCTCGAGGCGAATGCCCTGCCCCAGCTCGCCTCCCACAGCTCGCTGTTCGCGGCCACGGCGCAAGTCGGTCTCACGTACAACGCGACCATCGCGGCCATCCTGAACGCTGCGGCGCTGCGCTCGGGTCTCGCTACTGCTTCGCAGCTCGGCGTCACGCCGCGCCGCGCACGCAAGGCCCAGCCGATCCGCGTGGGCTTCACGTACAACGTGAAGCGCTCGCACGACGGAGACGACGAAGCCGAGTGGGATCCGCCGGAGACCATCATCGCCATCGCCAACGCGCTCGCGCGCCAGGGCCACATCGTGGTGCACCTCGAGGCCACGCCGGACTTGCCGCGCGTACTCGCAGAAGCCGATGTCGATCTGATCTTCAATATCGCGGAAGGCGTCGAAGGCCGTAACCGCGAGGCTCAGGTGCCCGCACTCTGCGAGCTCCTCGGCATCCCGTACACCGGCTCGGACTCGGCCACCCTCGCCATCGCGCTCGACAAGGCGCTCGGCAAGAAGGTGCTGATGCAGCACGACATCCTCACGCCGAAGTTCCAGGTGTGGGAGTCGCCGCGCGAGCGCATGAACCCGGACATGAAGTTCCCGATGATCGTGAAGCCCAACGCCGAGGGCTCCTCGAAGGGAATCGATTCCACCAACGTCGTCGACACCGAAGACGAGCTGCGCGCCGCGGTCAAGAACCTGATCGAGAAGTACCGCCAGCCCGCCCTCGTCGAAGAGTACATCGCGGGCCGCGAGTTCACGGTCGGCCTCCTCGGTGACAAGCGCCCGCGCGTGCTGCCGCCCATGGAGATCAAGTTCAAGAAGGCCAACCCGCGCCCGGTCTACGACTACGGCGTCAAGCAAGAGTGGGAAGAGCACGTCTACTACGAGTGCCCCGCCAAGCTGACCGAGGCCGAGCTCAAGGCCATGGAGAAGATCGCGCGCGCCACGTTCTGGGCGCTCGATTGCCGCGACGTCGCTCGCGTCGACATGCGCATGGACGCCGAGGGACGCATCTATGTCCTCGAGGTCAACCCGCTGCCCGGCCTCACGCCGGACTACTCGGACCTCGTGCTCATCGCGAAGGCGTCGGGCATGGAGTACGACACGCTGATCGCCGAGATCATGGTCGGCGGCCTGCGCCGCATGCGCGACAAGCGGCGCGAGGAGCGCGAGCTCGAGCGCGAGCGCGAGGCAGCCAACAACCCGAAGGGTCTCGACGCGCGCGAAAAAGAGAAGGCCGAGAAGGCGGGCAAGCGCATGGCCAAGCTCGAAGCGGCGACCAAGCCGGGCGCGAGCGAGCGCAACGCGAGCACCGAGCGCGGCGAGCGCAACGCGAGCGCCGAGCGCGCCGAGCGCACCGCGTCCGGCG
>JAEYYV010000261.1 GCA_023428295.1 Pseudomonadota bacterium
TTGTGTATAAGAGAGAGGCGCGACATAGTCACGACGAGCGAGCGCGTCCTTGATGAACGCGAGGCGCTTCGCGACGGCGGGCGGCACGTTCTTGAACGTCGATGGATCCGTCGTCGGCAGCTTCACCTCGTCTTTGGTGATCTCGACCTCGGGCGGCATCGGCACCGCGTACGCTTTGATCTTGCGATAGATCGCGACCTGCAAGCTCTCGACGCGTCCCTCGAGCCACGGCGGTCGCGCCATGCCCTTCAGCTCCGTCGGCATCGCGTTCCCCGCGTCCCACTCGGCCGCGTGACCGATGACCTTCACGCGCCATGGCCGCCCGCCGGTGACGCTCACGTCGAATCGGATGTACGTGCGCTTGAACGCCAGGCGCGTGGGCATTCCGCCCGCGGCGGCGGCCGGCGAGGTCGCGCCGATCGTGTTCTGCGTCGCGACCGCGCCCTGGTTGGCGACGTCTTGCGAGTCCGACGTGGAGGACACGCCGTGCCACGCCGTCTTGATGACGCCCTGACCGGGAAAGTCGTTGAGGTTCGCATATTGCTCGCGCGTGGCCTCGAGCGCGGCGGTGAACACGATCGCGAAGTCGGTGTTGTACAGCGACGTCTTCGCGGCTTGGATCTCCTTCTTGTTCTTGCAGCCAGCGACGCACGAAGCGGCGACGAGCACGGCGAGGAAGGTGATACGTTGCGCGAGTAGCATGGGATCTCGCACCGGAAATAGCACAACGACGAAGCCGCGCGCCGCCGGAAAGCATCAGACGCCGGCTCACGCGGCAGATGTCGCAGCGAGGCTCGCAAACCTCTATCCCGACGCGCACGTCGAGCTCGATCACAGAAACGCCTACGAGCTCGCCGTGGCGACGATCCTGTCCGCGCAGTCGACGGACAAGATGATCAACACGCTCACGCCGGCGCTGTTCGCGAAGTATCCGAACGCCACCGCGCTCGCCGCCGCCGATCCCGCGGAGGTCGAGCCGATGATCTTCAAGTCCGGCTTCTTCCGCGCCAAGGCCAAGAGCATCATCGGGATGGCGAAGAAGGTCGTCGAGAAGCACGGCGGCGAGATCCCGCAGACCATGGCGGAGCTCGTCGAGCTGCCCGGCATCGCCCGCAAGACGGCGAACGTCGTCCTCGGCAGCGTGTTCGGGCAGAACGTCGGCGTCGTCGTCGACACGCACGTGACGCGCGTCGCGGCGCGGCTCGGCCTCACGAGCGAAGAGGATCCGGTGAAGATCGAAGCCGACCTCATGAAGCTCCTGCCCCAGGCGCAATGGACGGACTTCGCGCACCGCATGATCTGGCTCGGGCGGCGTGTGTGCTTCGCGAAGCAACCCGATTGCAATCAGTGCGCTCTCGCCCCGATCTGTCCGAGCGCGACGCCCACCGTCATCGATCCCGCCATCAGTCCCGCCAGAACGGCCGCACCGAAGGTGGCGTCCCGCGGTAAGGTGTCTCCATGACGCCGGTCGTCGCCGTCGCCGCGATCGTGTTCGACCCCGAGGGTCGCGTGCTCCTCGTCGAGCGCGCCCACCCGCCGGGCGTGGGGCAATGGAGCGTCCCCGGCGGTAAGCTGGAGAGCTCCGAAACTCTCGCGCAAGCGGTGGCTCGCGAGGTGCGCGAGGAGACCGGGCTCGTCGTCGAGGTCGGGCCGCTGTCGTGCGTGGTCGAGCGCATGGGCGACGACTTCCACTACGTGATCCTCGATTACCTCGCACGGGTGATCGGTGGCCCGGATGGCTTCACGAAGCTCGTGCCCGTCCCCGGCACCGACGCGGCCGCCGCGCGGTGGGTCGGGCCCGACGAGCTGTTGAAGTTGCCGCTGACCGAGGGATTGCTCGTCGTTCTCGAGCGCGCCCGCGCGCAGCATGCTACGTGGCGCAAGCGTTCGTGATCCGACTTCCGTCTCTAGCTCTCGCCCACGACAGCGCCGCCCCCGAGCTCGGCCGCGCACCGCTTCAACGCGCCGATGTTGGCGAGGGGAAGTGGAACGATTGGCGCTGGCAGCTCGGCCACATGCTGACGAGCGCCGACGAGCTCGCGCGCGTGCTTCCGCTCTCCGCCAAGGAGCGCGAGGGCCTCGCGGCATCGTCCTCGCTGTTTCGCGTGGGCATCACGCCGTACTACGCGTCGCTGATGGATCCCGCGCACGCCTCGTGCCCGATCCGCATGCAGGCGATTCCCCATCCGTCCGAAGCGGACATCCGCCCCGAGGAGCTGCGCGATCCACTCGGCGAGGACTCGCACATGCCGGCGCCATCGGTGGTGCACAAGTACCCCGATCGCTGCCTGTTCCTCGTCGTGGATCGCTGCGGCATCTATTGCCGTCACTGCAATCGCCGCCGCCTCGTCGGTGGGGACGAGCCGCCGACCACGCACGATCTCGAAGCCGGCCTCGCGTACATCGCTCGCACGCCGCGCATCCGCGACGTGCTCATGTCCGGCGGCGATCCGCTGCTGCTGTCCACGCGCCGCCTCGACTACTTGCTCGGCCGCCTCCGCGCCATCCCGCACGTCGAGACGATCCGCATCGGTACGCGCTTGCCGGTGGTGTGCCCGATGCGCATCGACGACGAGCTCGTGGCCGCGCTGCGCAAGCACCACCCGCTGTTCATCAACACGCACTTCAATCACGTCAAAGAGCTCACGCCCGAAGCGCGCGCCGGCTGCGAGCGCCTCGTCGATGCGGGCATCCCCGTCGGCAATCAGACCGTGCTCCTCCGCGGCGTGAACTCGTCCACGCGATCGCTGCGCGCGCTCATGCGTGGCTTGCTTCGCTCGCGCGTGCGTCCGTACTACCTCTTCCAAGGCGACACCGTCCTCGGCACGGATCACCTGCGCACCCCCGTCGAGACGGCGATGGAGCTGTACCGCTCGTTGCGCGGGTGGATGAACTCGATGGCGGTGCCGATGCTCGTGCTCGACGCGCCGGGTGGCCACGGCAAGGTGCCGCTGATCCCGTCGTACATCGATTCGCTCGACGAGCGCGAAGTCGTGGTGACCACCTATCGCGGAACCAAGATCGCGTACCCGCAGCCGCGCGAGCGCGACTGCGCGGTGCCGTACGACGCGGTGCAGTTCGCCGGAGTCCCCGAAGATGACGATCGCGAAGGCGCTGTCGATGATGGCCCCGTCGAGGTCGCTCACGTCGCGCCATGACGCTGGCGTTCGCCGGGCTTGTCGACATCGCGCGCGAGCTCGGCTTTGTCCGCGCCGCGATCGTCCCGATCGAAGCGCCTCGCCGGCACGAGCTGTATCGATCGTGGCTCGCCGACCAGCGCCACGGCGAGATGGCGTACCTCGCGACCCCCGAGCACGTCGGCCAGCGCGCAGATCTGCGATCGCTCCTCGCCAGCGCGCGCTCGCTCGTCGTGGTCGCGCTCGCGTACGACAAGCGCGATCCGATCCCCGCGTCGCGCCTCACCGGACGCATCGCTCGCTATGCCCGCGGCGAGGACTATCACCTCGTCATGCGCGACAAGCTCGTCCTCCTCGCGGAGCGACTCGCCGCGCACCTCGGAGCGGTGGTCGCGACGCGACCGTGCGTCGACAGCGCGCCCGTGATGGAGCGCGAGTGGGCCGAGCGCGGCGGCCTCGGCTTTGTCGCGAAGAACACGATGCTGATCGCGCCGGGCGCCGGCAGCTACATCGTCCTCGGCGAGCTGCTCGTCGCTGCCGAGCTCGCACCGACAGCGCCGCCGCTCGACGACGACGCGGCAAAGCGATGCGGGCGATGTCGCGCGTGCTTGGACGCGTGTCCGACGCAGGCGTTTGTCGACGCGTACGTCCTCGACGCGCGGCGATGCATCTCGTACCTGACGATCGAGAATCACGCGTCGATCCCTCGTGAGCTGCGCGCGAGCGTGGGCACGTGGGTGTTCGGTTGCGATGTCTGCCAGGAGGTGTGTCCGTTCAACGCGGGCGACGGCGAGCCGCACGATCCGTTGCTCACCCCGAGGAGCGGCGAGCATGCGCTGCCGGATCTCGTGGCGCTCGCCCGGAAGGGCGCGAACCAGCTGCGGCAGTTCGTGAAGCGCACGGCGCTGCGGCGCGTTCCCCGCGACGTGCTGTTGCGTAACGTGGCCGTCGCGCTCGGCAACACCGGCGATGCAGGTGCGATCGCGCCGCTCGTCGCGCTGCTTCGCGAGACGAGCCCGCTCGTGCGCGAGCACGCGGTGTGGGCGCTCGGCCGCCTGCGCGCGTTCGACGTCTTGCGCATGCACGATGACGACAACGCCATCGTTCGCGAGGAGCTCGCGCTCTCGCTCGCCGGCGCGTGAACGGAGTCAGGGCGCCGCGCGCTTCAAGAACGCGTCGCTCGCGACGTACTCGCTGACCGCTTTGATCTGCTCGTTCGACAGCGCGCCTTGAAACGACGGCATCAGCTTGTTCGCCGAGCCCGTGCGCACTTGCTGCTCGACAAACTCGGGCGTCAGCTTCGCGCGCGTCGCGGGCGAGGTCAGATCGCGAACGCTTAGCTGCTTCACCATCTGCTCGCTCGGCTTGCCGGTCATGCCGTGACACGAGACGCAGACCGAGTCGTACACGGTGGCACCGTCGGACGATCCACCCGCGGGTTTGCACGCTCCGATGGCGAGGAGGATCGCGGCGACGGTGGTGGTGCGCACCGAGGCTGCATATCCCGACGGGCACCCGTTGCCTAGCCCGTGCTAGTGTCTCGGCATGCGGCGCATTGTCCTCGCAAGTGTGGTCTCGTCCTTCGTATTGGCGGCGTGTGGTGGTCCGCAAATTCCACAGCACGCCGGCTACAAGAGCGAAAAGGTCAAGCCCTGGAAGAACGCGAAGAAGCTCAACTGGGACGAGAAGAGTGAAGCCAAAGCAGAAGGCGAGCTCTCGTATCCCGAGATGCGTCGCGCCAAGTGGTACCTGCTCGATCTGCCGTCCCCCGGTGAGCTCACGCTCAAGCTCGAGATCAACCCGCCCGGTGACTCGGTCAACGAAGACTTCGACATGGCGATGGAGATCCTCGACCCGGGCAATCGCGTGATCAGCAAGGCGGACAACGAGGAGGAGGACGTCGGCGAGCTGACCAAGACACGTACGCTCTACGACCTGCCCGCCGGCAAGTACCTCCTGCACCTCTACCTGCAAGGACGCATGGATAGCGGCGACTTCGTCGTGCGCGCGTCCTACAAGTCGTCGGGTGGCGGAACCGAGTACAAGAGCGATTTCCCGCAGCAAGTCGCGTTCATCCCGCCGCTGCCCGCGGTGCCGATCAAGGACGACACGCCGACGGGCTGGAAGGCGCCGACCACGGACAAGGTCGTGATCAAGAAGACCTCGCGTCCGGCAGCTCCGCCGACGGAGAAGAAGCCGCCTCCCCCGCCGCCCGGGACGGAGAAGTCCGCGCGCATCATCAACATCTCGGTGTCGGGTCAGAGCTCCACGATCACCATCGGGATCGGCACCGACTTCGGCGTGGCGGCAGGTTGGAAGGCAAAGATCGCTGGCGTCACCGGCACCTTCCCCGTCGCGAGCTGTAATCCGCGCACGTGTACCGCGACCGTCACGGCAACCCCCGACCAGATCAAGGCGGGCGGGTCGTCGGTCACGCTGGTTCCCTAGCTTTTTGGTAGTGCACCGCGCCTATTGCGCGCCTTCGCGGCCTGGGCAAAACTCCAAAGATGCTCGGGAAATTGGTGGGGCGCCCCGCGCGAGCGGCGGCGTTTCTTGGCGTCGCGGCACTCGCGGTGTCGTGCGCACACAACGTTGCGCAGGATAAGAACAGCGGCGAGGACGCGCGGCAAAAGGGCGCCAAAGAGATGGTGCTCGAGAACGGCGAAGCCAAGGCGAAGGGCATCGTCACGTACCCGGGCGGCGATCGCGTGGACTGGAAAGTGATCGAGCTCCCCGAGAATCAAAAGGGCACGCTCGATATCAAGCTCGCGTGGACCACCCCGCGCCCGAACCTGCAGCTCGCGTTCGACGTGTTCGACGAGTGGAACACGCCGATCATCTCGTCGGCAAAGTCGAACAAGAAGCGCGCGCGCGGTCGCACCAAGTCCGCGACGATCGAGAAGGCGAAGGGCAAGTACTTCATCCGCGTCTACGCCGTGAACCGCGGCGACGCTGGTACGTACAAGCTGACCGCCGAGTTCAAAGAGCAAGCCGCGAACACGGGCATCGCGTGGGAGAAGGTCGAGATCGCAGAGCCCCCGCGCCTCGCCGAAGTTCCGGCGCCGCAGCTGCCGTGTGACCCGCTCGCGTTCGATCCCAAGAACCCGTCGTGCGCGTCGGTGTGCCCCGACGTGAATCCACCGCCGGGATGGCCCGCGTGCAAGGACAAGTGTCCGGCCGGTGCGCCCGACATCAACAACCCCGCGTGTCAGAAGTCGATGCCCTGCCCCAACCCGCCCGATCGTCGCGTGGCGTCGTGCAAGCCGTCGATGTGGCCGAAGTGCAACCTCGCCGCGCCGGATCCGATGAACCCGAACTGCGATAACGCGAAGGCCGATCCGGTCACCGCGCGCGTGCTCAAGCAAGAGACGCAGGGCTCCGAGGTCGTCATCACGATCGGCGCCGGCTCGAGCTCGGGTGTCGCGAAGGGGTGGACGGCGGTCGTGCTTCGCGGTGACACGGGTCAGCCGCTGTCCGGCGGCGACGTCACGATCATTCGAATCGACAAACAGGCGACGGTCGGTAAGGTCCGGCTGACCGCGGATCAGATCAAGCAGAACGACAAGGTGAAGCTCAGTCCTCCATGAACGATCCATTCGTCGGAAAGGTCATCGACGGCCGCTACGAGATCCAACAGCGCGTTGGCGAAGGCGGCATGGGCGTCGTCTACAAGTCGCGCCAGATCTCGATCGACCGCGTCATCGCGCTGAAGATGCTGAACCAGCAGATGGCGTCGGACCCGACGTGGGTCCAGCGCTTCTACAACGAAGCCAAGGCCTGCTCGCGTCTCCAGCATCCCAACACGATTCGCATGTTCGACTTCGGCCAGACGAGCGACGGCCGGTTGTTCATGACGATGGAGTTCCTCGACGGAATGTCCCTTCGTGATGCGCTGCAAAAGGGGCCGCTCGCTCCGCAGCGGGTGGTGAAGATCCTGATCCAGTGCTGCGCGTCGCTCGCGGAGGCGCACTCGATCGGCATCATCCATCGCGACATCAAGCCCGATAACGTGTTCCTGCTGAACATGGCGGGCTCGCCCGACTTCGTGAAGCTCCTCGACTTCTCGGTCGCGAAGTTGCTCGAGGGTGATCGCATGAAGACGCAGGCGGGCGTCGTGTTCGGAACGCCGCAGTACATGTCGCCCGAGCAGGGCCGCGGTCTGCCGCTCGACGCGCGCAGCGATCTGTACGCGCTCGGCATCCTCGCGTTCGAGATGCTCACGGGCAACGTCCCCTTCCACGACGACAACCCGATGACGGTCATCCAGATGCATCTGCAGGGACAGATCCCGCCGATGCCCGACTCGATCCCGTACTCGGTGCAGCAGATCGTTCGGCGCGCGCTCGAGAAGGATGCCGGGCGTCGCTATCAGTCGTCGGGCGAGATGATGCAGCACTGCCAGCAGGTGTTCGCCGAGGTCTCGCAAGGCGGCATGTCGATCGGCGCCGGCGGGATGCCCAAGACGATGATCGCGGGCGGTCCCTCGCCGATCGCGGGCATGCAGGGAATGCCCGGTGGTATGGCGCAGCCTGGTATGCAGGGCGGCGGCATGCCGCAAGGTGGAATGCCTGGCGTCCCTGGCGGCATGGGTCAACCCGGCATGCACGGTGGAATGGGCGGCGGAATGGGCGGCACGATGCCCGGTCCGGGCGGATACAACTCGGCGCCTCCGCAACAGAAGACGATGGTGGCGCAGCCGAGCCCGTTCGCGGGCGGCATGCCCGGTGGAATGCCCGGCGGCATGGGCCAACCGGGGATGGGACAACCACCGGGTGGTGGATACAGCGCCGCGCAGCCGAATCAGAAGACGATCGTCGCTGGGATGGCGCCGCAGATTCCGCCACCGGGGCAGCTGCCACCTGGAATGTCACCCGGGATGGTGCCGGGAATGCAGCCGGGTGGAATGCAGCCGGGTGGCATGCAGCCGGGCATGCAGCAACAGGGCGGTCTCGCACCTCCGGGTGGTGGACCGGCCAAGACGGTGGCGCTGCAACCGAGCGAAGGCGTCGTGTCGATCGCTCGCACCGGCCAGCCTCTGCAAGCCGTCGGAACCGGCCCGGTGCAGCAAGGCGCCAGCGCGCTGTTCTGGATCGTCTCGCTCGTCGTCGGAATCGGCGTCGGCGTTCTCGCGTACGTGATCGTTCTCCAGACGATGTGACGATGACCGACGACGACGACAAGGATCCCAAGGTCAAGACGCTCGTCGAGCGTGATCCGAGCGAGCCGCTCGATCGCTTCGTCGACGCGGCCACCGCCGCGCAGCTCGAGCGTTGGTTCGGCCTGCCCTCGTTCGCGCAGGTGGAAGCCGGCGAGGTTGCGGTCGCCCCTCCTCCGCCCGACGAGGACGACGAGTTTCGGGAGATCCGCGAGAGGCGCCGCATACTCCTCGAGCAGGTCGACATGAACCTCGTCGAGCAGATCGAGACGCGCAACATCCCGCGCGAGATCCTCGTCTTCACGCCGTCCCTCGAGGCGAAGGAGAGCAAGGTCACGCTCGTCGACACCGACTACATCGAGAACCGCGCCTCGATCGCAGACGAGCGCTGGGTCGAGCGTCCGGGCGACGTGATCGATGCGCTGGCCGAGAGCACGCCGCAAGCATTGCTGCGTGATCTGCATCGCCTCGAGACGGAGTTCTCGCGGTCGTGGTCGAACAACGACGACGACTGGATGAACCCAGACCGCCCCGAGCCGGAACCGTTCCTCATGGACATCGTCGCGAAGATCGACGAGGTCATGCGGGTCCGCTACAAGATGGAGCCTGTCGAGACGCCCGACGTGGGCAACTTGCTCGACCCTCTGCGCGAGGAGCTGAACCAATCCTGGGCCGCCATCGCCACGAGCGGTCGCCTCTACAACCGGCGGGTGACCGAGTGAGGAAGGTCATCCAGTCGTGTCCCGTAGACGAGATGATGCGGGGAGGTGGCCTGTGATCGATAACGGCATCTCGCGTCCGATCCCCGTCGAGCGCTTCCTGCTTCGTGCAGTCGGTCGCACCGACGTGGGTGCGCAACGCACCCAGAACGAAGACGCGATGTACTACGACGACTTCCTCGGCGTGTACATCGTGTGCGACGGCATGGGTGGACATGCGTCCGGTCAGATCGCATCGGACATCGCGATCCGCACCATCGTGCACTCGCTCAAGACGGGGGACCCGCTGCCCGCGCCGGGCCAGGACCCGCTCGTCGCCGCGATGAAGGCGGCGAACGCGGCGGTGTTCCAGCGCTCGCTCACGGATCCCACGTGTCACGGCATGGGCACCACGGCGGTCGGCCTGCGCTTCGAGGAGAACCTCGTCCACATCTGCCACTGCGGCGACTCGCGCGGGTACTTGCTGCGCCACGGCCAGCTGCAACAGCTGACGCGCGATCACTCGCTGCGAAACCTGTATCAAGACCGTCCCGATCTCATCGGTACGCTCGGTCCCGCGACGTCCAACGTGATCATCCGCGCTGTCGGTCTCGATGCCAGCGTCGAGATCGAGCACAACACGATGGTGCCCGAGCACAACGACATCTACTTGCTGTGCTGCGACGGCCTCAACGACCTCGTCGACGATTGGATGATCCGCGAGATCATGACGTCGGGCGATTCACTCGAGGTCGTGGCCGAGAACCTGATCCGAGCGGCCAACAACAACGGCGGCACGGACAACATCACCGTCGTTCTCGCGCAGACGTTCGTCGATCCGCTGTGGGTGCCGCAGCACCAGTACTCGCAGCAGATGCACGGCTATTAGAGGCCGAGCTTAGAAGCGGCCGCTGACGCTGACGCCATTCGTCGTCGGCGTGATCGTGATGCGCTCTTCGGTCGGTGCGGTCAGCCACACGACGAGGCCCACGGCGACGAGCGCACCGCCGCCGATCGTGAGCGCCGTGGAGATGGTGCCGCGCGTGCGCGCTTTGTCGACGAGTGCTTGCCCGCGCGCGAACAGCATCGGATCGCTGCACTCCACGCCGCCGCAGAGCTGCTTCGCGTCGCTGTACATGCGCTGTGCGAGCAGCCCAGCGACGAGGCCGCCACCGACCGCGACGCCGCCGCCGATCGTCATCACGAGGCCGATCGGCTTGCGCACGGAGGACACCGGACGCGTGATCGTTTCGGTGGGTGGGCTGACCACGACGTGCTCGCGCGGCTGCGTTCGCGGCGCGGGGCGCTGCGGCTCGATCGCGAGGATGTCGGGACCCGGCTTTCCAGGTACGAGCGTGATCGACACGACGACGATCTCGCGTTCCCACGACGCTTCCGCGACGCCCTGCCAGTTCCGGTGACCGTTCGCCGCAGCCATCACCGTGTGGGTGCCGAGATCGAGCGGCGTGTCTTTGAAGTTCGTGACGCGCTTGTTGTCGAGCGTGACGACAAACCCGGCCGGCACGACCTTGTCCTTGTTGCCCAGCTCGATCCGCAGCCTCGGAACGCGCTTGGCCAGTGCGTCCGCCGCCTGTGCGGCCTTCGCACGGCGCGAGCTCGACTCGGACTTCGCGAGCTCTTGATAGTGATGGAGCGCGGTGGCGAGCTTGCCGAGCTGCTCGCTACATAACGCGATATTGAAGCGAGTCTCCGGCTTCGGATCGAGCTCGTAGCTCTCCTCGAACGCGTTGCACGCTTGATCGTAGTTGCCGGTCTGGAGCGCAGCGCGACCACGCTCGAATGCTCTCAGCGCGTCGTCGGCGGAATCTGCGAACGCGCTCTTGGCGAGAGCGCATGCGATGACGAGCGCGTACCCAGTTCGCCCCACGGATCTAGCCTACGGGCAAACCCTCTCCAGACGCCACTCTCATCGTGCTAGCGTGACGTGGTGCGCGGTGTGGCCCTCGCCGTTATCGCTAGCGCGGGCTGCAACTCGCTGCTCGGCATCGAGGACCTGACGCTGCTCGACGGCCCCGGTCCAGACGCGCAGGCGACATATGTCGTTCGCGAAGGGCTCGCGGGCTACGCGATGACGAAGGACACGTTCATCAGCGAAGCCGAGCCCACCACGTCGCACGGCGACGATGTCGATCTGCGATGGACCATGACCGACAACGTCCACGTGCTGCTGCGCTTCGATGATCTGTTCGGCACCGGCGGCATCCCGCCCGGCGCGACGATCCAGATGGCCACGCTCGAGGTGTCGGTGGTCGAGGCCGGCGCGCTCGCACAGCTCTACGAAGCCAAGGTCGATTGGGACGAGTCCACCACGTACGACACGCTGGGCATGGATCCCGGCGTGTTCCTCGAAGATCGCGGCTTCCAGATTCCCGGCATGCTGGATGGCTCGGCGCCGGGCACCGCGACGATCAACGTCACGCAGAGCCTCACGCGTTGGTCGGCAGATCCCACCACGAACCGCGGCTGGATCTTCGTGCCGCTCGCCACCACGCTCACGCGGATCGCGTCGAGCGATGACACCGACGAGCAGCGCCGCCCGAGGCTCACCGTCGAGATCGTGCCCTGATCGCTACGTCGCGGGCTACTTCGCGATCGACGCGGCGAGCTTCAGCTGGACGGCCATATCCGTGTAGCGACCGAGGCGCGCGTACACGCGAGCGAGCCCAGCGGCCGCGCGCGCTTCGAATCCCGGCACGGCACGCGCGGCTTGAAATGCCTCCTCGGCGCCGAAGAAATCGCCGGCCATGACGAGCACGTCGCCGAGCGTCGCGTGAATCGCCGCCGCCGAGATCGGCGACGACGCGCGCCCGAGTCCGTGGCGCAACACCTGCGCGGCGCGTGGTGCATCGCCGGCTTTGGCGAGTGCAACGCCGTACGCGACGCGCGCATCGCCAAACTGCGGTGCGAGATCGAGCGCTGCGCGAAACGCCTCCTGCGCGCTCTCGAGATCGCCCGTCGCGAGTGCGGAGCGTCCGCGCTCGTAGTACCGCCGTGCGACCGACGACACTAGTCGAGCTCCAGGAGGCCAAAGCGCGTCGCCGCGTCGTCCCCACCGTTGTCGGGCTTGTCGGACTTCTCCGCGGCGGGCTGCGAGGCCGGTTGCGCCGCAGGCGGTGCTGCGGGCGCTACGGGCGCTGCTTCGCGCACCGACACGCCACGCGCCGGCGGGGGCGCTGTCGGTTCGTGCTGCCCAGGCGCGGGCCGCTGCTGGACGGCGGCTTGCGTCTCGACGACACGGACGCCGGCGGTGGGTCGCGGCAGCTCGGCCGCTGCGGGCTGGCGCCCGGGCAAGAGCGGCTGCACGACGCCACCGATGCGCACGCCGACGTGCTCGCCATCGACGACAAACATCGCGAGCTCGGGGAAATCGAAGCGTGTCTGCAACGCGGACACGACCTGCGCGAACGACGCGCCTTTGAGATCCGCGAGCGTCTCCGCTTGATGGATCATCATCGGCGGCGGTCCTTCGACGACGTACTCCTTGATCACGAACGTCAGGACATCGAGCAGAGTCTCGCGATCAGCATCGGCAAACGCATCTTTGACGTTGGTCGCGATATCGCGAAGGTCGGGGCGGGACGGCATCTCGATCTCTCCTGGTCCGTGGTTCTAGAACGTTGCTCCGTCGAGGTCTGCGCCTGTCGTCTCGCACCCGACGAGCCGCGCCCCGGCTAGATCCGCGCTGCACAGATTGGCGCCGCGCAGGTCGCAGCGCACGAGCACCGCGCCGCGCAGGTTGGCGCCGTACATGTTGGCGCGCTTGAAATCGACATCGAACAGCGAGGCGCCGCTCCAGTCCGTGCGCGAGAGCGAGACCGTCGCGTGCTCGTAGCCCTCGAACACGCACTTGATCATCACCACGCCGGAGAAGTCCGCCGAGTACAGCTCGCTGTCCTTGAACGTCGTGCCTTGAATGCGCGCGCGATGAAACCGCAGCCGCGCCATGCGCACGGGGCCGAGCGTGCAGCGAAGCATCTGCCCGCCCGTGAAGTCGAGCTGCGTGAGATCGCAGTCCTTCGCCGTGACGCGGTGCCACAGCGCGCCCTTCCACTGCGAATCGCGAAGATCGCATTGCTCGAGCGTCGCGCGCTCGAGTCGGGACTCGTCGCCATCCGCGCTTCGCAGGTCCAAGCGCTGGATGTTGACGCCATCGAGATCGGTCGACCGCAAGAGGATCGACTGCGCAGCAAACCCGCTGATCGTTCGCCCCGCGAGCTCCTCCTCGGCGATCAGTCGCTCGAATTGGACCCTCGATTGGACGACGCCCGCGTCGGCGCTCGTGTCGCTCATCCCGACGAGGATACCCCGCTCGCCCGCGTTACGGGCGGCGCTGGACGCTATTGCGCATCCAGTTGGTGCGGTGAGCTTCGGCGACCATCCCCATCACCCTCTCGATGATCTTCTCGGTCTTCTCCTGCTGCTTCTGCTTGGCCTTCTGCGAGTCAGCCGGAGACGCCGCCTTGGGCGCGCCGCTGCCGTCGCCGCCCTCTTCGATCTCGTGCTCGACCTCTTCGGCTTCCTGCTCGTGCTCCTGCGCGTGCGTGGCGTCGAAGTCCTTGTTGTAGAGACCGCGTCGCTGCTGCGCGACGTGCGTGAGCTCGTGGGCGAGCAGCGCCTGTCCCGCGCGGGTGTGCATGCCCTTGTCGGCGGAGCCACCCATGAGGATCATGCCCGTGCCACCGACCGTTACGGCGTACGCGCTGCGCTGCTTGTTGAACTCCTCGGCGAACTCGCCGGTGATCACGCGGACGTGACCGAGGTCCACTCCGAAACGGCGCTCGTACTTCGCGCGCACGTCGTAGTCGAGGCTCTGCCCCTTGCCCGCGCGCGCGGACACCATGCGAAGCAGCCGCTCGGGGTCGTACTTCTTCGCGATCTCGTCCGTCAACTGGACGTTCGCGTCGGAGTCGGCCGTGGTCGCGGGGTCGGTGGGGTCGGTAGACACGTGAATCGTTGTACGAGGTTACTCGCCCTTGTCTTCCCCGGACCACTGCGTCGCGTAGCCCTCGGATTGTTCATAGTATTCGCTGGTCTTCTGCACGTCGAGGATGGCTGCATCCCCGCCCAGCGCCGCGTCCAAGAAAGCCGTCTCGTCCATGCACGAGCCGCCCTTGACGCCCTTCACCTCGTACTCGACCTGCCCCTTCGCGTTGATCTTGATCTCGATCGACTTCTTTACCGCACTCATTTTGCACCTCCGCTCCGCCATTCGGCGAAGCTACGCGCCTGACGCTCGTCAGGCTTGTCCACCTCAGCTCCGCCATTCGGCAAAGCTGCGCGCCTGACGTGACTTGTCACTCGGCCCCCCATCTCGAGACGACGAGGCGGATGGAACCATCCTCTTCGTTGAGCTCCTCTTCGACGGTGTAGCCCTTCTCTTCGCAGGCTTGTTTGACGTTGTGGTACTGGTACTTCTGCCCGAGCTGGTTCTGGAACTCCTCTTCGGAGGTTCCATGGGTCGTCTCGACGCCCCACCAGTCGGCGGTGACGCCGTACGTGCCGTCGAGGTTGTCGACGATGCCGATGTCGTAGCGGCCCATGTTCACCGAGATCGCCGCCTTGAGCGAGTCACCTCGGTAGCCACGCACCACGACGCCCTGGTTGTTCTCCTGCTCGATGAAGTTGAGCTTCATGTCTGCAAGCGCCTTCTTGATGGCCTGCAGGTTCGTCATCTTCAGAGCGCACTTGGTGAAATGCGACATAGGTCCTTCGAGTCTACGTTCGTTTAGAGCTCTAGCTTCCGCTCGCCATCGTCCGACTCGGGTCCCTTGTCGCCGAGGTTGGAGGTGGGAGCGCCGTGCCTAGCCATCCAGCCAGCCTTCTTCGTAGCCCCGCCGCTGCCTTTACGCGCCGCGGCCGGACGAGCACGCGTGCGAGCCCACTCGCGCATCGCCTCGATCTGCTCGCGCATGGTCACGGCGAGCGGAACGATGTCGCGCAGCGTCGTGGTCAGGCCCTCGGTGGTGAGGTCGTTGCCCGTGTCGAACGCGTCGTACAGCGCGGCGATCACGGCCTGCTCGAGCTCGGCGCCCGAGTAGTCGATCGTCGCGTCGACGAGCTTGTCCATGTCGAACTGGCCCGGGTCGCGCTTCTTCTTGCGCAGGTGAATGTCGATGATCGAGCGGCGATCTTCGCGGTCCGGCAGATCGCAGAAGAAGATCTCGTCGAAGCGGCCCTTGCGCAGCAGCTCGGGCGGCAGCGCGCTCACGTTGTTCGCCGTCGCGATGACGAACACGGGGCTCGTCTTCTCTTGTAGCCACGTGATGAAGCTCGCGAACACGCGCGATGTGGTGCCGCCGTCGGTCTGGCCCGACGAGCCGGTGCCCGAGAAGCCCTTCTCGAGCTCGTCGATCCACAGGATCGCGGGCGCGATCGCTTCGGACGTCTTGATGACGTTGCGGATGTTCTCCTCGGAGCTTCCGACGAGACCACCGAAGATCTTGCCGACGTCGAGGCGCAGGAGCGGCATCTGCCACAGCGCGCCGACGGCCTTTGCCGTGAGCGACTTACCGGTGCCGGGCACGCCGATCATGAGGATGCCCTTGGGCAACGGCAGACCGAAGTCACGCGCACGCGACGAGAACGCGTTTCGGCGCTTCACGAGCCAGTCCTTCAGGATCTCCATGCCGCCGACGTCGGAGAACTCCTCGCGGTGCTCGTAGTACTCGAGCAGGCCGCTCTTGCGAATGATCTGCTTCTTCTCCTCGAGGATCGTCTCGAGGTCGAACGTATGCGTGCGCACCGCACTCTTGGAGAACACGTTCTCCGCTTCGACGAGCGTCAGGCCGAGCGCGCCTTCGACGACGCGCTCGATGAACGTCGGGTCGCTCTCGATCTCCTGCTGCGTGTTCGCCGGCAGCGCGGGCAACACCTTGCGGGCCGCCTGCTCGATCTCCTGGCGGTTCGGCAGCTCCCAATCGAGCACCGCGGCGACGCTCTTCTCGAGCTCGGGCGGGATCTTGGTGACGGGCGAGAGCACGACGAGGCTCTTCTTGGTCTTGCGCAGCTCGGTCGCTGCATCGCGCAAGCGACGCACGACGGCTGGCTCCTTCAAGAACGGATGGAAGTCGCGCAGCACGAACAGCGCTTTGCCTTCCGCACGAATCACGTGATCGATCGCCTTCATCGGATCTTTCACGTCACGCGTGCCCTGCCCGTTCGCGATGGTCTTGAACCCCTCGGTGATCGACCACACCTCGAGACGCATCTCGCGCTCGACGCACAGTTTCCGGAGCGAATCCTCGACGCGAGTCTCCTCGGGCGAGACGATCCAGATCAGGGAGTACCGCGCGCGGATGAGGTCCTCGATCTCGCCCTTGCTGCTTCTTTTGTGTTCGATCGTCATGTGTCCTAACTCTGTGCGAGATCGCGAAGTCCGCGGAGAGCGCCCTTCGCATCCTCGGCACTACCCACCAACGCCTCGACGGCATCGGTCACTGCCTGCATCGTGTCGGCGTCCGCCGTGAGATTGGGAAGCTCGCCTTGGACGAGCATCATGTTCTGGCGCATCGCCGAGAGAATGTCGTTGATCGACTCGTAGACCTCGGCGGCCGCCTGGGCGATTTCGGAGGCGTTGCCACCACCGCCACCGCCGCCACCACCGGCCGCATCGATGAGCGCCTCCGCTTGTGCTGCGGATGCCTTCTGCACGCGCGCGGCTTCGTCGCGAGCCTTCTGCGCGTCCACCTTGGCTGCATCGAGCTCCGTCTGGAGCAGCTTCTGCGCGCGCTCGGCGGCTTGCTGGGCTTCCGACGCTGTGGCGAGCTTGCGCTCGAACGCCTCGCGCTCGCGCTGCACCTCGGCCGGATCCACGCCCGCTGACGGCTTTGCCTTCTCGAGATCCTCGATCTTCTTCTTCAGGCGATCGAGCTCGCGACGCGCGTCGTCGCCACCCGTCGATGCCTTGTCGCGTGCCTGCGCCGCGTTGAGTGCTTCTTCCGCGGCCTTGCTGCGCGCGACCTCGGACTTCGCGAGCGCTTCTTGCGCCACGTTGCGCGCACTCTCGGCAGCGAGCTTGGCGTGCGTGGTCTCCTGGAGCTCGACCTCGATCTGCGCGACGCGACCTTCGAGCTTGGTGCGATCGCGATCCGCCGCCTCGTACTGCTCCTTCAGGCGATCGCGATCGCCCTCGATCTTCTTCAGCTCGACGCGCAGATCCTTCACGTCGTTCTGCAGCTTCAACATGTGGTCGGTGTTGGCACCGCCACCACGACCCGCGTCGGTCTGCGCCTCGACCAGCATGCGGCCCAATCGGCGGTTCTCTTCCTCGAGACCCGCGATCTGCGCGCTCGTGCGAATCGACTGCGATGCAGCCTCGTCGCGCTCGGCGCGCGTCGAGGCGAGGAGCTTGAGGTTCTTCTCCTTGTCGGCGCGCAGCTCCTTGATGACCTCTTCTTGCGAGATCAATCCGACGCGGCGCTCCTCGAGCATGCGCTCCTGCTCGTTGATGACCTCGCGAAGATGCTCGATCTCGTTGAGCTGCTCGTTGAGCTTCTTCCAGCCTTCGTCCTTGGTCCGCGACAGCTCCATCAGCTGGCGGTTCTTGTCCTCGAGCTCCTCGCGAACCTTCGCGACATCCTCGACCGCGCGCGCGGCCTGACGCTCGCGAGCCGCCATGTTCTCCGCGAGCTCGGCGAGCTCGGTGCGGGTCCTGGTCAGCTCGTTGCGCGTCTGCTGCAGCTCGTCGCGAAGCTCGTCCGACACGCGATCGTGAGCGGTGACCTGATCCTCGCGATCCTTGATCTGCGCGCGAAGCTCCTCGACGCGATCGCGCAGCGTCGCCGCTTCCGCGCGAATGCGCTTGCCGTCGGCGACTTCACGCTCGTAGTTCGCGTTGGCCTTCGACAGGTCTTCGCGCAGCGTGCGGATCTCTTTGTCTGCCTTGTTCGCGTCGAACTCGAGGCCGAGATCGACGAGGACCTTGTCCCCGCCCTGCCCCTGAGCGCCGCGATTGAACATGCTCTGCTTGTCCTGACCAGGCATCGCCGGAGGACCGCCGTAGGGCCCACCCGCTTGAGGCATGCCCGGAGGTCCGCCCATGCCCGGAGGTCCGCCCATGCCGGGAGGTCCGCCCATGCCCGGAGGTCCGCCCATGCCCGGAGGTCCACCCATCCCGGGCATGCCCGGAGGTCCACCCATGCCTGGCATCGCTGGAGGTCCGCCCATCCCGCCCATCCCGGGAGGTCCGCCCATGCCGCCCATGCCTGGAGGTCCGCCCATGCCGCCCATGCCTGGAGACTGCCCCGGCATACCCGGAGGTCCGCCCATGCCAGGAGGCCCACCCATGCCCGGCATTCCTGGAGGAGCGCCGTATCCACCGACGCCAGCGACGCCCGTCGGCCCATACCCGGAGACGTTTGCTGCTTGCGCTGCGGGCGAGCCCGGAAGGTTGTGCTGTCCAGGAACGCCCGTCGACGATCCGCCACTGTATCCGCGGCCTGCACCGAACATGCTGCCACCGGCCGGCGGACCGCTGCCCGGCATTCCGGGAGGTCCGCCGTACGGCAAGCCACCCGCACCCATTCCGCCGCTCGATCCACCGCTCGCTCCACCGCTCGCTCCACCACTCAATCCACCGCTCGATCCAGCGGACATGCCGGACGACATGCCGGGCGGCCCACCATACGGAAGGTTTCCACCGTGCGAGCTGCCACTGCTGCCGCTGTATCCCGCGGGCTGACCGAATCCACCGGGCACGTTGGGCGCGCCCATTCCACCCATTCCCGGCGGAGAGCTGCCCATGCCGGGAGGACCCCCCATGCCAGGAGGACCGCCCATTCCACTTCCACCTGGAAGCGGCGGCGCCTCGTTGCGATCGAGTCGCATCGTGCCGCCCTTCTTCTGTGGCGGGGCAGCACCTGCTTGTTGGTGCTGCGGAGCGACGATGTTGACGCCGCCTTCGTCGAGAAAGCGAATGATCAACGAGCCGCACTGGATCACGTCGGTGTGACCGATCGCTTGTTTCTGTACGCGCACGTTGTTGAGATGCGTGCCGTTCGCGCTGCCGAGATCCTCGACGACGTAACGACCGTTCTCCATGCGGATCTGCGAGTGCTTTCGCGAGACCATGCCGTCATCCGTGCGAATCGCGCACTCGAGTCCACGGCCTACATAGACGGTCTCGGTCGGTGACAGCTCGACCGTTCCCTCTCGGCCCTGGCTGTCCCGGAACAGGAGGCGTGCCATTTAAGTGACTCGCATCCTACCTTTTATTGTCGTCGTGGCGAAGCGAAGACCGTACTTCCGAACAACCAGGTCCCTCGACGAGCCGCCGAGTCACAAACGGGTGGCTCTCAGTCGCGTTTGAACACGGCTTCGGTGTTTCCGACACGGATGATATCGCCCGGGTCGAGGGTCTTTTTCGGGACCTTGTGCCCGTTCACGTAGATGCCATTCGTGGAGCCGAGGTCCGCGAGCTCGTACACCCCGTCGACCTTGCGAATGCCAGCGTGCTTCTTGGACACCGCTGGATCTGCGAGAACGACCGTGTTCCCCGCGACCGAGCCGATGGTCGTGACGTCTCCCTCGAGCTGGAGCGTCTGGTTCGCCATCGGTCCGAGGATGAACTCGAGGCGAGCGCCCGGTGCCCATCCACAGAACAGACACTTCGTCCACACCGGCAACATGTTGCGCTTGCATCCGCCGCACACACGTTGCCCTTTGGGCTTGCCGCTCTTCTTCGCGAGGATGAACACGAGGAGGAGCAGCAGCACCGCGCCGCCTGCGATGGTTGCGATCAGAGCTTCTTGCGGCATGTTAGTCGCGCACCACGGAACAACTAGGTGATCGACTTGAACTTCAGGTTCGTCTTGCCGAGCGTGATGACGTCGTTGTCGACGAGCTCGTGCTTGTTCACTTTGCGATCGTTCACGTAGCAGCCGTTCGTCGAGTTGTTGTCCTCGAGAACAAAGCCCTGCGGCGAGCAGTGGATCTTGCAGTGATCGGTGCTCATGAAGCCGTCGTTGATCACGATGTCCGAGTTGGACTGCGTGCCGATCTTCGTGCCGCTCGAGCGAAGCTTGTGCGTCTTGAACGCGTCCGCGCCGTTGAGCGGAACGAGCCAACCGACGACGGGGAAGCCGTCTTCGCTCGCGTTCGCGTTGAACATGACCGTCTTGACCGGTCCCATCGGCTTGGGCGGCTCGGCCGGCATGCCGGGCGGACCCGCCACGGGCATCACCGGCATCGGCATCGGCGCCGGCGCTTCTTTCTTACCGGACACCGCCGCGATGATGACGATGAGGAGCAAGAGGCCGACGACACCGACGATGACGATCCACCACGGGAAGCTCGAGCTCGACGGCGGGCTCCACTTCGGCGCCAGCGTGAGCGTGACGGGCTCTTGCTCTTCCTTGTCGATCTTGAGCACGAGGTCGTGCGACTTCTCGTCCCACTTGAAGCCCTGCTTCGTCTTCTTGTCGTAGCCGGGGAACGTCAAGTAGTAGCGATCCGCCATGCGGAGCAAGATGCCTTTGATCGCCGCAGCGATGCCCTCGGCGTTGGTCACCGTCTGGGTCTGCGTGATCATCCTCGTGATGAGGTTCGCCGGATCCGAGAGCTGACCTTTGTAGATGATCGCGAACGTCTGGATGTTCTGCTGCTGCGCTTCCTTCTTGAGGTTCGCGAGCGCCGCCGGCGCGCTGTCGGGGTTGGAGTCGTTACCGTCGCAGACGACGATGAGCGCCTTGCGCGAGGCCGTGACGTTCTTCAGCTCGGCGACGGCGAGCGAGATGCCCTCCACCATCGAGGTGCCGATCTTCTTGTAGTAGTCCTTCTGCGAGCCGAGCGCTTCGGCGTTGATGGCGCCGAGCGGGCCCATCGCGACCTTCACTTCGGGCTTGTCCGCGTACGAGATCAGGATGCCCTTGCTTCCCGCGGGACCTGCGGTCGCGAACGGCACTTCCTGGAGCGCGGTCTTCAGGTTCTTCAAGATGCCGAGGTAGCGGGACGGGCTGTCCTCGGGCTCGATGTCATCGTTACCGATCCACACCTCTTGGCCGTTGATGACGAGCGCGACCGCGATGGTCTCGCCACCCGCCGTGAACGGACGGAGGCTCGACGCCTTCACGATCACCGGCGGCTTGGCGGTCGGCTCGGTGAGCGTGAACTTGTCCTGCGGCAGGTTGGCGC
>JAEYYV010000256.1 GCA_023428295.1 Pseudomonadota bacterium
GGGCCAGCCGATCACGGCCACACGTCGCACGCTTGCGACACGCCGGACGTCAGGCAAGGCTCGTCGCCACGTGTCCACCGAGGCCACGCCCCTTCGATCTCATGCGCTCGGACCGATTCGCTCGATAGAGAAATCAAGCCGGACCGCCGAACGTGAGCACAAGGTCCCGATCACCCTGGAGCGCTCCTCGTTCGAGACCGATAAAGGACACGCGCTGCAGCTCGCTAAGCTCGGGCGTGCGGTCCCCATTCGAGGACCCACGACACGACGGGCGCGAGGTTGGTGCACGGGAACGAGATCCGCACCGATCCATCGGGCTGGCTGTCGAGCGTTTGCGACCGGTGCCACTCGCGAACGCGCGCATAGGCCGCGCGTTCCTTGCTGAACTCGATGACGACGCGGTGGGCGGCGATGGGATCGCCGCCGTAGATGTCGAAGCCGCTCTGGATCTCGTCGTCGAGGCGGAAGTCGACGGGGACCGAGAACGCGTGCGCGCGTAGCGCCTCGGCGTGGGTGAAGCGCTCGACCGCGTAGCGCTCGGTGGCACCGCGCGGGATCGACAGGCCGACGGTAGGATCGTCGAGGCGGCGGCCGATGACGTAAAGGCCGTGCTTGAACACGACGAGCGAGAACGGCGCGAGGGAGCCGCGTGAGGCGCGCCCACGGCCGCCGCGGTATGCGTACTCGACGACCCGGCGCATGAGCACGCCGGATTGCAGCGCGTCGATCACGTCCTCCTTGCCGCGGTACGCGCCCGATCCCGTCCGCGAGGCGGCGGCGGGCGAAGCGGATCCGGACAAGCGGATCATCGCGATGCTCGGCGCTCGTGGCAAAGGCGTGGCAAAAGCCGCGACCGCGTCGAGCGCGAGTGCTGCAAAAGCAGCCAGTTAAGTAGTGAGGGCAGAAGGGCTCGAACCTTGCCGAGACGACCCACGAAACCGATGAGTCACGTGGCCTTGCAGTCGTCTCGGTGAGTTACTCGGGGCTTTCGTCCGCCCTGGTCCGGGCCGATGGGTCTGGATCGGCCGCGCCGTGGCAAATCTTTGCCACGGCGCACGAAGTGTCAATCCGTCGGCCGGCAGGCGCTCGGCTCGGTGCTCCGATACGGCTCGGTCAGCTCACCCTCGGGTGTGTAGATCCCGGCGCGAACCATGAGCTGGAACATCTCCTCTGCCGAGAACTGCTCCATCTCCGCGAGCACACGGCGGCGGCGACGCGTCTCCTCGTCCAGCCCCGGAGCTTCCGGGTCGAGGGTGGGCTTTTTGCCGTTGGTGCTCATGACGCCATTGTGGGCCGGAAGACGCCGATCACGCAAGCAGGGTTTCTGACCGCGATCTGCACGTGGCTTTGGTAAGAGATCCCACTGCCTTCGAAGGAGGGTGGGCCCTCCTGAAAGCCATACCGGACGCTGTCGTAGCCAACACGCTGCTCGTCGAGACGCCGGAGGTAGGCGTTGATCACCGCACAATCACGACGACGAAGCAGCTTGTCGGGCTCGCCAACGTTGTCCGGTAGTGAAAGACCCTTCGCTTCGTGGGACCGCTTGATCTGCTCGAAGGCGACGGGCAGCTCCCTGGTGTACCTCGTGTCCATCAGGTCGAAGCAGTTCCCGAGCTGGAGCACGGCCCCGACGATCGAGGGCGTCGACACCTTGCCGCGGCGCTGCTGGTCGTGCGCGAACTGGAGCGCGCGGTCGGCGCCGTACTCCCAGAAGTAGATCCCCTGACCGAGCCAGTCGTAGTCGTTCTGGCTCCTCTTGAAGGGCTCTCCGCGTAGCAGGCGGTCCGCCGTTTCGGCATCGCAACCGTGGTACGCGATCACTGTGCGGTCGTACTTCATCGAGGCTACCCAACCGACGCTACACCTCCGATCTGACGTTCGCTGAAGATGAGAGAACGAGATCGCGAGCGGTTGGTCGAGGAGATCTCGCGGTCTCGCGCTCGCGTGGTCGATCTCGAACGTGAGCGCACCGCCGAACTGATGCGCATCGCGGAGATCGAGGCCGAGCTCGCCGCGCTCGACATGATCTCCGCAACGCCGCCGAGCGACATCGCGGCCGATGCCGGCGCTCCGCCCGAACCTGCGGAAACGGCCACCCCTCGTCGCACACCAGAGCAGAAGCTCCAGATCTTCCGCAGCCTCTTCCGCGGGCGCGAAGACGTGTATCCGACGCGCTTCGAGAGCGCGAAGACCGGCAAGGCGGGCTACGGCCCGGCATGCGCGAACAAGTTCGCCAAGGGTCTGTTCGAGCTGCCCAAGGTGAAGTGCGGCGAGTGCAAGAACCAGAAGTTCCTGCCCGCCGACGATGCCGCCTACTGGAAGCACCTCGCCGGCGGGCACGTGATGGGCGTGTACCCGATGCTCTCCGATAACACGTCCTGGTTTCTGGCCGTCGACTTCGATAAAGCGACGTGGACGGAAGACGTGCGCGCGTTCATCGCCACCTGTCGCAAGCTCGCTCTGCCGTTGGTCGTCGAGAGGTCACGCTCCGGCAACGGCGCGCACGTCTGGTTCTTCTTCTCCGCACCGGTGCCGGCGTGGTCCGCCCGCAAGCTCGGCAGCTACGTGCTCACTCAGACCATGTCCGCGCGGCACGAGCTGTCGATGGACAGCTACGATCGGCTGTTCCCGAGCCAGGACCAGATGCCCGAGGGCGGGTTCGGCAACCTCATCGCGCTGCCGCTCCAGAAGGAGGCCCGGAAGCTCGGCAACACCGAGCTGCTCGACGATGACCTCGTGCCGTTCCCCGGCGAGCAGCAGTGGGACGTGCTGGCGTCGGTCCGCAGGATCGATCCGGAGACCGTCGAGCGTGTCGTCGCCGATGCTGCGCGCGATGGCGGGGTGCTCGGCGTCCGGACCTCGACGAGCGATGAGGACGCCGCTCCATGGCTGATTTCGGCACGCAAGCGCGGGCCCGCACGGATCCCTGGCCCGCTGCCACCGCGCATCGCCGCCGTCCTCGCGCAACGCCTGTTCATCGCGACCACCGACCTTCCCTCCCCACTCATCAGCCTGGTCAAGCGCACCGCGGCGTTCGAGAACCCCGAGTTCCACAAGAAGCAGGCGATGCGCATGTCCACCGCGAGAACACCGCGCGTGGTCTCGTGCGCCGAGGACTTCGCGCAACACGTCGCCGTGCCTCGCGGTTGCTTGCCCGATGTCACCGAGATCCTGCGCGCGCACAGCGTCGCCCTCGACCTCGACGACCAGCGCACGGACGGCGGCGAGATCGACGTGACGTTCGGAGGCGCGCTCACGCCGCTTCAACAACAAGCAGCTGACGCGATCCTCGCGAGCGAGATCGGTGTACTCGTCGCGCCGCCGGGCGTCGGCAAGACCGTAATCGGCACGTACCTCCTCGCGGCGCGGCGCCGCAGCACGTTGATTCTGGTCCACCGTGGCCCGCTGCTCGATCAGTGGCGCTCCCAGCTCGCGATCTTCCTCGGCATCGAGCCGAAGCAGATCGGCCAGATTGGCGCGGGCAAGGAGCGCATCACCGGCCAGATCGACATCGCGATGATCCCGACGCTGGCGCGCCGCGATGATCTCGCCGAGCTGCTCGCCGGTTACGGCCACGTGATCGTCGACGAGTGCCACCACGTGTCGGCGGTCTCGCACGAGCGCGTGGTCGCCGCGTCGAAGGCGCGCTACGTCGTCGGCCTCACCGCCACGCCCAAGCGACGCGACGGGCATCACCCGATCCTCGAGATGCAACTGGGCCCGGTGCGGTTCGCGATCGACTCGAAGTCCCACGCAGCGCGGCGCCCGTTCGATCACAGGCTGATCGCGCGCGAGACCGCGTTCCGCGCCGCGAATCCCGACGCCAAGAGCAGCGCGCCCTGCGCGTAGACGCGGACCGGCACCTTGCGCGTCGGCGCTTCGATGACCGCGAGCCACGGCTTGGTCACCGACGCGAACGAGAACACGCGCGCCGCGTTCGTGCGCGACTGCACGTACATCTCCAGCACCGTCGACAGCGGCGGGCCGAGGCGCGCGTAGTCGAACGGCAAGCCGACCGCGGCGAGGCGCTCGCGGATCTGGGCGGGCTCGTGGAGTCCTTCGATGTCGGCGACCGCGGCCTCGAAGCGCTCGGCGAACGCGGTGTCCGAGAAGCGAAACAGGTCGTACGTCGTCGCCCGGTGATCCCAGTCCTCGGGGAGGGCCGCGAGGATGCGAGGCAACGTCCCTGCGAGTCGCGCGGCGAAATCAGGCGTCATCGGCGGGAACATTGCTCGTCAGCCACCGTCGGCGCTGCCCTACGCGTCGCGCAGCGCCTCGCGCGCGAGCTCGATGATCTGGTACAGGCGCGCCGCCGTCACCGGCTTGATCGCGTGCTGGTCGAAGCTGCCGGACATCGGGAGGCGCTTCGTATCGCCGCCCGTGATCCCGACGAGCTGGATGCGGCGGCCGAGCTGCTTCCGGAGCTCCTTCGCGACGGTGTAGCCCGTCATGTCGGGGAGATGGATGTCGATGAACGCCACCTCCGGCGCGTGCTCGGCGGCGAGCGCGGTCGCCTGCGTCCCGTCATAGGCCACGCGCACGTTATGCCCCGCGGACTGCAGCACTATCTGGAGCAGGTCGGCCGTGTCGGGATGGTCATCGACGACGAGGACGCGCATCGCGGACAGCCTGACCCAGGGCTCCGAAAAAGCGAACCCGCCCGCGCAGGATCGAGTTCGCGTGGATCGAGATCGCCCAAGGACGGCCGGTTCGCCCGGGCGGGTGCAGTAAGATCAGGACGTGCTGCGCGAGCGCGTCCTCCCTCGGCTCGACCGAGCCCCCGCGCCGCACCACCCGGCGCGTGCGCCGCGTCCGGCCGCCGCACCGAAGGGTGGGCCCGAGCTCGGCGTCTCGAGCTCGCCCTCGCGGAACGGCGAAGTCATCGACGCCGCCGGCCCGAGCGCTGCGCCTACGCCTCGGACCGCGATCGAGCACATCATCGAGCTGCGCGTGCTCGCCGCGAATCGCGCGCGCGCGCAGTTCCTGGGCTGCGCCTTCGCGCTCACGTTCCTGGCCGGCGCGATCGGCGACGCGGCGAGCATGGGGACGCTGCGCCACCACGGCTTCATGCTCGCGCAGCTCGTGCTGTCGCTGGCCGTGGTCGCGGTCGCGCGGTGGTCACGCCACGCCGAGCGGCACAGCGCGCTAATCTTCGTGGTCGGGATGACCTTGGTGTCGGCCAGCGGCGCTGCCCACCTGGCCCAGTTCGGCGGCCTCGATGGCCCCCACTTCTATGGCGTCTATACGGCCGCCCCCGTCCTGATCCCGATCTTCCTGTCGACGCCCGCGCGGATCGCCGGCACCGTCGCGACGGTGGGCGCGTACGTCCTCGTCTACTGGTCGCTGCGCCCCGACCTGCTGTCCCACCCCATGGCGCACATCCCGGCGACGTACCTGATCACGATCGGCGCGCTGTCGGTGCTCACCGGGCGATACGTGCAGCGGCTCAAATGCGGCAACTTCGCGGACGTGGCTCGCCTCGAGGCTGCGGCCAACGTTCTCGACGCTCAGCTCCGCGACGTGGAGGCGCATCCCTCGCGCCGCCGTCACCAGGTCGCGCGGCCGGTGCACGATGATGT
>JAEYYV010000325.1 GCA_023428295.1 Pseudomonadota bacterium
CATGAGAAGCATCTCCTGAGGTAGGTGCCTCTAGATGCGCGGGCCGCGAGATGTCGCGAAACTCTCGCGACCGGGCCGAACTGCGCGAAGTGCCAAGAGAAGTGCGATGTCGCAGGCGCGTCTCGACCTCGACGGCAACGAGATCGTCGACAACCCAACTGGGCATGGTGTTCGGGACGCTCGAGCACCGAGCTCGGCACCTCGAACGTCACGCTCGACCGCGTTCGTCCACATCGAGCAGCATCGACGAGCGCGCTCGAGCTAGCGCGTGCCAGCTCTTGCCGCGGGCGTGAGCGATCCGTGATGAACGCGAGGGCGTCAGAGGCTGCGTGGTACCGTGGCTGTTCATGGTGGTACCTCGCGGCTCGATCGCCGTGTTGCTTGCAGTTGCGTTGTGCGGATGCTCGATCATCACGGTGCGCGGCGCGCCCGATCATCCGACCCCGTCGCCTCCCGACTGCACGACATCGAAGGCCGCGGTATACGTCGATGGCGTGCTCGGCGGCGGAGCTGTCGCCACGTCGCTGTTCGTCGGTCTCGGCGCCCTCGCGGACTCGAACAATCGCGAGCAGCTCGGCTATGCGGCGCTGTTCACGTTCCTCTCGGCGATCCCGCTCGCGATCTCCGGGATCATCGGCGGTGCGCGCGTGGAGTCGTGCCGCGACGCGCACGATCAGTACCGCATGCGGCAGGCGCCACCGTTCTACGCGCCGCCCGCGCCGTTCTGACGCGTAAAGCGGCTTTACAGGCGCAAACGCGGTTGACGATGCGCGTCGCCCAAGTGGTCGAAGAGGCGCCGCTTTTGACTGGCCGCTCGGTTGCTGAACCGAGGGCATGCGCCGACTTGCTCTGCTGTTCGCGTTGGTCTTCTCCACGACTGCCAGTGCCGCGACGTTCGATCTCGATGGTGGTGCGCGACGTACCGCGAAGGCCGTGCGTGCAGCGGTCAGCGAGTACGACCTCGATGGCACCGTCTGGCTCGGCAAGCTGCGCGGTGTGGGCGGAGGTCGCGACACCCTCGTGTACGTGCCGCGCGCGATCGATGTGACGCGGACGATCGATGTCGTCGTGTACATGGAGGGCATCGGCTCGTTCGACGACGGCGCGATGAAGACCCGCCACGTCGCGCAGATGGCGCGGCTCGGAGGCAACACGGTGTACGTCGCACCGGACTCGCCATCGTCGACGCTCGGTGATCGTGTCGCGAACAACGAGCACTGGCACGCCGGATGCGCGGCGCGCGTGTGCGCCGGAGGGCACGCGGCGCCGGGCGACTTCCTCGTGTTCCTCGACGAGGTGCGGACGAAGCTCGCGCAGAACGTCGGCACGGAGCGCCACGCGATCGACCTACGCGTGTCGCTGATCGGCTTCTCGCGCGGCGGCAAGGGTGTGCAGGGTGCGCTTCGCCAGCTCGACGCGGCGAACTTCGAGGTCGGCGGAATGCCGGTCCGGATCGCCGACGTGATCTTCGCCGACGGTAACTATCACTGGAACGCGCTCGACAGCTCGTGGGCGATCCTCGCGTCGCGTCCCGAGGCGCCGCGCCTCACGATCCTCGTCGGGGCGAACGACGGTGACGGCAATCGCCGCCGCGCGTTCGCGTTCTGGAAGTGGGCGGCGCCAAATGCACCGCGCCCGACGCCGGATCGCGCCGTCTCGGCTCCGCGGTTGCGCTTGATCCCTCTGCGCGGCGGACACCACGCCATCGGCAACGTTGCGGTCGACTTCCTCGGTTTCTTCGAGCAGACGTCGTGAACGCACCCGCGCTACATTTGTCGGCAGGGTTCTCCTCGATGGCCGGCTTGATCCTCCTGCGCGACGACCGACCGTTGGTGAAGTTCGCCGTGGGCGACGAAGCCACGATCGGTCGCTCCTCGGAGTGCGAGGTGCAGCTCGCGGATACGGAGCTGTCGCGCCGCCACGCCACCGTGCGTCGCCACGCGACGGGATGGGAGCTCGAGGATCTCGGGAGCCGCAACGGCACGCGCGTCGACGGAGCGATCGTACGCGACGGCAAGGTGGCGCTGCGTGAGGGCGCGGTGATCGAGCTCGGCTCCAATCGCTTGCTGTTCGATCCGCCGATCGATGTGATCGGTGATCGCGATGGCGACAATCGCGTGTTGCTCGTCCCCGACGAGGCGGCGGCGAGAGGTGCTCGTCGCTTGCCGGCGAGCGTGGCGCGGGCGCCGGCGGATCTCGCGCGGGACAGCGCGCGATCGATCGCGCTGATCACGGAGGCGGATCGCGGTGGGCTCGGCGCGCTGCTCGCCGCGCTGTGCGAGGACGTCGGGGCGGAGCGCGCGTGTCTCGTCGCCACACATCGCGATGGTGCCCTCAAGCCGCTGTGCGTGCACGGCAGTCGCTCGGTGACCACGTCGACCACGCTGCTGCGTCGCGCGATGAGCGAGGGCGTGGCGCTCGCCGTGGACGACGCGCAAGGCGACGTGTCGTTCGCGAGCGCGAAGTCGGTGCTCGCGTACGATCTGCGCTCGGTGGTCGTCACGCCGCTCGTTCACGAGGGCGAGCTCGTCGGCGCGTTGCACCTCGATCACTCGCGGCGCGCGAGCTTCGACGACGCCACGTTCGCGCGCATCGCGGCGCTCGCGCCTGCGGTCGCGCTCGCGGTCGCGCGCACGCGATCGAAAGCGGGCGCGCCGCCGGTGACGCCGTCGATCATCGGTGAGGACAAGCGCCTGCGCGCGGCGATCGACGCAGCAGCGAGGGCAGGGGCAGCGAACACGCAGCTGCTCGTCCTCGGCGAGAGCGGCACGGGGAAGGAGCTCGTCGCGCGTGCGTATCACGCGGCGGGTGCGCGCAGCGGGCCGTGGGTCGCGGTGAACTGCGCGGCATTCTCGGAGACGCTGCTCGATAGCGAGCTGTTCGGTCACGAGCAGGGTGCGTTCACGGGCGCGAGCAAGCGGCGTCGTGGCTGCTTCGAGCAAGCCGATGGCGGCACGCTGTTCCTCGACGAGGTCGGCGAGCTGGGCGCGGCAACGCAGGCAAAGCTGCTCCGCGTGCTCGCGGATCGTCGCTTCTACCGCGTAGGTGGCGAGCAGCCGATCGATGTCGACGTGCGCGTCGTCGCCGCCACGCATCGCGATCTGCGCGCGCAGTGCGCGGCGGGCGCGTTTCGCGAGGATCTGTTCTGGCGGCTCGCGGTGATCACCGTCGAGATTCCGCCGCTTCGCGCGCGCGGGCCCGCAGACATCGCCGCGCTGACCGCGCACTTCTTCGCGCAGCTCGGCGCGGAGCTCGGTCGCCGCACGCCGACGCTCGTGCCCGAGGCGCAGCTGTTGTGGGATCGCTATCCGTGGCCGGGCAACGTGCGCGAGCTGCGCAACGCCGTCGAGCGCTTGCTCGTGCTGCACGACGGTGGCGTCGTCGATGTCGACGATCTCCCGCCGGAGCTGCGCGCGCGCCAGGGCAAGCCGGCACCGGGCACGCTGGCCGACGCGATCGCGCGCCTCGAGCGAGAGCAGATCGCGGCCGCGCTCGCCGCGAACAGCGGCAACAAGTCCGCCACCGCGCGGACGCTCGGTATCTCGCGTCCGACGCTCGACAAGAAGCTTCGCGAGTACGAGCTCGGAGGTGACGCGTGAACGTGCGCTGCCCCGTGTGTGGCTCGGGCGTGAAGCTCGCCGTCGGTGACACCCAGCTCGCGTGCACCGCGTGCGCGTTCGCGGCGCCGCTCTCGCGCATCGGCACCGCCGACGGTACGCCGCCGGCCGCGCAGCTCGCGCTCGAAGTGGATCTCACGGGCACCACCATCGCGGGGCGCACGCTCGTCGAGCGCATCGGCGCGGGCGGTATGGGCACCGTGTATCGTGCGCGCGGCGAGTCCGGCGACGTCGCGATCAAAGTGCTGCGGCCGAGCACGGGCCCCGAGCGCGCGGCGATGCTCGCTCGCTTCTCGCGCGAAGCGGAGGCGATGCGCCGCCTCGAGCACGCGCGCGTGGTTCGCTTCCTCGATCACGGCGAACAAGGCGAGCACGCGTTCATCGTCACCGAGCTCGTCGAGGGCCGCGATCTCGCGGCGCGCCTCGCGGGTCCGCGCATGTCGCTCGCCGAGATCGTCGGCGTGTTCGGCCAAGTCTGCGATGGCGTCGCCGCCGCGCACGCTGCGGGCATCGTGCATCGCGATCTCAAGCCCGCCAACATCCTCGTCGGAGACGATGGCGTGAAGGTCGCCGACTTTGGCCTCGCTCAGCTCGGCACGGACGTCTCGCTGCTCACGCTCACGCGCACGAACGTCGCGATGGGCACGTTCCACTACCTCGCACCCGAGCAACGCAAGGATGCGCACGCGGTGGATCACCGCGCCGACATCTGGGCGCTCGGCGTGATCTTCTACGAGATGCTCACGGGCGAGCTCCCGCTCGGCAGCTTCGCGCCGCCGAGCACGCTCGGTCCGCCGGGCACCGACAAGCGCGTCGACGCGATCGTCCATCGCGCGCTCTCTCCGGATCCCGACACGCGCTACGCGACGGTCACCGCCCTCGCGCGCGATGTTCGCGCACTCGTGGCGCCGCGCCGTATCTCGCGCGCCGTCGTCGCAGGTGCCGCCGTCCTCGCGCTCGCCGGTGGCGCCACCGGCGTCGCGTTCGCTGTCTCCGGCGGCGCCAGCGAACCGCGCGTCGAGGCCGCTCGTGTCGACGAGAAGGGCAACATCATCGTCGACGCCGCCGCACCTGCGCCCGACGCCGCGGAGGTCGCGGGGGCTCCGCCGGATGCAGCCGACCCCGCGCAGGTTCCCGGCGATGCCGCGAATCTCGTCGCTGCGCCGGAGGCGCCACGACCCGCGGACGCGGGTAGCGCCGTGGTCACGGAAGTGAAGACCCCCGCAGCAACTGCCGTCGGCAAGGTGCCGGTCATCAAGGTGCCGGTCAAGAAGCCCGTCGGCAAACCCGTCGGCGGCAAGATTCCGACGAAGGTCCGAGAGGAGCCGGACCCGTAAGTCGATCTCGCGTCGGCCTCGCGTCGGCCTCGTGTCGGCTCCGCGATCGCATCGCGGCAGCTGGCCTCTCGCGAGCTGCTAGGTGCTCACACGCTCCTGCAGCTCTGCCAATACGGCCTCGATGTGCGCCGGATCGAGGGGCCGCGAGATCCAGCGATCGAATCCCACCGTGTCCACGAGCGCCGCTTCCTCGCGCGACAGCCACCCCGCCAACGCGACGAGCGTGGGCCGCGCGGGCAGCTTGGCCGCCGTCACGCGCCGCGCGATCTCGAAGCCGCTGATGTCCGGCAGATGCACGTGGAGAAACGCGCACTGCGCGTCCGAGACCATCAGCGCCGCGAACGCTTGATGTCCGGTCTCGGCCTCCACCACGTCGATCTTGCGCGTGCGAGCGATGATCTTGATCTGCGCGCGGATCACGTCGCTCTCGTCGCAGACAACGATGCGCAGCGACGGCAACGCGTTCATGGGTCTCTAGTGGCGCGCGAACCCGCTCCGGTCACACAATCTTTTCGCGAGTGATATCGGCATCAACCCGCTTCCTTGCACGCGTCACCAGCTCGAGCCGGACCCACCACCGCCCGAGCGGCCGCCGCCGTACGAGCTCGACGGATACGAGCTTCTCGAGCTCGAGCTCGACGAATACGAGCTTCTCGAGCTCGACGACGTGTATGTTGGACGTGTGCGCTGGGGGGTGTGCTTCGTGTGCGAGTGCGAGTAGCTGCAGTGGTGACAGCTCTCGTCGATGCGGATCTGGCCGCCATGGTCGTACGTCGCTCGCACGACGGTGGTGCTCTTCGAGGACAACGTCTTGTACGAGCACTTGGAACACCTGCTGAGACCGCTGAACCACTTGTCGTGCCGCAGCGTCCGCGACGTTTGGCACCCCGGACACACGAGCACCTCGTAGTTCACGCTCTTGACGCGCTCCTCCGCTCGCTGCCCCGCGCTCAAGTGATCGTCATCCGCGATCTCGTCGAGCGTCATCATGCGCATCGACGGATTGCACGTGGTGCACATGTGCCGCCGCCGTCGCTGGCGAAACGCGAACGCGGTCCCACCGGCCGTCAACACGCCGAGACCGCCGAGCGCGTACGGCACCTTCGACGATTCGTCCTTGGCCGGCGGCTGATACGACGACTGCGGGCTCGTGGTCGTCGAGGTTCCGCTCGACGGCGAGGGCTGCGCGGGACGATCGGGATCGACGACGCGTCCGTTCGATCGGTACTCGCCAGGGTCCGCGGTGCTCGTCGATTCACCGCCCGCGCCGGCGATGTGCGCGCTGATCGCCGATGCACCCGCGAGCAGGCCGCCGCCAAAGTCGCGCGCTTTGAACTTGGGCACCATCTCGCGCGCTTGCATGTCGCTCAGCCACGCGGCAGGCAACGCGGCTTCGATGCCGGTGCCCGTCTCGATCTCGAGGCGGCGCTTGCCCATCACCATCAGCACGAGGATGCCGTTGTTGGTCTGCGCGTTGCCGATGCCCCAATGATTGAACAGACCGGTCGCGAACGCCTTCGGTGTCTCGCGCACGTCGTCGACGGTGACGACGGCCATCTCGATCGTTCGCTGGTCGTACAGCGCTTGCGCGATCGCTTCGATCTTCGCCTCCGCGTCCGCGTCGATGATGTTCGCGGTGTCGCTCACCCAGCGATTCGACGTGCGAGGGTTTGGCACCTCCGTGATGGAGATGATGTTCGTGACCACGACGCTCGCGAGGAGGAGGAGCACGCGTCGACCTTACGGGAAGTTAGTGGCGCGAGGCAGGATTGAACTGCCGACCAAGGGCTTATGAGTTCGGCGGAGTCGCTTGCTCGGGCACTTAGCGACTTGCACGTAATTGGGTCCTGTTGCAGATCTCCGACGAGAACCAGGGGTCGTTCTCTTGTGGGCTTGCATCGGCTCGTGTCAGAGGTGGGTCCTAGACTGGGTCCTGGAAAAGTTGGGTTTCGGACCCCGCCGGCCTTGGCAGCGGGCTTTCTCGGACCCATTGAGGACCGACTCAAAGGAGCGTGGCGTGGCGACATTGAAGCTGACCGAAGACGCAGTGAAGGCGCTGCCGATCCCCACCGATGTGGATCAGGCCTACTACTTCGACACTGAGCTGCCGGGCTTCGCGCTCTCGGTAGGCCGAGGCGGAAGCAAGACGTTCATCGCGCGGGCGTGGGTCCCGAGCGAGGGCAAGAAGAAGAAGATCACGATCGGCGCGTTCGGTCGCCCGTCGTCTGACGGAAAGCCGTGGACGGTGAAGCTCGCCCGCCTCAAGGCGCGCGAGCTGATCGGCCAGATGACCGCGGGCACCGTTCCCGAGTCACCGCGTCGCAACCCGGAGACGCGAGCCGCGATGCAGGGCCCGACGCTTCGCGATGCGTACGAAGCGCACATGGAGAAGCTCCGCAAGAAGCAGCGCTCCGAGGCGACGATCGCGACGCTCAAGAAGGGCCTGCCCACCTACTTGAAGGAGTGGATGGACAAACCGATCTCGCAGCTCACGGGCGAGGTGCTGTGCGACCTCCACGAGAGCATCAAGAAGAAGGCGCTTGTTCGCTCGAACATGAACCCCGACAATCCGCCGGGCGCCGCGCTCGCGAACCGGATCATCGCGCAGGTGAGCGCGTGCTGGTCGACGCTCAACAAGCGGCTCGGCGGCAAGCTCGGAACGTGGAACCCGGCACGCAGTGTCGAGCGCGACGCGTTGAAGCCGAAGCGCGCGCGTCTATCGGATGAAGTGCTGCCGGACTGGTACGCGCGCGTTCAAACGATGCGGAGCCCGATCCAACGCGATGGTCTCGTGTTCGCGCTGTTCACCGGTCTCCGTTCGGAAGACGTGCGCTCGGTTCGTTTCGAGCACGTCGACGCCAATGCGGCGACGCTGCTCCTTCCCGATCCCAAGGGCGGCGAGGCTCGCGCGTTCACGATTCCGCTTCCGGCGATCGCCCTCGAGATCGTTGCTCGCCGGCGAGCGGAGAACGCGAAGATCCTCGTGATCGCGGAAGCAGGCGGAGACCACGGCTTCGTGTTTCCCGGACTCAACGCCGACGGCGAGGTCGGCCCGATCTCTGATCTTCGGCAGCAGGTGCACACCACGACGATCGACGAGGAAGACGAAGACGAGACGAAGACAACGCATACGCGGTTCCCCGCCGAGGACGTTCACACGTTGCGCCGCACGTACGAGAGCGTCGCGCACGAGGCCGGCATCAGCGAGCTCGATCTCCACGTGCTGACGAACCACTCGTATGCGAGCCACAACGTAAACGCGACGTACATCAAGCAACACCTTCAACACCTCGCGACGTGTCAGGCGAAGATCGAGGCAGCGCTGTGGGAACGCATCAAGCCGACACCAAAGCCTGAGACCGCACGGGCGCCAAAGACCAAAAAGACGCGAACGGAGTCGCACTTGCGCGCGCTCCCGTGAACTGCAGCCAGCCGTCCAGAAGATTCTGATGGGTGCAGCTCACTCCAAGTATCCGGAATCGCGAGAATCCGGTCGGCCTTTGATGTATGCTCACCTTACTATGTCCATACGAGCGAGTCTCTTCACTGCCCTTCTGGCCTCCTCGGCTGTGGCCTGCGACTCCGATAGCGAATTCGAGATCAAACCTGGACGGCTTGAGTTCTATGAGAACCCCGCCAGGATCGAGGCTCCGGCGAACGGTGTTGTAGGTGGGATGATCGATATGCTCGTTTACACGTATGGCGGAGATTGCGTATCGCTTGACTCAACCGAAATTGAGATATCGGGTAGCAATGTAGATATCGCGCCTTGGGATCGTCATGAAATACGTGAATCTGATATCTGCTTGGCAAATCTCACTCTGATCGAGCATGAAGTTTCGTTCGTTCCACAAACATCAGGGCAGATCACGGTCTCGGTAAATGGCGTGCGGCGAGACGAGGGTCCGGATGAGGCGATATCCATTGAGTTCGAAATCGAGGTAACTCCGTGAACAAGACATGTTCGGCGTTGTTTGCGATGTGTCTGCAATCTCTGTTGGCGTGTTCACCCCCGAGCGACACGAGCCAACGATCGTTGGCAGTCAATAGACAAATACCCTTGCCAGATGAAGACCCACTCCTCCAGATCGCGGACGAAGTGCCAGAGTTCGCTGGGTACTATTGCGGGCTCATCCGGCTTTCAGGTGGGTTGATGGATAGAGTTCGAGACCGCCGCAGCGGAACAACACGACGGTGCGAAAGTTCTCGAAGCTGCGATAGCCGAAGGCTCGCTTCTTGAGCATCTGGACGA
>JAEYYV010000422.1 GCA_023428295.1 Pseudomonadota bacterium
CTACGAGGGCGCTCGCCGTTTCTGTTCGTGCGTGTCGGTTGCTTACTGCTCGCTTACTTCTCGGTGTGGAGCGACGCCATGATCGCCATGGCCTTCGCCTTGGCTTGGTCGGCGGTGAGGCCATCGATCTCCCAGCCCTTGCGCGAGTAGTACTTCTTCACGCCGCGCTTGGTGCCAGCGATATCCAAGCAGTAGTCGTGGCCGTGATCGCGGCACTCGCGCGCCTTGGCCGTCGCCTTCTCGCGGTCGCCATTCTGCGGGAACACGAAGCGGATCTCTTCGCCGGTCATCTCGTAGCGAAAGATCTCGTACTGACCGGCCCACTGCGAGGCCGCCTGGAAGATCCCCACCGGCTCCTCCGTCAGCGCGACGAAGATGTGGAACGTGTCGCGATCGTTGCGGGGGATGTGATCGATCCAGAGCCGATCCTGCGTCAGGGTCGCGTCGGTCGTCACCGCAGGCGCATCGCTGCGCGTGAACTTGTACGTCGCGAACGCCGCCGTCGAAACGACAGCCATCATCAAGAGCGCCTTCTTCATCGATCCCTCCGTGTGCGCGAATCCTACTACCATCCGCGGCACGTGCTCGCCGCGTGGCTCCACTCCCGGATCCACGACGCTGAAGACCGGTGGACACCGAAAAAAAGCGCGGCACCGGGGAGGTGCCGCGCGGCCGAGGAGTCTGCGATGCAGGGGCCTCGGAAAATATGCGCGGCCCCCGAGGAGAGGTGCCGCGCGACCGAGGAGTCCGCAACTGCAGGGGCCTCGGTGAAATCGGTGCTGGCGCTCAGCGAACCTGGCAGCCCTGGATCTCGCCGGCGCTGCTCGCGCCCGTCGCGAGGCACGCCGTCGCAGCGCGCTCGACCATGTCGCGGGTCGGCAGGAAGCACGAGCCGTCCTTCTTGGTCTGGCTGATCCACTTGATGAGGCTCGTGCGCCACGCCCAGAGACGTGCGCCGGATGCGTCGCCGTAGGCGCCGGGACCCGAGAAGTCATCGTTCCAGTTGAAGAACGAGCCGCTCCAGTTGGTCTCCGTCTTGAGCTTCACGAGCGCCGCGGGCGGGTCCTTCATGATCTCTTCGAAGCGAATCGCGGACGCCTGCATGCAGAGGCGGCCCTTGTCGGTGCCTTCGCTAAACGAGTAGGTCGGGTTGTGACCGCCGGACCACTTCTGCCAGAACTCGGTGCCACCGAGCGAGAAGCCGTTGCCAGCCGGGTAGTCGTAGCCGACCGGCGCTGCCGTGCCGGCGGGGAACGAGATGAGCGACTTGGTCACGTCGCGCGCTTCGTTGTACGGATCTGCGGGCGTGTTGCAGCGGTCGGTGACGGCTTCGATCAGCTGGCGGATCGCCGCGCGACCGACGTACGCGACCTCGTCGACCTCGTCGATCGAATCGAACAGGTCGTCGTCGTCCGTGCCGAACCGACCATCCGCGCCATCGCGATGCTTGACGATCGAGTCGGCCGCACGCGCGTGAAGGCCGTCCTCTTTGAGCTTGGAGGCAGATGCGCCCTCGTTCAGGTACGCGACGATCTGCGCTTCCTCGCAGGCCGTGGGGTTCTCCGCGTCGGCCTTGCCGTCCGTAACGCCAACATCGTCGATACCGTCGGTCTCCGCGTCATCGTTGGCCACGCAACCCGTGGCGGCGGCAAGTCCGATAGCAATCAGCGAGAGGTGGCGCATGACAAGCCATGGAGCAAGGCCCTTGCCAGCGCATGTGTGCGAGATCAGGAGGGCGAGAAGCGCCACCCGAGATGCCGGCAACTAGAGTGGTCGGGATCACCGGCGACTGTCGTCGTGCAACCGGCTGCACGACTCGGCTCGACGCCAGCGCTCAGTTGCCCATCACGCGGCGGCGAAGCTCTTTGACCTGGGAGAGCCAGGTGGCGTCACCGCGCCACAAGAGCGCGAGCTCGGAACCTTTGGCCACGCGATCGAGGACGCTCGCCGCCAACTGGACCACCGCAGGCGGCGGCCGTGTGGGATGCGAGCGAACCCATTCGTCGACGAGCTCCACCATCGCATCCTCGGTCCGGCGCGTGCCGATCGAGTTGGAGGAGCCGCGCGCGTAGTTCTGCAGCCGCGCGATCACTTCACAAGCAGCGACCGCGGCACAGCCCAGCTCTACATCGAGCTCGTCGTCATCCACCTCTTGCGCCGACGAGAGCGTGTCCGTGACGAAGGTGAGATCCGACGCATCCGCGAGGTCGGCAAACCAATCGCACGCCGCGTCGTTCTCGAACGCGCCTGTTCCCCAAACGCCCATGTCGGCCACCATTAGCGAATCGCGATCATGATCGTCAAGTAGAGTGTGCATTCGTGGCGAAAGAAGTTCCGGATCTCCGGCGCGATGCGTCACAGATCGAGATCACCGACGACGACGATGCGTTGTGGTGTGCGGTTTGCGGACACGAGATCGTGAAGAAGCGTGACGCGATTCAGATGAGCGAAGCGCACGAGCACACGTTCGTGAATCCAGCAGGTGTCGTGTTTCAGGTAGCGTGCTTTCGCGATGCGGCAGGGTGCGCGCTCGTCGGTGACGAGGACGCGACGTTCACGTGGTTTCCGGGATGGGCGTGGCAGATCGCGATCTGCGGGCGCTGTCGCTCGCATCTCGGTTGGAAATTTCGGCTCGCCTCCGACGCGTTCTGGGGGCTGATCCGCACGAAGCTCGTCGGCTGAGGCGCGCGGTTAGATCGACTCGATACGATCGTTGCGGACGCCGTTACTCGGATCCCAATGCAGCGTCAGATTCAGCGAGCCGCTAATCGACAACGGCTCTGCGTACGAGAGGCGCGAGAGCTGCGCGAAGTCCGACGGATCGATCGCATCGTCGTCGGGCGCAGGGATCTCGCGTTGCGTGAGTGACATCGACAACGACAGATCCACGTGCGCGCCGAGCCTGACCCCGAACTGCGGCGACAGGGTCACGGTGCGCCGTCTCGTGGGATGCAGCAGCTGCACGTCCGCCTCGAGCGAGAGCCCGAACTCGAGCCGGTCGTGCCGCAGCTGCCCGACCGCGTTGATGCCGTGCACCGGGTACGACGCGAACGTCTCGCCGATCTCGTTGCGGACGCGGTACCGCTCGGTCACCCACCCCGCGTGATAGAAGAACGCGAGTCGGTTGCCGCGGGGGTCGTCGCTCGCGAACTTGTCCCACTCGAGCGCGACGCGCGTGCGATTGGAGTACTTGAACTGACCTTTCGGGTCCTCGAAGTTCGTGTAGCTGCCGACGCCCATCGACCAGGAGGGGCTGAGGAGCTCGATGAGCTCGGCGCCAGGACGGATGAACCACTGCTCCGAATCGAGCGACACGACGGTGCCGTCGTCGAGCGTGAGCGACGGTTGGCGATCGAGACCCGCGTTGGAGAACATGCCGGCCAGCGCGCGACGCTCGCGCGTGACCCAGCGCCCGACGACGTTGAAGTTCATCGACGCCGAGCGATAGCGCTCCGTGTAGTTGCCGTTGCCGCCGATCTCGATGATGAGTCCGAACGGCGAGCCCGTATTGGCGCTCGCGGCTGCGACGTCGGGCGGCGCTTCGAACGCGACGCTGACGGCCTTCGGATAGCGAGCGCCGACGTAGAGCGCCATGCCGCGCAAGAACGCGGGCTGCAGCTGCGCGCGTTGTTCGTCGTCGGTGCCTCGCGTGTCGATATCGACCGACAGCTCGATGGCGCCGGGTGCGCCGTGCATGCTGCTGACGAAGCGAAGGTTCACGCGATCGATCAGCGCCACCTGCGTCGCCGTCACGTAGAGAAAGACATCTGCACCGGCGCGTGGCGACGGCAGCAGCACCTTGTTCGCGTCGATGAAGCCGAGCAGGAACGCCGGGCACACCTTGGTGCGTCCCGAGGCTTGGCACTCGACCGACACGCGGATCGGCTGCGAGCCTTGGGCGTCCGCACGCGCAGCTCCGATCAGGATCAAGAGCGCGAGGGCTACGAGTCGCACGGACCAGAGCCTACGCCGCCCGAAACAGTTGTCACGCGGTGATCGCGGCGATCTTCTTGGTCAGCGCTTTCTGCGGCTCGCTCGGCTCCACGGTCTGCATCGCGACGAGCTTCTTGAGATCGCCCTCGAGCTTCATCTCGCCCATGAGGAACGCTTGCACGCCTGCGGCGGTATCTCCGTCGACGAACACCTTGCGCGCGAGCTCCTCCGACAGCGTGATCGACGCTTCGGCATCGGCCTGATGGCCCTGCGTGAACAGGCCATCCTTCATGAAGATCTTCGCGTCACCGCGCGGCGACGTCACCGTGACATTTGCCGTCACTGCCTTCATCTCGGGCGGAATCTTCAGGTCGCCGGCCGCTGCGATCAGCTCGTCGACCTTCGTGAACCATTCGGGAGACAGGAACACGTAGGACATGCGCGCGTTGTAGCGCGTACACTGCGCGAAGTGGCGGGTGCAGCGCGTTCAATGACGTTCGACGGCATCGAGGTGAAGCTCACCAACACCGATCGTGTGGTGTTCCCCGATGTCGGCATCACCAAAGGTGAAGTGATCGAGTACTACGCGAGCGTCGCCGACGTGCTCGTGCCGGAGCTCGCCGGAAGGCCGCTCACCATCGAGCGATTCACGAAGGGCATCGACGCGGGCGGGTTCTTCCAGAAGCACGCTCAGAAGCACTATCCCGATTGGATCGATCGCGCGGAGCTCGGCATCAAGACGCGCGTCGTCTATCCGATCTGCAACGACACCGCGAGCCTCGTGTACTTCGTGAACCAAGGCGGCTTCGTGCTGCACATCTGGACGAGCCGCAAGAACGCTCCCGCGAATCCCGATCTGATCGTCTTCGATCTCGATCCGCCCGACGGCCGCTTCGATCTCGTGCAGCAAACCGCGCGCCTCCTGCACGAGATCCTCGACGAGATCGGTCTCGTCGCGTTCGTGAAGGTGACCGGCTCCAAAGGACTGCACGTCGTCTCGCCGCTCGATGGCAAGTCCGATTTCGGCGAGGTCCACGCGCTCACGAACGACATCGCGAAGCTGCTGTGCGTGCGCCACCCCGACATCGTCACGATGGAGTTCTACAAGAAGGATCGAGCGGGACGCTTGTTCCTCGATACGCTGCGCAACGCACAAGGTGCCACCGTCGTCGCGCCGTACTCGCTTCGCGGTCGCCCCGGCGCGCCGGTGTCCGCGCCGATCGAGTGGGAAGAGCTCGACGACATCACGCCGAACGGCATCACGCTACGCGACATCGCCGCGCGGCTCGAATCGCTCGGAGATCCGTGGAGCAACCTGCGCGCGCGTCCCGGGAGCGTGAACAAGGCTGCCAAGAAGCTCGAAGCGCTGCGCTAACTGCAACTCGTGGCAGCGAGCAGCGACCGATACGAGTTCTGCGTGCTCCCACCGCAGCGGCACTCCGTGGGCACATCCGCATCGTCGACGCACGTCGCGTCTCCGTCTTTGAACGTGCGCATCTCGCTACAGTCGAGCTGGTTGTTCATGAAGTCTTCGCAATCGCCGACGAGATCGAGCTGCGCCGTGATCTGCGCGTACGTGCGCACCGCGAGATGACACGCGCGCGCGTACGTCGGCAGCGCGTTGCCGAACAGGAAGATGACCTCGAGATCGTCGCGGCATCCCGCGGTCGTGATCATCGTGGTGCCCGCCGGTCCGGCCCAGTACGACGTGGTGAACACGATCTCGGTGTGCGGCACCATGCCCGGATCGGTCTCGGTGATCGTCACGGGAAACGGCGCGAGCCCTCGACGAATACAGCCGGTCAACGACGCCCAATCGACGTCGTCGTACGGCCACGGCGGCAACGTGCGCTCGGTGTCGACGATCGGCGAGAAGTTCATCGCCGCGTTATCGAAGCCACCGCGCTGCCACGTGCCGCCGTCTCGATTCAGATAGAGCACCGCGGGCTCGCACGCTGCGTCGACGATGGTCTCGCCGCTGTTGCCGCATGCAGCGAGGACCGCGAGCATCCACCTCATTCGATCATCATCGCACGGTCCATCGCATGGGCGGCACGCTGAACTTCGTCGCGCCCATCGCGATCGTCGACGCGGCGCTATGCAGCGTCCCCGCCAGCATCGGAATCACCTTGTACTTCACGGTGTAGTGCTGGCCCGGTTCGAGCGGCGGCATCGTCAGCTCGAGCTTGCCGTCGGCGGCTTCGTACTTCGTCACCGCGCCCTCGCTGACGAGCGCGTCGAGGCTCGGCGTGTCGACCTGCACACCCGCGGGAAGCGACTGCACGATCTTCGTGTCGCGACCCGACGGTGCGGTCGCGGTCAGCGTGAGCTCGACCGGGGTGCCGACCTTCGCGCTGTGCACCGCACCCACGACCTCCATCTCGAGCCCCTGCTCCGTCGTCTGCTTCTTCCACGGAACGTAGCCCGCGAGCGCGAGAGAGTAGCCGAGTCCCGGCACCGCAGGTTCGGCGACGATCTTCCACGTGTGCGAGCCTGCGAGTCCTGCCTCGGGCGCTGGCGCCTCGAGCGTGAGCACCTCCTTGAGCGCCTCGCGATCCAGCGTGCCCTCGGTGACGAGCGCGCCATCCATGAACAGCGAGACCTTCACACCTTCGGGCACCGGTGTCTTGAACAGCTCGACCACCGCCTGCATGCACGCGAGGTTCGTGCGCCCGTCGCCCCACCCGTAGTCCGGGCTGTACGCGCCGAGCAGCGTCGCGCCGAGATCCGCCATCGGCGCTTTCGGATCGCCTTGCAACGCGAGCACCGCGAGCGCCGTGGCCTCGACGCGTGAGGGCACCGCTCCGTCCGCGCGAACCACGCCGCTCGGAACATCGAGGTACATCGAACCATCCTGCGCTGCTTCGAGCCCTGCGCGGACGCGCTCGCGCAGCGTGTCGGCGAACGCGCCCTTCGCGCCACCGCTCGCGAGGATCGTCGCCGCGGTGTACGCGTCCTGCACTTGCTCGCTGGTGCGCTCGAACGCACCTGCCGCGCGCATCGCCACGCCTTGCGCGCGCTGGCGCTCCGTCGTGGTCAGGTTCGCCGCAGCGACGGCGCGCGTTGCATCCGCCGTCGCGACGAGGACGCGCTGCAGCGTCCATCCCGTACCGCCCGCGAACGTACCGTCGGGGCGCTGGCTCTTCGCGAGGAACGCCGCCGCCCGCTCGCCGAGTCGCGCGAGCACGGGATTCTGCGGATGCGCGAGCGTTGCCTCGACGAGGAGCGTCGCCCGCTCGACATCGAGATTGCGCCCCGCGCGGATCGCGCGCTGTCCCGTGAGGATCGACAGCGTGCGCACTGCCTCGGGATCCGCTTTGTCACCGAGCGCACCGAGCAGCTTCTCCGCGCGCCCCGCGAGCAACAGCGCGTACGCGTCCTCCGCCACGCCCGATCGATACGTCGACGTCCCGAGCTCGGAGCGCACCAGCGCGAGCGCGCCCGGATACACGGAGAGCCGGACGCGCGCCGTCGCGGGCTCCGACTCCGCGGGACCTGCGATGGTCAGCGTGCGTGGCTCCGCGAGCGTACCGCTGCGCGTGACCGTCTCGGGTCGCCCGGATGGACGCACCTCGATCGTGCGCTGCACGGCATCGCTCCCCGCGAGTCCACCGAACACGGTGATCGTGCCGGGGTTCTCCGCCTTGAGCGTCGCGTACTCGACGATGCCGCTCTGCGCGGGGACCGTCTTGCTTCCACCGCCGCCCGTCAGCGTGGCGTTCTTCACGTCGAGCGCCAGCTGGCTCGCGACCGGATTCTCCGTCGTGTTGATGATCTGGATCGGCAGCTTCACTTCGTCGCCGATGACGAGGAACTTCGGCACGACGAGATCCACGTACGTCGGTAACGTGCCGATGAACTGCGTCGTCGCACCGCCCTGCGCACCCTCGCGCGAGTGCGCGAGCGCCAGGACGCGCCAGCTCGTCAATCTGTCCGGAACGCGGACAGGCACCGTCGCGTTACCCGCATCGTCGGTGACGATCAGCGGCTCGAACAGGAACGTCTCGGGAAACCACGAGCGCACCACGTCCTCGCTGTTACCGCCCCCGCTCCCCCGTCCGCGCATGCCGCCCCGACCACCGCCGACGCCGTAGCCCGAGCCCGTGCCCGAGCCCTTTCCGATCGTGCCGTACCGACCGGTGCCGATCGTTCCCCCTCCCGCCCCACCGCCAGGTCCCGAGGCGGCGTTCGAGTCATCGAGCCGCGCCGTGCGCGCCGGCGCCGCCCGCGTGATCTCGGGCGCG
>JAEYYV010000076.1 GCA_023428295.1 Pseudomonadota bacterium
TCGCGGGAGGATCCGGATCCGCCGACGAAGCCGCCATCATCGCCGAACGAGCGAAGCTCGCCGAGGAAGCGAAGATCGCCGAGGAAGCGAAGATCGCCGAGGAAGCGAAGATCGCCGAGGAAGCGAAGCTCGCCGAGGCGAAAGCAGCCGCGACCGCAGCGCTCGAAGCCGAGAAGCAGGCGAAGCTCCAAGCGGAGAAGCACGCCGCCGCCGAGAAGCTCGATGCGGAGAAGGCCGCAGCGGCTGCGAAGGCCGAGGCCGACAAGCAAGCAAAGGCCGACGCGGCAGCGAAGCTCGCCGCCGACAAACAAGCAAAGCTCGATGCGGACAAGGCGGCGGCCGCCGCGAAGGCGGAGGCCGACAAGCAAGCGAAGGCCGAGGCGGCGGCGAAGGCTGCCGCGAAGGCGGAGGCCGACAAGCAAGCGAAGGCCGAAGCCGCGCGCATCGCGAAAGAGAAAGCGGACGCCGCGAGAGCTGCGAAGGCCGAGGCAGCGGCGAAGGCGAAAGCAGATGCGGAGGCCAAGGCCGCACTCGCGCCGAAGAGAGAGCCGGAGCCCAAGACGACGGCAAAGAAGGAGCCGCCGAAGGAGCCCAAGAAGAAGCGCGTCGCAGCGGCGGACGTCGCGCCGATCGATCCGTACGCGGAGCCGGTGAAGAAGGTGGATCCCGCGGCCGCGTACAAGACGGGCTTCCAGCAGTACGTTCGTGGCGACACGTCCGGCGCGCTCACGACGTTCAAGGACTCGCTCGCCGCGAACCCGGGGTATCCGCCGACGTATCGCGGCTTGGGGCTCGTCTACGAGAAGATGGGCAACAAGCCGCAAGCCAAGCGCGCGTTCTCGCGATATCTGCAGCTCTCGCCCACGGCGGGTGATGCCGAGCAGATCCGCGATCGGATGGCGAAGCTATGAGCCGCTTCATCGCGGCGGCGCTCGTCGTAGCGCTCGTCTCACCGCCTGTGTTCGCGGAGCAGCGAAAGATCCTCGTGCTCAAGACCGAGGGCCGCGCCGATAGTACGACGCGCACCAAGGTCGACGCGGCGATCATCAAGCTCGCGAAGACCACCGATGCGCAGGTCTCGCCCGGCGATATCACGATGACCGACGCAGCGGCGGCGGTGGGCTGCACACCGGACGCACCGGCGTGCCGCGACGAGATCCTCGACATGCTCGCCGTCGACGATCTCGTCTACGCGAGCGCGATCCCCAAGCCCGGCGGCATCGAGGTCGTCGCGTACCGCGTCGCGCGTGGTGGCGTGGCCAAAGATGCGAAGTCGATGATTCTCAAAGGCGAGCCGCCCGAGCAGCTCGACGGTCTCGCGCCGCTGTTCTTCGCGTCGACCACCGCGTCGCTGCCGCCGCCCGCGTCGACGGAGCCCGTGCCTTCGACGACGACAGAGCCAGCACCACCGCTTCCGCCCGCGTTGCCGGCGGCCGAGCCGGCGCCGGCGAACGTCGCGTATCCGGCGCCGCTCGTGGTGGACGAGCAGCCCTCGCGCTCGCCACTGCCGATGATCGGTGCGATCACGGGCGGCGCGTTCGTGCTCATCAGCTTCATGTGCTGGGGCAAAGCGGGCAGCTTGCAGTCGGACATCGACGGCGCCCCGATCAACACGACCGCTGACTTCGACGCGGTCAAAGAGCTCGAGCGCCAAGCGGACTCGTACGCGGGCGCCGGCAACTTCTTGTTCCTCACGGGAGCCGTGATCGGTGGCGTCAGCGCGTACTTCCTGATCAAGAACCATCGCCTGCGCGCGAGCACGACCGCGCAGATCGGCCCTGCCCTCTTCGATCACGGCGCGGGCATCGCCATCACCGGAATCACACCATGAAGCTCGTCGCCGCATGGCTCGTCGCTCTCGTCGTCGCGTTCGTCGCCGCTGCGAGCAGCTGTTCGATCAACCACAAGAGCACCGAGTACGAGTGCGCCGGTCCCGCGGACTGCGATCCGTTTCCGGGCCGCACGTGCGTCAACGGATTCTGCGTGACGTCGAGCGCGCCCGACGACGCGTCACCGGGTGACTCCGGGACGATCGATGGTCCGCGCGACGGCAACACCGTCGACGCCGCCATGTGTCCGCAGGAGTGCACGTCGTGCCGCTTCGATCGCCAGGAGTGTGTGATCGATTGCGCGACGTCGAGCTGCAACGACGAGGTCGTGTGTCCACCGGGTTGGAACTGCACGATCGGATGCTCGACCGCCAACTCGTGTACGTCGGGGATCGACTGCACCGGCGCGAGCTCGTGCACCATCGTGTGCAGCGGACAGAGCTCGTGTCGCGATCTCGATTGCGGCACCGGCAAGTGCAACGTCACGTGCACCGGCAGGGGCTCGTGCCGCGACATGGACTGCTCCGACTCGTGCGCGTGTGACATCTCGTGCACCGGCGGCACCAACGGCGCGGCCTGCATGGGCAACTCGTGCCCGTTCGGTTGCCCGGGCCTCGGCTTCGGTCGCTGCAGCTCCGCGGGTCTTGGCTGTAACGATTGCCAGTAGCGAGCTACCGGTAGCGCGAGCTGTTGAACCACCACTCTGCCTGCAGGCCGAGGAAGTGGGTCCACGTGTGGTCGCGACGAATGTCGTCGGGCACGAACAGATTGCGGGCGGCATCGTTGAGCCGCGCAGCGCGATAGACCACGCGGATCTGCGGGCGGTCGTACGCCGACGGTCCCATCGGCGAGTACACGATCATCGGCGCGACTTGGAACACGGCCGGATCCTCCGCGGTCTGCGTGTTCGGGTTCAGGCCGCGCGGAAAGCGCGCTTGATACGAGAGATCCACGCCGAGGAACACGTCGCCGAGCATGCGGAGCTGCGGGCGAACATCGACGGCGTACTCCCAACCGTCGTCGGGATCCGTGGAGCTGGTGTCTGCATCGACGAAGCGTCGCGAGAGCGCGCCGAGCAGGATGTTGCCGCGGCGGTGATCCCAGCTGGCCGAAGCGCCGAGCTGCAGCTCGTTCGCGCGGTCGGTCTTCAGATCGGGACCAACGCTCGTGGGGCGTGCGAGCTCGTCGAACGCCGCGAGCCCCGACGCGTAGCGCACGTAGACGTTCAGGTGCCGGCGGAACTGCGGCACGCGTGACATGCCGAAGACGCTCGCCTGCGCGCCGACCAGCCAACCGCTGTCGGAGGGCAGCGCTTGCAGCGAGCCGTCGTCGAGCTCGCGTGTTCCCGACGGGAGCGCGTGGAGCTCGCCGTGCGCCTTGAGCTTGATCGACGGCTTGTCCTCGTCGGCGGCGAGGATGTACGCGGCGGTGCCGGACAGCACCATGCGCTGGCGATCGAGCTGGATCGCGGTGGTCGCGCCTTGCTGCGGATCGGGGACCGAGACCTCTTGGAACTGGAAGTCGTTCTTCAGACGGTTCACGCCGGCGTGCGTGGCGAGCTCGAGAGCGTTGCCGTTGCCGTCGTCCCTGTCGGTCGTACGGAAGTAGAGGCCGCCGCCGACCGTGTTGAGATCGTCGAGCGGCCAGTAGTCGAAGAGATAGATATCGTCGCCGCGATACATGCGCGAGCCGACCCACGCCGTGGTGTTCTTGGTGATCTGCCCGTCGAGGTACATGTTGCGGATCGCGGGCTGCGCGTCGAAGTCGCCCGTGTCGTGGAACAGCGTGCCGTCGAAGGCGAGCGTGATCACCGGACGCAGGCGCTTGCCGCTCGGCGTCTGGAAGCCGTACGAGAGCTCGATCTCGAGGTAGCTGTCCTCGACGATGCGCGGTCCGTGCGCGACGACATTCGCGCTCCCCGGCTTGCCGCCGCGCAGGTCGGTGCCCGCGATGATCCGGCCGTACGAGCCGAAGCGAAAGCCTTGGTCGGACTGTGCGGCGCTCGCGTCGAACTCTTGCGGCGGCGGCCACGGATCGGAGGGCGGTAGAAACGTCGGATCGACCTGCGGCGCATCGACCGGCGGCGCCTCCGGCGTCGGCGCGGTGGTCGTTGGCGGCGGCGGCGGTTGCTCGAGTGGGGCGGGGTCGGTTGCCGGACCGGTCGCTGGATCGGTCGCTGGATTTGTCGCTGGATCGGGCGCCTGCGCGAACGCGACCGATGCGAACAGGGGCATCGACACCAAACTCGCGACGCACTTCATCGGCGCCGCACACGAGCACGATCTATGCCCGCGTCGCAACACGTGATGTTCGACATCTGGCGTGACGTCGCGATGCCTGGTTGCCGAACGCAACGGGCGACTTGTTCGTCACGACGACACGGCGCGACTCGAAACCTCGCCGGCTAGTCGCGTTGCCCTTTGCAACGAGCGCACGGTCCACTCGCCCGAGACAGGGGCTAACTCACCGATGATCGTGGCTCGCGTGCGTCGAGCTCGTGGCATGCCCCTTGATGCGCGTTCGGCCGTGCGGTTCGCTGTCATTGCTTTCGCTGTCCTGCTCGGGGCCTGCCCGTCATCGCAGAACCCGGGAGGCGGTGATGACGAGCCGCCTGCCGACGGTGGCATCGGCGAGGACGGCGGCAGCTGCGAAGCGGTCGAGACGTGCTCCGTCACCATCACGTACAAGGGCGCGGGCACGAGCGTGTCGCTGCGCGGCGACTTCGCGACGGACGGTTGGACGACGGGCATCGAGATGCAGCGCACCGCGAGCGGTGACTTCGAGGTCACGCTGCCGGTCAAGGATCAGCAGGTCGTCGTGTACAAGCTCGTCGTCGACGGCACCTGGATCGCGGACCCCGAGAACCCGCGCAAGTCGCCCGATGGCTTCGGCGCGTACAACTCGGTCAAGCGCGTCGATTGCGATCAATGCCCGACGCGCCCCGCGATCGATTGGCGCGACTCGATCATGTACTTCGTGATGATCGATCGCTTCGCCGACGGCGATCCCGCGAACAACGCGCCCGTCGGTGGCGTGGAGCAACCGGGCAACTACCTCGGCGGCGACTTCGTCGGCGTCACGCAGAAGATCGAGTCGGGCTACTTCACGGACCTCGGCATCAACACGCTGTGGATCACGTCACCGCTCGACAACGCCGACAACGCGAACCCCGGCTCCGACGGTCACGCGTACTCCGGCTATCACGGCTACTGGCCGCGCGATCTGAACGCCGCGGAGTCCAAGCTCGGCACAGAGGCAGAGCTGAAGCAGCTCGTGGACACCGCGCACCGCCACGGCATTCAAGTCCTCGTCGACTACGTCATGAACCACGTGCACGACACGTCGCCGATCTATCAGCAGCATCGCGACGACGGTTGGTTCTGGCCCAACGACAACGGCTTCGGCGGCAACTGCGTGTGCGGCTCCGGCTGCTCGTGGGACTCCGAGCGCCTGCGCTGCTGGTTCGATCCGTTCCTGCCCGACTTCGACTTCCGCAACGACGACGCGCGTCGCTGGTCCGTCGACAACGCGGTGCAGTGGGCCAAGCGCCTGGGCATCGACGGCTTCCGTCTCGACGCCGTGAAGCACCTCGAGACCTCGTGGCTCACCGACGTGCGCGCGCGCATCGACGCGGAGGTCGCGTTCGACCAACGCTTCTACATGGTGGGCGAGACGTTCGACGGCTCGCGCGATCTCATCAAGTCGTACGTCGACTCGAACACGATGCTCGACGGGCAGTTCGACTTCCCGCTGCGCGGCGCGATGCTCTCGACGATCCTGCGCCGCGACGGTCAGATGTCGGACCTCGCGGACTTCATCGCGTCGAACGATGGCTTCTACGGTGCAAACTCGGTGATGTCGACGTTCCTCGGCAATCACGATGTGCCGCGCACCATCCACATCGCCGAGGACTCGCCGCAGTTCGGCGCGTGGGACGGCGGCAAGGATCGCGCGTGGAGCAACAAGCCCTCGCTGCCGACGACGAAGTCCGCGTTCGAGCGGCTCCAGGTCGCGTACACGCTGCTCTTCGCGCTGCCCGGCATCCCGATGCTCTACTACGGCGACGAGTTCGGCATGCCCGGCGCCGGCGATCCGGACAACCGCCGCTTCATGCAATGGAACGGCTACACGGCGAACCAGACGTGGCTGCGCGATCAGCTCGCCGCGCTCGCGAAAGCACGCATCGCGCATCCAGCCCTTCGTCGCGGCTCGCGCGAGCAGCTCGGCGTCTCGCACGATGTCCTCGTGCTGAAGATGTCGTCCTCGGGAGACACCGTGTACGTCGCGATCAATCGCGGTGACTCGCCGCAATCCGCGGTGGGCCTGCCGCCCGGCAACTATACGAACCTCACCGATGGCACGACGAAGACCGGCGCGATGATGCTGCCGCCGCGCAGCGGCATGCTTCTCGTGCCGAACTGACGTGAGCGCCCCGGACGGCGCGTGAGGTCGATGAGAAGAGACCGTCACGTACGAATCACTCGCGAGGGACGCGTGCTCGTGGCAGATTCGGCGCGATGTTGCGTCTCGCTCTCACCGCCGCGCTGTTCGCGCCTGTCGCTGTTGGTTGCCACAAAGAGCCTCCGCCGAGCTATGCGGAGCAACCGCTGCCGCCCGCGTCGGGAACGCCGATCGGATACTTGATCGACAACTCCGGTCAGCTCGAGCTGAGCGCGGAGCAGGTCGAGAAGCTGCAGAAGATCGATTACAGCCTCAGCGCGCGCAACGAGGCCATCGACACGCAGCTGCGCGAGATCGAGAAGCCCGAGCCCATCGAAGAGGATCCGAAGAACCCCAATCCGCATCCGCCGAACATGGCGCCCGGCGCGCAGCCAACGCGAACGACCAAGGACGCGGGCAAGCTGCACGAGGCGCGCAAAGAGAACAGCAAAGAAGCGCTCGAGAAGGCGTTCGCGCTGCTCGATACGAAGCAGCAGGAGAAGGCGCGCATGCTGCTCTCCGAGCGCGGGATCACCGCGCCGCCCGCACCCAAGGGTGCACCGCAGCCGGCGCCATCGAAGAGCGACGAGAGCGACGAGAGCGACGAGAGCGACGCGCCCGTGCCGCAGGAGCCATGAGGGGCGTCGCGGGCGGGACACGCTGCGACGACGCTTGACGGGCATGCGCAGGACGGGCGTATGGTCCGCACGTGAAAAAGCACATCGCGATTGCGCTCGTCGTCGGTGGCCTCGGTGCTACCGCTTGTAAGAAGAAGGACAACGCGGGCTCGCCGGACAACGGCAAGGGCTCGAACACCGCGGGCAGCGCCGATCAAGGAAGCGGTGGCGTCGCTGCCGACGATCCGTTGATCGCCGAGGCGAAGAAGTACGTCGCCGACATGAACGACGAGCTGAAGAAGCTCTACGTCGACGCCTCGCAGGCGCAGTGGATCAACGAGACGGACATCACGCCCGAGCACGAGGAAGTGGCGTCCAAGGCGGGCGCCGAGCAGGCGAAGGGCATCACGAAGCTGATCAAGGGTGCGAAGAAGTTCGACGCGATCGCCGACAAGCTCGACCCCGACACGCGACGCCAGCTCTTGCTCCTCAAGTTCAGCGGACAGCCAGCGCCCGACGATCCGGCCAAGGCCGACGAGCTCGCGAAGATCGCGACGGAGATGTCGTCGCTCTATGGCAAGGGCAAGGTGTGCGAGGGCGGCAAGCCAGAGGGCAAGAACTGCAAGGACCTCGACGCGCTGAGCAAGGTGCTACAGAGCTCGCGCAAGCCCGACGAGCTGCTCGCCGCGTGGAAGGGCTGGCACGACAACGTCGGTCACGCCGAGAAGCCGCTGTTCGAGAAGTACGTCGGCCTCGCGAACGAAGGCGCGCGCGGCGTGGGCTTCGCGGACGTGTCCTCGATGTGGAAGTCCGGCTACGACATGCCGGCCGACGCGTTCGAGAAGGAGACCGATCGTCTCTTCGATCAGCTAAAGCCGCTGTACACGCAGCTGCACTGCTACACGCGCGGCAAGCTCAACAAGACATACGGCGACAAGGTCGTCGGTAAGACGGGCACCATCCCCGCGCATCTGCTCGGCAACATGTGGGCGCAGACGTGGGACTACCTCTATCAAGAGCTCGAGCCGTTCCCGGGCCAAGCGCCGATCGACGTCACGCCCGCGCTCGCCAAGTCCGACGAGAAGAAGATGGTGCAGATGGCCGAGGGCTTCTACACCTCGCTCGGCTTCCCGGCGCTACCGGCGACGTTCTGGGAGCGCTCGATGTTCGTGAAGCCGAAAGGCAAAGAGGCCGTGTGTCACGCGAGCGCGTGGGACGTGACGTTCTCGAACGACCTGCGCATCAAGATGTGCATCAACAAGAACCACGAGGATCTCGACGTCATCCATCACGAGCTCGGCCACAACTACTACTTCGCGGCCTACTACACGAAGCCGATCCTGTTCCAGAACGGCGCGAACGACGGCTTCCACGAGGCGATCGGCGACACCGTCGTGCTGTCGATGACGCCCGGCTACTTGAAGGAGAAGGGCCTGCTCGACAACGCCGAGTCGAACGAGAAGCTCGTCATCAACCGCCAGATGAAGAAGGCGCTCGAGAAGATCGCGTTCTTGCCGTGGGGCCTGTTGGTGGACAAGTGGCGCTGGGATGTCTTCAGCGGCAAGGTCGCGCCCGCGGACTACAACAAGCACTGGTGGGAGCTGCGCGCGAAGTACCAGGGCATCGCTCCGCCGGTGGAGCGCACGGCGGCGGACTTCGATCCGGGCGCGAAGTATCACGTGCCCGCGAACGTTCCGTACATGCGCTACTTCCTCGCGGCCGTGCTCCAGTTCCAGTTCCACCGCTCGCTGTGCAAGAAGTCCGGCTTCGAGGGCCCGCTGCACGAGTGCTCCATCTACAACAACAAGGAAGCGGGCAAGGCGTTCTGGGCGATGCTCGAGAAGGGCGCGAGCCAGCCGTGGCAGGACACGCTCGCCGAGGTGACCGGTCAGCGCGAGATGGACGCGACCGCGATCCTCGAGTACTTCGCGCCGCTCCAGAAGTGGCTCGAGGAGCAGAACAAGGGACAGACCTGCGGTTGGTAACCTGACCGAGATCGCCCCCCGCGAGCCCGCGCCTCACGTAACGAGGCGCGGGCTTTGCCGTTTCGGACGGTCCTTGCTGCCGTCAGTCGGTTGCAGCGGCAGCCCCAGAGGTCAACTGACCCTCGGGAAACGAGTGTGACCTGGCAAGGCGATCCGCCAGGCCGCCTCGAACCGGTGTGAGACCGCATAGTTGCGCCCTCTCGGTTCCGGCACATGCGCTGCACAAAGGGTTTGCACCAAACGCAACCGACCAACGCCATCTCTCGGAGCCATCGACCATGAAGACTGCAAAGACTCTCCTCCTCCTCGCCCTCGCTTCCTCTCTCACCGCGTGCGCGGCGGATGAACCCGGCGGGGGCGGCGGTGGTGGCGGAGGCGGTGGTGGTGGCGGCGGCGGTGAAGAGGAAGAGCCCATCACGCGCGACGACGCGACGGGCAAGTATCAGATGCGCTCCAACTTCGACCTCGCGACGAACGCTCCGGGCAAGGTCGGCGAGGTGGTCAACGCGATCATCGCCGCGACGGATGCGCCGGACGACCCGTCGAACTGGTTGCTCGAGCAGATGATCAACCAGATCTCGAACAGCACGCTCAAGTCCCTGCTCAACAACGCGCGCCCGTTCGTCGCGGGTTACCTGAACGATCGCCTGCTGCAGTACGCGCCGGACTTCGTGTCCTCGATGGTGCAGCTCGGAAACGACTTCGGTCAGATCGCGAAGAACTTCGGAACGAACGAGGAGCTCGACGTCACCGGCGCCGGCGGGAACACGATCGACGCGACGACGGCGTTCTCGTACACGTCGACGCACACGATCACCGGCGCGCACTTCAAAGTCGACAACATCGAGAGCGACCACGCGTTCGCTGACTACAACATGCAGAACATCGTCGTGCAGAACGTCGGCGTGACGCTCGCGGCGGATGGAAAGTTCAACGTGGCGCAGCACATGGTGCCGCTCAGCTACGGCAAGATCCTCCGCATCGGCGTCGACGCGGTTCTCATCCCGATGGTCGACCCGACGGCGTCGAACCTCGGCCAGCTGATGAACAACCTCGTCAACTGCCAGGCAGTCGGCTCCTACGCGGCGAGCGCGATCGGCTTCTCGAGCTTCTCCGGCGCACTGGCCTCGGCGTGCACGGCGGGCCTGAACCTCGCGGCGACCAAGATCTACGAGAAGATCGAGGGCATCAGCGCCTCGGCGCTCGAGCTCGGCCTCACCGGCGACGCGCGCGCTCTCGACACGAACAACGACGACAAGATCGACAAGATCCAGACGGGCACGTGGACCGGCAACGCGTCGTACGCCGGCAACGCGGCGCCGCTCGCGGGCGCGACGTTCTACGGATCGCGCATGGGCGTCACGCCCTGAACCCAACGGTTCGACGAAACGGGTGGTGAGCCCGAGACGTCGAGGATGGCTGGCCGGCCGGAGCAATGGTGCTC
>JAEYYV010000130.1 GCA_023428295.1 Pseudomonadota bacterium
CGCGCCCCCGCGCGGCCCGCCCCCCCCCGCGCCTCGGAGGCGGGCGCAGCCAACGTGCCGCAAGGCGCGTTGCACCTGCGCCTCGCCGAGGAGCAGCGCGCTGCCGCGAACACCGCGATGGCAAACGGCGACAACGAGCGCGCCGCTCTCTTGCTCGCGCGCGCCGAAGCTGACGCCGAAGTCGCGATCGCCCTCGCGCGCCAAGCCGCTGCCGAGAAGGAGGCCGCGCGTGCGAACGAGCAGATCCGAGACCTCAACCGCCAGGTGACCCCATGAAGAAACTCATCGCATCGCTTCTCCTCCTCGGCGCGTGTGCCGCCCGAGGTCCGTCCAAGGAGCTCCTCGAGGCTCGCGCTGCGTACGATCACGCCGCGCGCTCCAACGCCGCCACGCTCGCGCCGGCGGATCTCCACGTCGCGAAGAAGGCGCTCGTGGCCGCCGAGCGCGAGTCCTCCGACGAGCCATTCGCGCGCCGCACGCTCGACCTCGCGTACATCGCGATGCGCAAAGCGCAGCGCGCGGAAGCTCTCGGCAACGCCGTCGCCGCGAACGCCGCCGTCGCCGCCATCGAAGCGCAGCGCGTGCGCGTCCAGGCGGACGTGATCGCCGCGCAGCAAGGCAAACTCCACGCGTCGGAGTCGGCGCTCGAGCGTCAACAGGGCGAGCTGAACCGCCAGCAAGCCGAGCTCGCCGCGAAAGAGGGCGCGCTCGCGCAGAAGGAAGCCGAGACCGTCGCCGAGCGCAACGCGCGCCTCGCCGCCGAAGCAAAGGTCGCGGAAGCGGAGAAGAAGGCGAAGGACGCGATGGACGCGCTCGGGCGCGAGATCGCGACAAAGGAGGACACGCGCGGCACCGTGATCACGCTGTCGGGCTCGGTCCTGTTCGTGACGGGCAAGGCGACGCTGTTGCCCGGCGCCACCGCGCAGCTCGACAAGGTCGCCGACGCGCTGACCAAGCTGCCCGAGCGCCACTTCACGATCGAGGGCCACACGGACTCGACGGGCTCCTACGCGGTCAACGCGGATCTCTCCGCGCGCCGCGCCAACACGGTGCGCGACTACCTCATCAGCCGCGGCGTCTCCGCCGACGCGGTGAGCGCCGTCGGTGTCGGCTCGCAGCGCCCCGTCGCGGACAACAAGTCCCAAGCGGGTCGTGCGATGAACCGCCGGGTCGAGATCATCGTCGACCGCACGACCTCGGCGAACGCCGCGGCGCAGAAGTAAGGGCGCAAATCACCCTTGCGAGAACGCCCCGAGCCGGGTAATCCCTAGGGCCTCGGGGCGTAGCGCAGCCTGGTAGCGCATCTGGTTTGGGACCAGAGGGTCGGAGGTTCGAATCCTCTCGCCCCGACGAGAAAAACAAAAACGCCCTCGGTTCTCCGAGGGCGTTTGCGTATCTACGGTCGTCGAAGCCTTACGGTGCTTCGGCGGGCGCAGCGCTCGGCGTCTTGCCACCGGCCCACGAGAAGTAGTTACGCAGCATCGTCGTCTCGAGGTTCAAGTCGCCGATGGTGCTCTTGCCCTCGCCGGCCTTGATGGCGGCGTCGAGCTTGGTCTCGCAGTTCGCGCACGGGATCTTCGCGATCTTCGGCAGCGCGAGGAGCACCGACTGGCGCACGAGGCGGACGTCGCTCTTCGCGGCGTCGAGCAACGTGTCCGTCAGATCGGCAGCCTTCGGGCCCATCTTGCCGATCTCGAGCATCGCGCGCTCGACGTTCGCGTCGACGAGGCCCTTCTTCTCGTCCTCGGTCCACGCGCCGATGTCCTTGATGTACTGCGACACGTTCTTCGCAGACTCCTCGGGCTTCAGCGTGAGCGTACCCACGTAGCACTTCGCGTCCTGCTTGCAGCGAATCGCGACTTCGATGCGAGCGATGTGCGTCTGGAACATGCGCGCGTAGCCCTTATAGGCCTTGACGGCACCTTCGAGCGCCTTGAACTGCGCGGTCGCCTCTTTGTGCTTCTTCTTGTGAGTCTTGAACTCCTCTTCCATCTTCTTGGTCGCGGCGGTCGCGGCCTTGATGTCTTCGGCGCTCTTCGACTTGTCGTTGGTCAGCTTGATGAGGTCGGACTTGGCCTTCTCGAGCGCCTTCTTCTGCGTCTCGAAGATCTTGTCGGCCGCGTCGGCTTCCGCCTTGGGCTTGCCCTCCGACTCCTTCTTCTTCTCGGCCGAGGCCTTGAAGTACTTGTCGGCGAGCCCCTCGAGAACGTCGAGCGACTTCGCCGACGTCGACAGGCGCGCGAACGCCGTCGCTGCTTCCTGGCGAAGCTGATCGTCGGCGGCGTTGTCCGCGGCGATCTTGCCGAGCTCGTCCACGCCCGCGCCGTCGCGGGTGAGGAACGGGTACGCGCTGATCGCGAGGATCTTCGTGTTGAGGTCGGTCTCCTTGGCCTGCCACAGCGTACGAACCGGTGCGGCAGCATCCGACGAGCCGATCTTGCGAAGCGCGTCGAACACCGCGTTGTACTGCGTGTTCGGCGAGGGCTGATCGTCCATGAAGTAGACGGGCAGCGGCGGTCGCTTGAGCGCGCCGAGCAGATCGGGCGTCGCCGCCGGATCGTAGAAGTCGCCGAGCACGACGGCCGGGTAGAAGTCCTTCGCGCTGACCGGCTGGCACTGATCCGGCGGGGCATCGCCCTTGTCGCCACAGTACTTGTCGAGGCGCTTGTCCTTGAACAGCTGGTTCGCCTCGGCGTGCTCGCCGCGGAGGATCTTGCGCAGCTCGTCCTTCGCCGACGGGCCGGTCGCGACGAGCGCGCGACGGATCTGCATGAACAGCTCCGGCGTGCGGTACATCGAGAGCGCGAGCGTCTTGGCGGCGGCCGGGTAGCGCAGATCGCCGAGCGCGTTGATCGCCGCTCCGGTGACACCGAGAAAGAGACCGAACTTCTCTTCCATCGCGCGTCCCGTCTCCTTGTCCTTCGCGGTGCGAGGATGCGGAGGGGGCTCGCGATCGATGATCTTCGTCAGCGCAGCGGCAGCGCGTGCCTTCTCGGACGAGCTGAACTTGCCGATCGCGCGAACGGCGCCGACCTGCGCTGCGATCAGCTTCTTGGAGACGGGCTTGCTCGCGAGATCGATCAGCGCGTCGAGTCCAGCGGACTGTTGCGCTTCGCCGATCGCGTCCGCGGCCTTGCTCGCAGAATCGACAGAGCGCGGGTTCGCTTCGTCGACGTTGGTGAGCGCGTCGGTGAGGAACGGCATCGCCGCGTCCCACGACGCCTTGCGACCTTCCTTCTCGAAGTCCGTGACGTACTTCGCCTTCGCCTCTTCCGGCGTCAGCGGGCGCGCCAAGCTGATGATCACCTGAAGCAGTCGCACGGGCTTGCCCTGCGACTTCCACGCTTCACCGAGCGCGGGAATCGCGCCCGGATGACCCAGCTGCTCGAGCTCCGTGACAGCACGCTCGGCGTGCGTCGGATCATCGAGCTGCTTCGTCCAGGTCTTGTAGTCGTATTGATTGTCCGGGCAGCCGGCGAGGCCCACGAGCCCCACCAGCATGACGAGTGCCAGTAGGCGCGTCATGAGGTCTCTTTCTGATCTCTGTTCGTCCTCGAGAACCGTTCGTGCGCGAGCACTACTTGTTCTTGACGGCGAACAGAAGGTTGTCGAAGCCAGCCGCCTTGGCGGTGTTCACGATCTTGTTGATCAGACGAGCGTCCGTGCCTTCGTCCGCCTGCAGAATCGCGAGACCGTCAGGGCAAATCTTGCCCGGCTGTGGACGGATGTTGTTCTTCGCGTCGTCGCACGCCTTCGCGAGATCCTTGGGCAGCTTGCCCATGCCGACGTCTTCTTTGATCTGCTTGGCAGCAGCGTCGAGACGCTCGTAGAGCGCATCGATCTTGAAGGTCGGCGAATCGTCGCGCAGCGCGCTCTCGACGGTCGCGATCAACTGTCCTTGATAGGTGATCTCGGACTTCGTCACGATGATCACGGGCGCCTGCTGCAGCGTCTGCTTCGATTCTGCGGTTGGCAGATCGAGGCCGCGCTGCGCCTGGAGGAGCTCACCGGAAGCGGAGAACACCATCAGGAGGAAGCACACGAGCATCGTCATCATGTCGACGAACGGCACGAGGTTCAGCGAGATGTTCGACGAGCGGGAACCCGCCGTCGAGCCAGCCTTCTTCACCAGGTGCTTGAACGGGACAGAGCGGTAGAGGCGTGAGCCTGCTGAATGCACTGGCATGGCGGCCTCCTTACAACGACGGTCGAGCCGCGAGGCCCGCCGGGTCAGAGAGTCCCACGTCGATGAAGCCGACCTTCACGGCCACGTCCATCGCGTGAATCACATCTTGGTATTTGACCGGAGACGTCGTCGTGCTCTCCGCAGCGATCTCGAGGTCAGCGCGATCAGCAAAGAACGCCGAGGCCTTGTGCTCCTTGAGCGTGGTCTCGAACTTTGCCCAGTCCTGATCGGTCGCCGTCTTCGGAATCTCTTGGAACTCGTTCACACGAGAGAGCCCGACCCAAATCCGATCCGCCGTGACGAGCACGGACAACGTGACCGTCTCGTCGTCCTTCTGGACGTTCGAGGTGTCGCGGGTCTTGCCCTTCGGCTGGATGTTAATCTGGGCGATGTTCACCCAGACTGCGGTGACTAGAAGGAAGGCCGTCAAGCAGCTCATCAGGTCGATGAACGGGATGATGTTCAGCTCGACGTTGACGCTTCCTTTTTCGTCTGTTCCTACTGCTGCACCCATGGTGGGTCCTCCTCGCTAAGGTTTCGAAACGCTAGAGCGAGGAACGACTAGCCAGTGGGCTGCATCTGCGCGCGGTGCGACGTCACGAGGTTGACGACCTGCACGGTCACCTCGTTGATGTCGTCGATCACCTTGGTCGTCTTGCCCTGGAGCAGCGAGAAGCCGAGGAGGCCGACCAGCGACGTACCGATACCGAACGCGGTGCAGTTCAGTGCTTCGGAGATACCTTCCGCGAGCACCGTCGCCTTGTTGCCCGTCTCGTCGCCACCGACCGAGCCGAACGACTTGATCATACCGGAGATGGTTCCGAGCAGACCGGCCATAACGGCGAAGTTCGAGAGCATCGCGAGGTACGGTGTACGCGTGTTGATCTTCGGCAGCTCGCGGAGCGCGGCCTCGTCCATCGCGGCCTGGACCTCGTCGTCGCTCTTGTTGAACTTCATGAGGCCCGCCTGGACGATGCGGGTCATCGGCGTGGGGTTCCCGGAGCAGACCTTGATGGCGCCCTGCACGTTGCCGCTCATCACCTGGCTCTTGAGGAGCGCGAGCAGCTTGTCCTTGTCGACCGACGCGCGGAACAGAAAGACCGAGCGCTCCACGATGATCGCGATGATGAGCACCGAGGTGAAGAGGATGGGCCACATGCCCCACCCACCCTTGTGAAACGCGGTCGAGATAGCAGTCAGCATCGAGTCCCTCCGAGATACTTGTCCGAAATGCGGTGACTGTCGGGTCTGGTCCGGTGCCGATGTGCAAGCATGGATCCACGCTTCAAGCACCCGAGATAACTCGGCTTGCGCTATTCGGTAACCACATCGCCCCCGTAGCATCTCGGGACGCCGCGGGGCGAAATGCTACGGCTCCCTAGGACGCACTTGGGTGCGATAGGTGCGGGAACCGCGCGCAGCCGCTAGTGTCGTAGGCGCATGAAGTTGCCGCGATTTATGGGGCTCGTGGACCTCGCCGTCCTCGTCGTGGTGGTCGCTGCGATCCTCCTCCCTCCGCGCCCGATGCAGGCGAGCGACGTGGTGAAGGGCTCCGACGCCGACCGGTTCGCGCTGTCGCTCGCCGAGGCGCGGGTGGTGGCCGATCCGACCGACGGCGCGAAGGTCGGCGAGCTGGCCGCGCGCCTGGGGAACGCGGGGTTCAAGGACTGGGCGATCGAGACCGCGGTCGATGGCGCCGAACGTACGAAGCAGTCCCCGACTCGCTGGCGCGCGCTGATGGCCGCGTCGGTCGCGTACGTCGATCGGCTCGATGTGCACCCGGCGCTCGAGTACATCGAGGCCGCGCTGGCCGCGTGCGAGAGCCACCGCGAGGCGTGCCCGCGCTGGGAGCAGATTCGGATGGAGCTGTACCGTTCGCACCTCGCGGCGGGCGTGGAGAGCGGCATCGACCCGCGCCGGGATCCGGT
>JAEYYV010000168.1 GCA_023428295.1 Pseudomonadota bacterium
CGAGCGCCCCGAGCCCGCCGAGCCCGCCGCCCCCGCCGACCCCGACCACGAGATCGACATGAGCGCGGACCCGAGCGTCCTCCCCTCGCGCACGTCCGACACGCCGGTTCGCGCCACGACGACGCTGCGAGCGCGTCCAGCCCAGCAGCTTGTCGACAAGCCCGCCGTCGACAAGGTCATCGACAAGGCTGTCGACAGGTCCGTCGACAAGTCCGTCGACAAGTCCGTCGAGAAGCCCGTGCCCGCGTCGGCGGTCGAAGCGGGCTGCGATGAAGTCTCGTGTGTCCTCGATCGCTATCGGCTCTCCTGCTGCGCCAAGTACAAGCCCGCCGAGCCCTCCGCGCCGCCCGTGCACGCGGGCCTTCCCGAGAAGCTCGACAAGCCGATGGTCACCGCGGGCATCGCCAAGGTGAAGCCCGCCGTGATCGCGTGCGGCGAAAAGACAGGCGCGAAAGGCGACGTCCGCATCCGCGTCACCGTCTCCCCAGCCGGCACCGTCACCGACGCTTCCGCGGCCGACGCCCCCGACGCCACGCTCGGCGAATGCGTCGCGGGCGCAGTCCGTCGAGCCACGTTCGCGAAGACCGAGACGGGCGGTTCGTTTACCTATCCGTTCGTGTTCTGACTCGCCGCGCGGGTTCGCGGCCGCGCTCGACCGCCGCCGCAACGTGCCCTCGGAGTCCACGTCAGAGGGGGCTGTTAGCGTTGCGCGCATGAACATCGTCCCCGGTGCGTCCCAGGCGATCTGCGATCTGGCCGAATCCGCCGCGCACGGCGATCAGCGCACGGCCCTCGCGATGCTCCTCGGCGCCTACGTCGAGATGGCGAGCCGCGTGGTGGTCTCGGAACAGCCCTCGGACCGCTGGCTCCTCGCCATGGCCGCGTACGCGCAAGCCGCGAGCGACAAGCTCCGCGATGCAGCGCAGTTCTACGCGCGCGGTCATCGCACGTCGGATGACGAGCAAGGCGCGTACTTCAGCCAGCTCGCCGGCGCACAGCAAGCGGGCGAGAGCTTCGCCGAGCACTTGCAGCAGCGCTTCGACGAGCTCGGCCTCGACGACGCACGCGACTCGATGTGACGCGCATCGCGCATGTCGCTCTCGGCGCTATGTTCCCCTCGCGGTGCAGCTCTGCGCCGGCAGCCAGCACGATCGTGGTACGTCTGCTGCGTGAGCGACGACAACCCCGTCGAGCAGAAGGCGCTCGATGCAGCGCTGACGCTGTTCGTGAAGGCGTTTGTCGTCGACGACAAGCGCAAGCAGATGCACGATCGGCTGCTCACGAAAGAGCGGCGTAGCGAGACGCTCGTGGCGTTGCCGCGTTGGCTCAGTTCGCGCACCGAGGAGCTCGCCGGTCGCGACAAGTCGCCCGCGGGGATCGCCGCGCGGTTCGGCGCGCTCGTAGGCGTGCACATCGATGCCGGAAAGGCGCGCCGCGTGACGATCAGCCGCGCGCTCGAGCTCGGCCGCGCGGAGGCCTCGCTGTGGATCGGCGACAACGGACGCATCGCGCTGATCACGATGGCCGCTGGCGGCGCGCCGCTACTGATCTCGTAGCCGGCGAGACGAGCTCCTAGAGAGTCGCGCGCGTGATCGGCAGATCGCGCACGCGCTGGTTGGTCAGCGCGAACCACGCGTTCAGGATCGCGGGCGCGACGGGCGGCACGCCGGGCTCGCCGACGCCGCCGGGCGGAGCGTCGCTCGGCACGACGTCGATGTGAATGCGTCGAGGCGCGGCGGGCATGCGCACGATCGGATAGTCCTTGAAGTTGCGCTGCACGGTGGCGCCTTGGCGCATGGTGATGGCGCCGGACTGCGCGAGCGATTGGCCGAACAGGAATGCGCCCTCGAGCTGCGCTCGTACGCGGTCCATGTTGATGACCGTGCCGCAGTCGGCGGCCATCCATGCCTCGTCGACGACGAGCTCGCCGCGCTTGCCTTGCGACACCTGCGCGACCACGGCGACGTACGAGAGGAAGCTGCGGTGCACCGCGAGGCCGAGCGCGCGGCCCTCGCGCTTGGCCGCGTCCCACTTCGCGGCGGTGGTCACGCGCTCGATCACGCGATGGAAGCGGGCGACATCGATCGGATGCTCGGAGAGGCTCGCGCCGTAGTTGCTCATCTGCGTGACGCCGAGCTCTTGCGTCGTGCTGATCTTGCGCGGCTTGCCGAGGATCGCGAGCAGCGTGTCGCGGTGATCGCGCTTCGCGGCTTCGGAGATCTCGGCGATGAACGACTGCACCGCGAACGCTTGGTGGATGTTGTGCACCGAGCGCATCCACCCGATGCGCACGTGCGCCGGCGCCTCGCCGGTCTGCACGAGGATGTTGGGGACCGCGAGCGGGAGGTCGAGCACGCCTTGCTGGAGCTCGCCGGCGGACGGGCGCGTGGCCTTGCCGTCGAACGTGGAGCTGATCGACGGGTAGGCGACGCGGTGGCGCCAGCCCATCACGTTGCCGCGCTCGTCGACGGTGGCCGCGAGGGATTGCGCGGAGCACGAGTGGTAGTACGCGTGGCGGAGCTCGTCCTCGCGCGTCCATTGCACGCGCACCGGCGCATTGGCGGCGCGCGCACAGAGGGCGGCTTCGACGAGGAAGTCCGGCTTGGACTTGCGGCCGAAGCCGCCGCCGAGAAACGTCACGTGCACCGTGATCGCGTCCTCGGACATGCCGAGCTGCTTCGCGAGCTCGGCGCGCGCGTCCTGCGGCGATTGCGTGCACGCCCACACGTCGAGGCGACCATCGTGAAAGTGCGCGACCGCGGCGGGCGGCTCCATCGGAGCGTGCACGAGGTGCGGCACGAGGTACTCCGCTTCGACGAGCGTGAGCGCCTTGGCCATCGTCGCGTCGAAGTCGCCGACCTTGCGCACGACGTCGCCGCCCGCGCGCACCGCGGCGAGCATCTGCTGCGCGTACGTGTCGGAGTCGTAATCGCCGTTCGCGCCGCTGTTCCACGCGATCGAGAGGGCCGCGCGTCCCTTCATGGCGGCCCACGTGTGATCGGCGATCACCGCGACGCCACCGAGCGGCTTCATGCCCGCGGGTGCGACGAGCGCGGGGAGCGACACGACGTGACGCACGCCCGGCGTTGCGTTGGCGGCTTTGTCATCGAGCGAGCTCACCGTGCCGAACACCACCGGCGGGCGCGCGATGACCGCGGTCAACATGCCGGGCACCACGACGTCCGCCGCGAACTGCGCCGTGCCGGTCACGTACGCGTGGGCATCGCGCAATGGGAGGTCCGTGCCCACGTGCGTGAGCTCTTTGCGCGGACGCAGCTGCGGCGTCTTCGGCACCGGGCGCGATCCCGCGCCGCTCGCGAGCTCCGCGAACGAGATCGATCGCGTTCCCTTCGGGCCATCCCACACCGCGGAGTCGCGCGCGACGAGCCGCGCTGCCGGCAGCTTCCAGCGCTCCGCTGCCTCGGCGACGAGCATCTCGCGCGCGGCCGCGGCGACGGTGCGTAGCTCGGTGAAGTGCGACCGAACGCTCGTCGAGCCGTCGGTGTTCTGATCGCCGTACTTCTTGTCGCCTACGGCTTGGACCACGACGATCTTCGTGTGATCCGCGCCGAGCTCGTCGGCGATCAGCACGGGCAGCGAGCTGCGAACGCCTTGCCCCATCTCCGATCGATGACACGTGATCTGCACGACGCCGTCGTGCCCGATCTGGATGAACACGTTCGGGATGAACAGCCCCTTGTTCGACGCGCTCGCGAAGCGTGTGATGCCCAGCGCGAATCCCGCCGTCGCTGCACCGAGGCCAGCGAGAAATCCTCGTCGCGTGACTTCGAAGCGCGTCATTGGCCCGACGCCTTCTTCACGGCCGCGCGAATGCGCAAGTAGGTCCCGCACCGGCACAGGTTGCCCGCGAGCGCTTGATCGATCTCGGCGTCCGTCGGCGACGGCTTGGCCGCGAGCAGCGACGCCGCGCACATGATCTGTCCCGCCTGGCAGTATCCGCACTGCGGCACGCCGAGCTCGACCCACGCCTTCTGCAGCGGGTGCTCACCCGTCGGGGACAGCCCTTCGATCGTCGTCACCGTGCGGCCGTTCGCGCGGCGTACGGGCGTCACGCACGAGCGCGTCGCGTGCCCGTCGAGGTGCACGGTGCACGCACCGCACAGCGCCTCGCCGCAGCCGTACTTGGTACCGGGCAAGCCGAGCACGTCGCGGATCACCCAGAGCAGCGGCATCTCCGGATCGGCCTCGATCTCTTTCTTCGCGCCGTTGATCGTCAGCTCGATCTTCATCGAGGCACCTCGCTTTCAGCGTCGGGACACACCGCACCCGTCTTCATCCACGCATCGAACAGCGCGGCTACATCTGCCGGCGCTCCCGGCGGAGGCCTGCGATCCGCGCCCGGTGCAAAGCCCCACGCGACGAGCTTGTCGTGTGCGAGGTGCTCGTGCACCTGCGCCAGCGTCTTGCCACCGTTGGTCGCGGCGGCGCTGATCTGCGCGCAGATCTCCGCGGGCGACTTGCCGAGCCACGCCATCGAGAGCGGCGCGAGGTGCCAATCGGGTGCGCCCGGAATGCGCGCGAGCTCCGCGTTGCGATCCTGGTGGCAACCGAAGCACTGCATCCCGACGACACCGCGATCGTTCGCGCCGCGGATCACGGGCGGATCGTGAAATGCGCCCCCATCACCTTGGCGCGGCGAATCGTCGGGCGGATGGCAGTTCACGCAACGCGCATGCGTGAGCACGCGGCTGACCTCGAGGAACAGCGCCTTGGATCGCGTGCTCGGATCGGCGATCGACGCGAACTCGGAGACGGGCCGCAATCGGCCGCCCGGTGGATCGACGACCACGGGCGAGGTCGGCGCCGTCGCGACGGGCGGCGCTGTGTTGCGGCCCGAGCACCCGCTAAGAGCAATGCTCGCGAACAAGAGGACGCGAATCACGCCCGCAGCATGACTCAGAACCGCTTGCGGCGCAGGAAGTCGCCACCGAAGATCGCGCGATCACCGCCTGACAGCTCGAACCGAATATTGTTTCGGAACTTGTACTCGAGGCGAAGCTCGCTCTGGTTCTCGTCGAGCCGCGGCGCGAGGCGCAGCACGCCTCCGAGAAACAACTGGTCGCGCCGTCCGAAGTACTTGCCGAGCATGCACGAACGTCCGGTCGTGCTCGTCTCTGGATCGCAGCGCAGCACGTCGAACTTCACGCCGCGGTCGGCCGCCTGCGCGCGCAACAGAGCGCCGAAGATGCTCGACACCGCGGTCTGTCCCGCCGCCGACAGCGCATCCTGACCTTCGCGTCCCGTGTCCGCACCCGGCGTTCCACCGAGGAAGAAGCCGAACAGCTGGCTCTGCGAGTACGTGCCCGGATCGCTCGTGAACTCCGGCTCGAGCGTATCGATCTCGCTGAGCCGTCCCGCGAAGCGCACGAAGGTGGTCACGCCCTCGGACTCGAACTCGTGCGAGAGCTTCAGATCGAACAGCGGATCGATCGTCCCGTCGAAGCCGACCTGCCCGAGCTCGATCTCGTACTTGCGTCCGAGGATCTCGGTCTCGCCGCGATCGATCAGGATCTCGCCGTCCATGCCGATCGTGTCGCCCACGGCGACGCGCACCTTGCCCGCGGCCGTTGCCTTCGCGCGCTGGACGATCGGCACCTTGATGAGCGTCGGAATCACGAACGACGGCAGCTCGATGCGCGTGGTTCCGATGTTGACGTCGAGGACGAGGAACGGCTTGGTCGGCGGGCGCAGCCGCGCGCTCTCCAGATCGATCTCGTCGTCCCCCACGAAGATCAGGTCCGACGGCGTGTAGTCGTCGAGCAGATCGTTGCCGCGCGTCTCCGGAATGAACACCACGCCTCGGGTCACGTCGAGCGCGCCCTTCCACAAGAGGCCCGTGCGTTTGATCGAGCCGCGAATCGTCGCGCTGATCTTGGGCTGCAAGAAGCCGATCGGCGTGAGCTCGGTGATCTTCGCGCGCACGGCGGTCTCCGTCGCCGTGGGATCCGCGTGCAGCGTGAGCTCGACCTTGCTCGTCGATGCGCCGATCACACCCTTCAGATCGAGCTTCATGTCGCCGTTGTCGGTGAAGTCCACGCGCAGGTTCGCGTTGCGCAGCGGCGAGAACAGCGGCGAGAACGGCAGCCGCATCTCGGCGAGCGACACGTACCCGCGGCCCTTCCCGGTGGGGCCGAGCCCCGTGATCTTCACGTCCGTGTCGAGCTTGCCTGCTGCACCGACGAGCATGCCGGGCAGGAACACGGCGATCGGCGCGAGATCGAAGTTCTCGATCTTCACCTTGCCCACGAGCCCCGCGAGGTCGCGCGGATCGGTCACCGCTTCGACGAGCAGCGACGGCGTGGGCGGACGCGTCGGCTTCTCCTTGGTCGCGACGAACGGCTCCTCCGGCTGATCGCCCGTGATGCGCAGCTCGGCCTTGCTCGGATGCCAGCTCGCGCTCACGTGCAGCGACTTCAGCGTCGGTGCCTTCTTGCCCGTGAGGCGCGGCCGCACCGCGACGTTCGCGAGATCGATCGTGGCCACGGCCGTGGGCGCTCTCAGGGTTCCGCCCGCGACGATCGTTCCAGCGAGCGTCCCGCCGATCACGTCGCGCCGTCCGAACAGCGCGAGCGTCGGCTTCGCCTCGATCGTCGGGATCGCGAGCGTCGCTTCGATCGGCGCGTCCGGGCGCGCGAACGGCTTCTGCGCCGCGAGGGCGATCCACTTGTCGAGCGAGATCGGCGTGCGCGCATCTGTCAGCTCGAGGAGCGTCCCCTGGCGCGAGCTCACCTTGAAGTCCGCCGAGGTGTGGGTTTTGTCGACGCGCGCGCCTGCGTGCACATCGAGGGGCGCGCGCAGCGGTCCGCCCGTGAGTCCCTTCACGTCCACACCGACGCCGATCGCCGAGCCGCCCGTGCCGACATCGACCCTCGCGACGACGATGCCGGAGTACGGCGCGGCGATGCCGAGCGTCGCGAGGACATCCGGGTTGATCTCGATGTCCGAGGTGGTCACCGTTGCGCCCTGCACGAGGTTCTTGCCGACGCGCTTGTAGACCTCCACGTCGAACGGCTTGTCCGGAATCTGGATGCGCGCGCCGATCGTCACGTCACCCGCGTTGCCGACGGAGCCCTGGGCATCCACGTCGAGAAAGCCCGCGGCATCCAGCGCCACACCGATGTCGGCCTGCGCGGTGCCGAGCGGCGTGATGATGCCCCGCGCGCGCAGCGTGCCGTCGGGCACGCCGTTGCGAATCTCGATCTCGCCGTCGAACACGCCGGACACCGCACCGTCGCTGATCGCGGCGCCTTGCAGCGATTGCAGGCCGACCTTGACGACGTGCAGATCCGCGCGCGCGACTTTCTTCCATCCCTCGATGTCCGTGAGATCGCGCGGACCATCGACCTCGATGGCGACGTTGCCGCCACCGATCGACGGACTCGACGCGCGCACGTCGACATTCACGCGACGACCATCCACGCCGAGCGTGACGCTTCCGTCGATCGGCAATGCCTCGGGTGCGAGCGCGATGGCCTTGCCGTCGATGGTCCCGCCGCCTTTCCAGCGAATTCCGCGCTTCTCGATCGAGAGATCCACATCGAGCGTGCCGCGAAAGTCCTCGTTCACGCGCGCGAGATCGCCGTCGACGAGCTTCACCTTGCCCGTGATGACGCCGTTGCCGCGGCCCGCCGTCACCGACGCCGCGAGCGTGGAGTCGCCGCTCCGCGAGGCGATGTCCACGACCGCGATCTGCTTCTTGTCGATGCGAACCGAGCCGCCCCTGCCCGCCCACACGCCGTTCGGCACGACGATGCGATGCGACTCGAGATCGATCGCGATCTCTCCCTCGGGTGTCGGCAACGCGACGACCGCCGAGACGTTCGCCGTCACCGGCGCCATCGCAGGCGACGCGTCCAGGGTGACCGCGATGCGGCCATCGTCGCGCGTGCGTGCCACGATGTTCGCGTCGCCGACGGGCTGGCCCGCGTTGGCGATGCCCGTCACCGCGACGTTCGCGCTGCCCGCGATGCTCGCGCCGAGCTTCGTCTTGAACATCCCGCGCGCGTCGAGGATCGACAGCGCCTCCACGCGCAGTCGCTTGGCCGCGAACCAACCGTCGATGTCGAGGCTCTTCCCGACGGTGCCGGTCGCCTTCGCGTCGAGCTGCAGCGAGCCGCGCACCGGCACGATGCCACCGCTCGCGAGCGCGAGATCGGGCACCGACGCGCCGACCTGCGCGAGATCGATCACGATCGACTCGTCGGCTTCCGTGTGCGCGGAGCCGAGCACCGCGACGCGTGCGCGCCCCGCCGCCGATGCGAGCACGAGGCCCGACGCGCGCGTGGGCAGCGCATCGAACGCGACGAGCGCGTCCACCGACGGCACCGACAGCGGCGTCTCGTCGACGGGGACATCGGGCGCGGACGTCTTTCGCTTGCGATGCACCTCGGGTGCGACGACCTGCCCCGTCTTCGCGATCAGCGCGCCGCGCAGTCCATCGTGACCGACGACAACGCCGACCAGCGCGTCCGCGGTTCCCGTCGCCGCACCGTCTGACACGAGCGCGAGGTCCACGCCGATCGCCGCGATCACGCCGTGCGCCGTCATGCTCTCCACGCTGCCGACGATGCGGCCGTACAGCGTGGACGTGCCCATCGCACCGACGAGGTTCGCGCGAGAGACCGGCGCGGCTGGAGTCGACGCGTCGATCACGACCCACGTGTCCGACGGCAACACCACGCCGGGCGCGAGCTGCGCGATCGTCGTCGGTGACGCGGACGCGATCACGAAGCCGCCCGGGTTGTTCACGCGTCCGTTCGCGATGATGACGTTCGCGCCCGACGCGTCGAGTGACACGACCGGGATCGAGATCTCCTCGCCGAGGACCACGCTCGCGAAGCCGGCGATGGGCGCCTCGCGTTGCGTCCACGTGGCATCGAGCCACGCGAGCGCCGAGAGCTCGCCCGTGATCGGCGCGACATGCAGGCCCGCGAACAAGCGCAGGCCCGCGATGTCGATCGGCTCCTTCTCGCCGTCGATGTGCAGCGCCGCGTCGCTCACCGACACGCGCGGCAGATCGATCGTCCACGGCGATGGCTCGGAGGGCTCGTCGTCGGGCACGTCGGGCGCGCGTGGATTGGTGATGGTCACGCCGCTCGCCGCGATGCGATCGACCCACACGTGCTTTCCGATGAGAGGCGCGAGCGACGCCTCGATCTCGAGCCGCTTCACCGCGACGAGCGGCTCTCCGTCCGGACCGTTCAGCACGATGTCCGTCAGCACGAGCGTGCCGAACGGGCTGCCATCGAGCCGTCCGATCGATGCGCCGCCGGGGAACGAGCCCGCGAGGATCCCTTCTACCTGCCCGCGCACGATGTTGCGGCCCCAATCCGTGTGCACGGCGACGATCGCGAACGCGACGGTCACGACGACGACGGCCACGAGGCCGATCATCAGTCGCTTGAACCATCGCAGCGCGCGCTTCATCTAGTAGGTGTCTCCGACGGCGATGTGCCAGCTTCGATTCTTGAACCACTCGCCGTCGGGATTTGGCTCCCGGCGGTTCAGGCGCTCGCCGATGGATCCGCCGACCTTGAGACCGAACAGCTCGATATACAAGCCGAAACCCACGGCCCACTGCTGATCGAGCGGAGACAGTGTGTCCAGATCCGTGACCACATCCGCACCGTCGAGGAACACCGCCCCGACGAACGGGAGCCCGAGCTCGATGATCGGGAAGCGCGCCTCGATCCCGGTCTCGATGAGACCTACGCCGCCGATCACAACGTTGCCTCCGTCGATCTTCGGAGCCACCGGCGACAGCCGGCGCTCGTCAAAGCCGCGCTGCGTGGTCACGCCGCCCGAGAAGAAGCGCTCCGTGACCGGCACGTCGCCAAACAAGAGGCCTGCTCGCAACCGCCCCGCGAGCACGATCGGGCCGATCGACCGGTAGTGGCGAACCTCGGGCACGATCTTCTGATAGGAGCCATCACCACCGGCGTAGGGAGTCCCCAGCGCGAGCGCGAGCGTCGCGTACCAACCCGCGCTCACATCGAGCGGGTTATCGCGCCCATCCGCCACGAGCGACAGCTCGTACGCGCCGCGGCGTTGCGCATCGTCCGCGTCGAGACGGATCTGCTTCGCGATCGGCTCGTCCACGATGATGTCCGAGAACGCTTGATACTCGAGCAACCAACCCACGCGCCCTTGCAGCCACGGAGCGCCGAGCGGGCTCGCGAGCGCGACGCGGCCACGCGGTCCGTACGACGTGTAGCCCTCGAAGCGCAGCACGTCGAACGAGATGTCCGTCTCGAGCCGGAGACGCGGACGAAACAGCTCCATGCGCGATGCAAACGCGGTCGCGCGAATCTGGCCGTTGGTCCAGACGAAGTCGCCGACGTCCTCGAAGAAGTTTCCCGGTCCACCGAACGAGTCGTCGACATCGCGCGCCCACGTCAGCGACGGCCGAACGTTCACGCCAAACGTCCACAGCGGGATCGAGTCCGGCACGAACCCCACGCCCGCGCGAAACCGCACTTCGTACACGAGCGGATCCACACCCGCGCCACCACCGATCCACCACTCGCCGCTCGACGTCCTCACGACCGTGATCTTGATGGGCACCACCGGCCCCTGCGTGCGATCCGGCTCGATGCGAACGCTCGTGAAGCGGTTCAGGTCGTAGATCGATCGCTGCGTCGCCGCGAGCGAGCGCGCAGTGTACACGTCACCCTTCGCGAACCCGAGCCGCCCGCGCACGGCCTCCTCGAGGTTGCCCGCGCCTTCGATCACCACGTCGCCAAACGTCGCTCGCTCGCCGGGCGTGATCACGAACCGCGCCGTCGCGAGCCGCTTCTCTCGATCCGCGAGCACGGTCGCGGCAATGTCCACGTTCGCGTAGCCCGCATCCTCGAGCAGCCGGATCATCGGATCCTTCGCGTCGTCGTAGACTTCGTAGTCGAACGGCGCGCCATCCGGCGCAGCGATCAGCGACCGCACCCTCTCGATCGGAATCTCGGGTGGCAACCCCGAGATCTCCACCTTCAGCG
>JAEYYV010000173.1 GCA_023428295.1 Pseudomonadota bacterium
GCCTATATCCAACGCGGCGGCGATCTCGCGATGCTTCCGCCGCTCGCGCTCACGAACGCGACGATGTACTCGTTCCTCGTTCAAGCCGACATCGACGCGCTGACGGCGATGGTCGACGCGCACCTGAACTCCGTCACCGCGAGCAGCGGCACGACGTACAAGCCGCTCATGCCCGCGGTGTCGTTCGTGTGCGCGGACATCAAGAAGTCGTACTCGACGACGCAGCCCGACTCGCAGAAGGGCTGGATGGCGGAGCGTGACTTCGGCGTGTGGGTCCCCGTCGTCGACAACAAGGGGCGCATCGCGTGGTACCTGCCGTACGTCTTCGTCGACAACGTCGCCGCGATGGTGACGGGGCGCGAAGTGTTCGGCTTCTTCAAGCAGACCGCGACGCTCGCGATGCCGCCGACACCGCAATCCACGGGCGACTTCACGATCGATGCGCTCGTGATCCAGAAGTACTCGCCCGCGTCCGAGGCGCGCTCGATTCGCTTGATGCTCGCTACACCGGCGAGCAACCAAGCGCCGCCGCAAGGCCGATGGAGCAGCACGCTCGAGGCGCTCGAGATGATCTGGAAGGACCTGCTGGTGATTCGTGGTGACACGGAGAACTTGCCGCTCACGCGCGAGCAGGAGCTCAAGGACGCGTTGACCATGTTGCTCACGCGCGACGTGCCGATGCTGTTCTTGAAGCAGTTCCGCGACGAGACCACGGATCAGCGCGCGTGCTACCAGGCGGTGATCGAAGCGCCCGCGCGGCTCGACAAGTTTCACGGTGGGTGGGTCACGCATCCGCACGACATCTTCATCGCGCCGGCGGATAGCCATCCGATCGCGAAGGATTGCGGACTGGGCAGCGGCACCCTGAAGAGCCAGCTCGGCTTCTGGTGCCAGATGGACTTCACCATGATGCCGGGCCGCGTCGTCGCTCAGAAGTAGCGCATGAGTGATCCACTCCAGATCGCGCGCTACCAGATCATCGACGTCCTCGGGCGCGGCGGCATGGGCGTGGTCTACGAGGCGGTGCACGAGAACGGCGAGCCGGCGGCAGTGAAGACCGTCCGCGTCGCGACGGAGTCGACGCTGGAGTCGATTCGTCGCGAGATCTTGATGCTGCGCGAGCTGCGGCATCCGGGCGTGGTGTCGATCCGCGATCACGGTGTGGTCGACGATGGAACACCTTGGTACGCGATGAATCTCTTGCACGGCCGCACGCTGCGCGACGACCTGCGCGTGTGGTTCCCCGCGCCGGAGGGCCCCGACGACAGCACGCGCGATCTCAAGCGCGGCACCGATCGCTCGGACGAGCCCGTGGCGATCGCGCCGAGGCGTGCGCCGCCGCGACCACCGCCGTACTCGCTGCGCCACGTGGCGACGCTGTTTCGGCTGATCTGCGAGCCGCTGGCGTACGTACACGCGCAGGGCGTCATCCATCGCGATCTATCGCCCAACAACATCTTCCTCGTCAGTGACAAGGGTACCGACAGGCCCGTGCTGTTCGACTTCGGTCTCGCGGCGCAGTTCGCGGCGGCGGAGGGGCGCGAGGTGCTCGAGTTCGGCGGCTTCGCACTCGGGACGATCCACTACATGTCGCCCGAGCAAGCGCGCGGTGAGGTCGTCGACGCGCGCGCGGACATCTACTCGCTCGGCTGTATCTTGTACGAAGCGCTGACGGGGCGACCACCGTTTCTCGACGAGGGCCGCGCCGTCTTGCTGCAGCACCTCGAGGATGCGCCGAAGCTGCCCTCACAGCTCGCGCCGGCGTGCGCCGCGTTCGACGAGCTCGTCCTGCGCATGCTCGCGAAGCGTCCGCGCGATCGCATCGGCTACGTCGACGATGTCGCGCTCGCTCTCGCGCGCATCGCTGCCGACGAGGGGGCGACGGATCCGCTGCCGGAGCCTCGACGTTCGCGTGCGTACACGTATCGCGCCGGCTTTGTCGGTCGCGGCGAGATCATCCGCGAGGTCGACGCGAAGCTCGGCAAGCTCGCCGTGGGACGCGGCAGCTGCGTCGCGCTCCGCGGAGCCAGCGGTGCGGGCAAGACGCGACTCGCCGCGGAGATCGCGACGCGCGCGGCGAGCGTCGGCATTCGCGTGGTGGCGGGCGAGTGCGAGCCCGTCGCGGTGAACGAGTCGGTGCGCGCGGCGCCGCTGCATCCGTTGCGGCCCTTGCTGCGCGCGATCGCGGATCGCTGTCGCGAAGGTGGGCGCACCGAGGCGGAGCGCGTGCTCGGCACCGACGGACACTTGCTCGCGGCGTACGAGCCCGCGCTCGCTCCGTTCGTGCGCACGAGCGATCGCTCCTCGACCGGCGTCGCTCGCTTTCGCCTGTTCAGCGTACTTCGCGAGATCGTCTCGTCGGTCGTGTCCGAAGAGCCGATCCTCCTCGTGCTCGACGACATGCAGTGGTCGGACGAGCTCACGCTCGCCTTCTTGCGCTTCGTGGGCCACGACTTCTTCTCGCGCGCTCGGATGGCGCTCTTGCTCACCGCGCGTGTCGACGAGATGACTGCCGAGCTCGAAGCCACGCTGCGCGCGCTCGAGGCCAAGCGCTTCGACGTGCCGCGCCTCGATCGCGACGCGGTCGGCGCGATGGTGCGCGACATGCTCGCGCTCGACGAGGACGCGCCCACGCTCGCGGACTACGTGTCGACGCGCTCGGGTGGCAACCCGCTGTTCGCGGCGGAGTACCTGCGCATCGCGGTGGATCAAGGCGTCATCGTGCGCGACGACTCGGGGCGCTGGAAGATCCGGCCCCGCGACGACGAGAGCTACGACAAGCTGCCGACGCCGGGCTCCGTGCAAGAGCTCGGTCGCCGCCGCCTCGAGATGCTCGGCGAGCACGCGCGTGCGCTCGCGGGTGCCGCGGCGGTGCTCGGCCGATCGTGCGACAGCGCGGTGCTCACCGCGACGGCAGCGATGGGCGCTGACGACGCGAACGCGGGCATCGCGGAGCTGATCCAGCGCCATGTCGTCGAGGACGTGAACGGCCTGTTGCGCTTCGAGCACGACACCCTGCGCGAGCTCGCGTACGCGACGCTGCCCGCGGATGCGCGCAGCGTGCTTCACCGTCGTGCGGCGATCTCCGTCGAGGCGTACCACCGCGAGGACGCCGACTTCCCGCTGCGCTTCGGCGAGCTCGCGCACCACTGGGAGCGCGCGGGTGATCGCGGGCTCGCCACCAATTACCTCGAGCGCGCCGCCGAGCTCGCACTCGACACCGCGGCGTTCGGCGAAGCGCGCACGATGCTCGCGCACTTGCTCGAGCTCGCGCCCGAGGCTGCGGCACCGCGCCGCGCCCGCTGGCTGCGTCGGCTCGGCGAGGCGAGCTACGCGCTCGGCGATCTGCAGGGCCTCGCTACGTACTCGCGGCAAGCGCTCGACACGCTCGATCGCGCCCTGCCCTCGTCGAAGCTGCGGCTCGGCGCGCGCGTCGCCGCAGGTCTCGCGCAGCAGCTGTGGTCGCGAACGCTGCGGCGGCCACCGTCGACAAAGACAGAGCCCGCGATCGTCGAGGCCGCGCTCGCGTCCGCGCAGCTCACCACGCACTTCTTCTTCAACGACGACTCGCTCGGACTCGTGCACGCCGCGCTCTCGGCGATCAACCTCGCCGAGCGCGGTGGCGGCGATGATCTGCCCATCGCCGAGATCTACGCGCAGCTCGGCTACGCGGCCGGGCTCGCGCGGCTCGGCGGTGTCGCGCGCGGATACTTCTCGCACGCGCGCGCGGTCGCGCACCGCACCAAGGACACGAACGGTCTCGTCAAGACGCTCAACACCGAGGCCGCCTTCGCGATCGGTCTCGGCGCGTGGGACGAGGTTCGCAAGACCGCGGCCGAAGCGCTGACGCTCGCGCGAGAGGTCCGGAATCCGCAGGACGCCGAGGACAGCTTGACGATCCTCGGCCACGCCGAGTTCGCGACGGGCAACTACCGCGGTGCGCGCGAGCTCGCGATCGCGCTGCGCGAGTCCGCGCGAAGTCGCGCCAACGCGCAGCACGAAGCGTGGGGCATCTACACCGTCGGGCGCGTCGCTCTTTACGAGGGCGACTTCGCCGCGGCGATCGCCGACTTCGAGCGCGCGATGGAGATGCTGGCACACCTAAACGATCGCGCGTCGCGCATCTTGTGCGGCGGAATGCTCGCGAGCGCGCTCGCGCGAACGGGCGACGTCTCGCGCGCACGCGCCGCCGCCGAGGCATGCGTCACCGCGATCGCCGGCAAGACACCGCCGGTGTTCTCGATCACCGAGGGGCTCGTGGGCCTGTGCGACGCCTACCTCGCACTCTGGAAGCACACACAGGATGCAGCGTATGCAGCGACCGCACGCGCGGCGATCGCCGAGCTGCAGAAGCTCGCTCGCCTCCTGCCGATCGCGGGGCCGCCCGGCGACATCCGCCTCGGCATCTATCACCAGCTCGGTGGCTCGCGGCGGCGCGCGGTCAAGAGTCTGCGAACGGGACTCGAAGGAGCCGAGCGACTGTCCACGCCCCACGATCAGCAAGTCGCGCGCGCCGCGCTCGCCACGCTCGGCGTTTGATACGCTGGGGGGACTCGTGTACGAGCAGCAGCGACGCCACCCTCGGCACAAGGTCCATCTCCGGGTGAGCTACGGCCGCGCGATCGAGTTCGTCGAACAGTACGCGGACACGCTGGCGCTCGGCGGCATGTTCATCCGCGACGCGACCGATCTCGCCGTCGGAGAGACGGTGTCCGTCACACTCGAGCTACCCGGCAGCGGAACGCTCACCGTCAAAGCCGAGGTCCGGTACGTCCTGACCGATGGCGCGAAGCCCGGCGCAGGCATGCAGATCACGACCGGACCGCGCGGGTATCTCGATCAGCTCTCGGCGTATCTGCTCCGGCTCGGACGTCGCGCGGATGCCGTCATCTTCGTCGACGCGGAGCCGTGGCGCACGCTGATTCGCGAGTCCGGCTATCACGTCGCCGCGCTGCCGCCACCCTCGGAGGTCGCGCGCATCTTCGCGGACCTTCGACTCGTGGCGATCATGCCGCCGGTCGAGTTCGCCGAGGACTACGACGCGGCGCTCCAGGCCAACGGAGCGGACAGCTCGATCCTCATTCCTGTCCACGAGACGCTGCCTGTCGAGCCCGTGCTCGCGTGGCTGGACGAGCGACTTCTCGGCCGCTAGGAAAGCGGCGTAGCATAGGCAGGTGGCGGACGACGAGGGTTCCGAGGCAACCTCGGTTCAGCGGCGGGGGACGCGGCACGCGAACGCTGGGGACTCGTGCTCGTCCTCGTCGTCGTCCTCGTCCGGGTCGTCGCGCAGAACGGGAACGCAGCATGGCTCGACGACGATCGCCTCGTCCGTCGAAGCGCTGGAGCGCGACGAGCTGTTGCGCACGCGCCGCTTCTGCGCCATCGGCGCTGCGATCGCGGTCGCTGGCGCGTTCTCGGTGCCGCTCCTTCCCGGCGATCCCACGGCGAGCGCGCTCCTGCTGACATGCGTCGGGTGTTCGCTCGCCTCGATCTTGTTCCTCTATCTGCGCACGAACGATCCGATCGCATTCCGCAGGCCAACCACGCTGCTCGGATGGTTCATCCCCGCCGTGAACGTGACGGCCGTGATCCCGTTCTTCGGCGTGTTCTCGCCCGCCGCGGTGGTGCTCGTGCTCGGCATCTACTTCACCGGACTCGGGCGGAGCAAGGGACTCGCGATCGCCGTCTATGCGGTGTGTGCAGGCATGCAAGGTCTGCTCGCGATCCTCGTCATTACCGAGGTCGTCTACGACACGGGCCTCGTCGCGATCATGCCCATGGCCAAGCGCGATCAATGGATCGTGCAAGGGCTCGTGCAGGTCGTCCTCGCGGGCACGTACATCACCGCGCGCTTCTCGCGCAAGACCGCGCTCGCCGCGGTGACCGAGCTCGAGCGCGCCGTGCGGTTGGCGGCGCATCGCGAGGCCCTGCTCCTCGAGGCGCGCGAGGAGCTCGAGCGAGCCTTGCGCTCCGGTCGAGGGCGGTTCTCGGATCAGACGCTCGGGGTCTACGAGCTCGGCGACATGATCGGTCGCGGCGCGATGGGCGAGGTCTACGAAGCCGCCGCACCCGACGGCTCCTCGGTGGCGATCAAGCTGCTCTCGCAAGCATCGCTCGGCAACGTGAATCACGTGCTGCGCTTCTTGCGCGAGCTACGCACCGCCGCGAACCTCGTCGCTGACAACGTCGTGCGCGTGATCGAGGTCGGCGAGTCGCCGGTGCCGTACCTGGTGATGGAGCGGCTGCATGGCAAGACGCTCTCCGAGATGCTACGGAACCAACGCACGCTGGCGCCGCGCGAGGTCGTCGACATGGTTCAGCAGGTTGGCGCTGGCATCACGGCGGCGGCGCGAGCGGGAATCGTGCACCGCGATCTCAAGCCGCAGAACGTGTTCCTGCACCAAGGTACGACGTGGAAGGTGCTCGATTTCGGTGTCGCGCGCACGATCGACGCGGGCGACACGCTGACGGCAGGGCACG
>JAEYYV010000323.1 GCA_023428295.1 Pseudomonadota bacterium
ACCTCGTCCTCACCGTCACGCAGATGCTGCGCAAGAAGGGCGTCGTCGACAAGTTCGTCGAGTTCTACGGCGCGGGCATCGGCGCGCTCTCGCTGCCCGATCGCGCGACGATCGCGAACATGGCGCCCGAGTACGGCGCGACGATGGGGTTCTTCCCCGTCGATGACGAGACGCTCAACTACCTCCGCTTCACGGGCCGCAGCGACGAGCACGTGCAGCTCGTCGAGCGCTACACCAAGGAGAACATGCTGTGGCACGACCCGTCGGCCAAGCTGCGCTTCTCGGACTCGCTCACGCTCGATCTCTCGACGGTCGAGCCGTCGCTCGCCGGCCCCGCGCGCCCGCAGGATCGCGTGCCGCTCAAGACGTCGCGCCGCGCGTGGCGTCGTGCGGTGGCGGGCATCCTCGGAGACAAGTCCGGCGCCGACGCGGCCGCGGTCGACGCGTGGAGCAATGAAGGCGGACACGCCGCGCCGGGTGCACTCTCGACGACAAAGTCGGTCACCACGGACAAGGGCACGTTCGATCTCGCGCACGGCTCTGTCGTGATCGCGGCGATCACGAGCTGCACGAACACGTCCAACCCGTCGGTCCTGATGGCGGCGGGTCTGCTCGCGCAGAAGGCGGTCGCGAAGGGGCTCACGTCCAAGCCGTGGGTGAAGACGTCGCTCGCGCCCGGCTCGCAGGTCGTCACCGACTACCTCACCGAGGCCGGCGTGATGGAGCCGCTCGAGAAGCTCGGCTTCTATCTCGCGGGATACGGCTGCACCACGTGCATCGGCAACTCGGGCCCGGTGCACGACGAGATCGCGAACGCGGTCAAGGACGGCAACCTCGTCGTCACCTCGGTGCTCTCGGGCAACCGCAACTTCGAGGGGCGCGTGAACCCGGTCGTGCGCGCGAACTACCTCGCGTCGCCGCCGCTCGTCGTTGCCTACGCGCTCGCGGGCACGATGAACTTCGACACGGAGACCGATCCGCTCGGCACCGGCAGCGACGGCAAGCCGGTCTACCTGCGCGACATCTGGCCCTCGCCCGCCGAGGTGGCCGAGGCGATGCGCAAGGCGATCTCGCGCGAGCAGTACGAGAAGCGCTACAGCGCGGTGCTCGACGGTGACGAGGAGTGGCGCGCGCTGAAGGTCCCCGCCGGCGACACGTTCGCGTGGGACGACAAGTCCACGTACATCCGCAAGCCGTCGTTCTTCGACGACCTGGGCCCCACGCCCAAGCCGCTCACCGACATCGCCGGCGCGCGCGTGCTCGCGATCCTCGGCGATTCGGTCACCACCGATCACATCTCGCCCGCCGGCAACATCGCGAAGGACTCGCCGGCCGCGCGGTACCTCGACGCGAACGGCGTCAAGCGCGCGGACTACAACCAGTACGGCGCGCGCCGCGGCAACCACGAGGTGATGGTGCGCGGCACGTTCGCGAACATCCGCCTCAAGAACCTGATGCTCTCGGGCGTCGAGGGCGGATACACGCGCTACATCCCGAAGGCGGGCGGCGCCTCGGAGCAGCTCGCCATCTACGACGCGGCGATGAGGTACGGCGCTGAAGGCACGCCGCTCGTCGTGATCGCGGGCGAGCAGTACGGCACCGGCTCGTCGCGCGACTGGGCGGCCAAGGGCACGCTGCTCCTCGGCGTCCGCGCGGTGATCGCGAAGTCGTTCGAGCGCATCCACCGCTCCAACCTGATCGGCATGGGCGTCATCCCGCTGCAGTTCGATGCGGGCCAAGACGCTGCATCGCTCGGCCTCACGGGTGACGAGCTCATCTCGATCGACGGCATCGCCGCGGGCGTCTCTCCCAAGAAGCGCCTGACGGTTCGCGCGGGCGACAAGACGTTCCAGGTGACGGCGCGCATCGATACTCCGCAAGAGGTCGAGTACGTCGTCCACGGCGGCATCCTGCAGTACGTGCTTCGCCAGCGTGCGGTGGCCTCGTGATGCGCGTCGCTCTCGCATCGGCTCTCGTGTTGTTCGCCGCCTGTGGAGCGAAGGACACGAAAGACGATTACATCCGCACGTCCAAGCAGGCCGAAGCGCGGGTCCGGCTGAAGTCGATCATTCGCGCCGCCGAAGTAGCCGTCGCCGATACGGGCTCGCTCCCCGTGGGCTCTGTCGGTCCAACGCCCGCACAGCCGTGCTGCGCGTCGGCGGACAAGAAGTGCCCGGTGGATGGTGCGCAGTGGCGTGATGAGGTCTGGGAACGTCTCCACGTCTACGAGGATTCGCCGCACTACTTCCAGTACTCGTACAAGAGCGACGGTAAGACGTTCACGGCGAGCGCGACCGGCGACGTGATGTGCGAGGGGAAGCCGGTGACCTTCACGGTCAGCGGCTCCGTGGTCCCCGGCGGACTCGACGTGGACACGAGCCAGATCGACGTGACCCCCAAATAGGGTGGTTCACTCGATGGCCTCGGCGACGATGCCGTCGCGAACGATGGACAGCTCCTGCGCGTCCATCTCGTCGGTGATCGCGAGGATCGCTTCGTCGTTCGCCGGGCTCGCCTGCAGCGCCTTGGGCAGCTTTACCTTGCGACGCGGAATGAGGCCCCACGCCTTCGCCTTGTCCGCGAAGGTCGACTTCGCCATGCCCAAGTGCTCGGCCGCGGCGCGGATCGTCCCGAAGCGAACGAGCGCCTGCTCCATCGCGCCGCGCAGCATCGCCTGATACGGCACGAGGTTGTTCGCGTCGATGTCCGCGAGCAGCGCGAGCTGCGGACTGCGCCCGTACAAGTGCATCTGCGGGAAGAAGTCACTCGGCGTCAGCTCCTCGCCGCCGAGCGTCACCGCGCGCGACACCGCACCTCGCAGCTCGCGCACGTTGCCAGGCCACGAGTGCCCGACGAGCACCTTCCACGCCTGATCGCTCACGCGCCGCGGCCCCGTATCCGGCGCGAACTCGGCGAGCATCGACTCGACGAGCTCGACCAGGTCGCCCATCCGCTCGCGCAGCGGGGGAAGCACGAGCACCACGGTGGCGAGGCGGTGATAGATGTCCGTGCGCAAGCGCGACGACTCCGTGCCGAGGTTGTCGATGCGGTTCGTCGCCGACACGATGCGTACGTCCACGGGCCGCTCGTACGAGCCACCGATGCGCCGCACGCGCCGCGACTCGAGCACGCGCAACAGGTGCGGCTGCATCTCCATCGGCAGCTCGCCGATCTCGTCGAGGAACAGCGTGCCGTGATGCGCTTCGACGAAGTAGCCATCGCGCTCGTTCGCTGCGCCCGTGAACGCGCCGCGCTCGTGGCCGAACAGCTCGGAGCCGATGAGCTCGCGTGGAATCGCGCCGCAGTTCACGGGCACGAAGCTCCCCGCCGCGCGTCGCGACGACTCGTGAATGATGCGCGCGAGCAGATCCTTGCCCGTCCCGGTCTCGCCGACGACGAGCACGTTGCAGTCGCGATGCGCCGCCTTCACCGCTTGCTCGAGCGTCGTCAGCAGCACCGGGTCGCGACCGATCATCGTCTCCATCGCGGACGCGGGCTCCTTGCCGGGCTCGGACTGCGCGACGAGCGTCGTCTTGCCGATCACCAGGTGCGCACCTGCGCGGAGCTCGCCTGCTTCGATCGAGTTGGAGTCCACGTACGTCCCGTTGCGCGACTGGCGATCACGCACGAGCAACGCGCCGCCTGGCTTTCGCTCGAGCGTGCAGTGCGCACTCGACACGAACGGATCGTCGATGACCACATCGCAACTCTCGTTCGAGCCGACGACCCAGCGCCTGAGCGATAGATCGAGCGGATACGTGTTGCCGTTCATGGAGCGAAGGCAAACGACGACTCCGCGGCGGCGATGATCGTTGAGGGCTTGGGTTCGGTTCTGATCGAAGCTCATGTGGTCGGCACCTATCTGGGACTGCGTGATGGCGGTTGCGTCCCAGTTCGAGAAATGTGCCGACGCAATCGCGCGAAACCGCGATCACGCGTGTCCGGAGTGTCCGGAGTGCAGTCCGAGCGCCGGACAGACTCTTGTCCCCAGCGCTCGCACAGGTAGCGACTGCGAGCGGCGCTACGAATCGATTACAGGCGCTCGAGCGCTCCAATGTCGAGCGCCATCGCGTGCGGTGAAGAACGACACCGACCACGCGCCGAAACGAGAAGAGCCGGCCCGAAGGCCGGCTCTCTCATCGCAACTCGGAGGTTGCTACGAATCAGAGGAACGAGTGGCGGACGATCTCCATCTCGACCTGCTTCGGAACGCGAACGTTACGAAGCTCCGGCGCCACGTTCGACTTCTTGCCCGACGACGTCAGCGTCGTCGGCGTGTTCGAACGCTTGAGGCAGCCCCAGAACGCCGCGTTGTCGAACATGTTCGCCGCGCCCGTCGGAACGAGCGTCGCGCAGTTCGGGTACGGCGTGTCCGGCATCATGTCGCCGTTCGAGTCGTACTGGAAGTGCGCGATCGCCATGCACACGCCGAGCTTGTCCACGTAGTCGCGCTCGAACGCCGCCGGAAGCTCGCCCGTGGCCTCGTCCTCGAGGTACGGCCAGAGGAACTTGCACTGCGACGAGGCTTCCGAGCCCTTCTTCGTCGCGTCGCACGTCGCGTCGCCCGCAACGGCAGCGGCGGTCGTCGGCAGCTTGCCGAGAGCGTTCGCGTCGCCCTTCGCATTGCTTGCGGGCTGGGCGTTGCTGATCTCGAGCGCCGCGCAGAAGCCAGAGCACAGCGTCTTGCTCGAGCCCGTCATTTCGAAGAACAGCGGGATGAAGCCAGGCGCGCAGCCGTTCAAGTACGGGTTACCCGCGTTGTTCGTGCGCGGCATCATGCGATCCGTCAGCGGCCACGTGGTCATGCCCGTCGGAGCGCACGAGTACTCGTCGTAGCCGTAGCAGCCAGAGCTCGGCATGGACGGGTTCGGCGAACCGCACTGCGCCTTGTTCGTGCCGATCTTGAGATCCTGGGTCAGCGGATCGCAGCCCGGGTCGCAAACGCCCGCGACGGCCGTACCGCCCGACTCGAAGAAGTCAGCGTAACGCGTGCACGCGTGGTTCTCGTCGCAGACGGGCTGGCCGCCATTGACGTCACAGATCTGCTTGCACACGCCCGAGAGACAGACCGTGCCCTTGGCGCAGTCGTCGTAGCCCATCGGACCCGCAACCGGATCCGTGCAGGCCGCGCCGAGCTGGAGCGGCGTGCCACCGACGCCGCCTTCCGGCGCGCAACCGACGTGACCGATCGGCGGGTTGTCCTGGTCGCTGATCCAGGTGCACTTCTCACCGGCGGCGCAGCCCGACTGCGTGAGCGGGTTGCAAGCGCCAGTCATACCGCTATCGCCGCCAGCGGCGTCGATCAGGCTGACGGTGCTGTTACCACCGCCACCACATGCCGTGAGCCCGACGAACAGGGCTCCCAAAGCTAGCTTCTTCATCTCTCAGACTCCTTGGAAGTTCTTGCCGTCATGGGAATGCCCCAATAACCACGGCTGTTGCCAAATCGCTGCGGGACCCTACTGATTGTGCTCCCGAGGGTCAAGCCTATTTCGTGGGTTGATCCCGGCTGCAGCATCGAGCGTGAAAACAGTAAATCCTCGTCGAGAAACGCCGACGATGATGAATGTCACGCGGGGCTCGAAGGGCACCTAACACTCGCTATGTGGCGGTGAGACGTGCGGTCGCGCGAGGTGGTGCACACGGGTGGCACCCGTGCGATCGCCGAACGAGATTTCGCCTAGATCGACATCGATTGCGCGACTCGCGCACGTTTCGTCCACCGGATGAACGAGAAGATCATGGAGAAACGGTCACCGATCCCGGTGGGAGCGAACCGTTGTCAGGGCCGCCGCTCGTGGCGACCACGAGCCCGGTGACGCCCGCGGCGACGACGGCGACACCCGCGACGACGTACCAGCGCGAGTACCACGCGCGCTTGGGCGTTGCATCGATGCCGCCAGCGGACAGCGCGATGTCGAGGGGCGAATCGGGTGCGGCGATGCGGGCGATGGCGGCGCCGCCCGCGTCGCGCGCTTCGACGTAGTACTCGAGGACGTACGGCTTGTGCGCAGGCTCGGGTGTGATGCGCGCACGCCAGCGCGCGTCGCCGCGAGGAAGCGCGGGCGTGACCTTGTACGCGAGCTCGCCGCGATGGCGCGTGGCGACGACGAGCTCGAACACGCGCTCGCCGCCGCGCGTGGCGCGCGCTTCGATCTCGAGCGAGCGCCCCGCCGTGCCGGCCGTGGGAGCGGCGTGCTCGAGATCCGCGTCGGCGTCCGCGTAGCCCGGGATGATCTGGCGCTTCAGCTCCTCGAAGAACGCGCGGATCTTGGGCGAGCCGCTCGGGTCGCGGAGCTGATACCCGGGATCGATATCGAGGATGCGCTCGAACGTGGCGCGCGCGGCGCCGCGATCGTTGCGAATGAACTGCGAGAGGGCGATGAGCTCGAGCGCGCGAAGGCGTTGTGCGCGCGTGGCGCGTGCATCGCGCGTGACCGGCGTGAGCGTCTGGATCGCGGCGGCGTACTCGGCGTCGTCGTAGAGCTTCTGCCCGCGAGAGAGGTACGTCTCGATGGCTTGCGGACCGACGGGCTCGCGCGCGTGCGCGCTGCCGCCGACGAGGAGGAGCACGAGGAGGATCAGCGCGCGAGCCATACAACTCCGTCGGGGGTGGCGAGGATCGCGTCGAGATCGCCGTCGTCGTCGATGTCGGCGTAGATCGCGTCGCTGGCGGGCGGTGCGTCCGCATCGGTGACCAGCTCGCCGGTCGGCGTGCCACGAAGGACGATGCTCGTCTCGCTCGCGAGGATCGCGTCGGGCTCGCACCCCGGATCCCAACCGCCAAACGCGATGGCGGCGGCGGACGGCGTGGGCTGCGGAAGACGCACGAACGTCTGATCTTCGAGGCGTCCGTCACGGTTCACGTAGAGACGCAGCGGTCCTCCGCGCACCGCGACGGCGAGATCGGGATCGAAGTCGCCGTCGGCGTCGACGAGCGACACGCTCGCCACGTCGAGCGGCACCGCGGGCACGACCGCGTCGGATGGGCGAAACGTTCCCGTGCCGTCTGGATCACCGAGCCACGCCACCAGCGGCTGCCCGCGTTGGCCGACGACGAGATCGGTGTTGCCATCACCATCGAGATCGCCGAGTGCGAGCGCGACGATGTCGGTGGCGCGACCGCTCGACGAGAGCCGCGCGTCGGCGTGCGTGAAGCCGCCCGCGCCGTCGTTGAGGTAGAGCGCGAGTGTGGAGCCGCCGCCCGCGACGAGATCGAGATCGCCATCGCGATCGACATCGGCCGCCGCGACAGCGTCGATCGCGAGCGTGCCGAGCCGGCCGGCCTCGACGAGCTCCGCGCCGTCGCGCCGCCAGACGATGGGCGCCCCACCTTCGATCACGAGGACGATGTCGTCGTCGCAGTCGCGATCGAGATCCGCGGCGATCACCGCGCGCACGATGCCGGGCGGGAACGGCGCCTCCCTGACGGTGAGCGAGGAGCCGCGCGCATCGATGATCTGCACGAGCGCGCCCGCAGCGACGACGATCGTACCGCCCTGCCCTTGCGACGCCGCGAGCTTCGCGTCGACCGGACCGACGGGCTCGCCGATCATCGACGGCGTGCCGCTCGGCCCGCGCTCGCAGCGATCGAGCGAGAGCGTGACGTCATCGCCAAAATCGATCCGTCGCGCCGCGCGCGCCACGGGGACGCCGCCGCGATCGCCGCGGACCCACGCCCATGCTTCGTCGGCGGAGCCTGGCTCCACGCGCAGCGTTTGCGGCAGCGACGCGAGATCACCTTCGAGCCGATACGGCGCGCCGAACTGACCACCACGCGCGTTCGTGTCCGCGATCCCGACGCAGAGCGCGTCGATCGCCGTCGGCACTGGACGATCGCCCGCGATCTCGAGCGTGATCGGCCCCGAGCACGCCGTCGGCAACGCACACACGAGTGCGCGTAGGACGAGGGTGCCGCGAGTGATCACGCGCGCACCATCGCACACGGCCCGCCCGGCGAGCCAGCGCGACTAGCGGCGACGGCGACGGCGCAGCAGCGGCGTGAATGCGAACGCGAGCAGCCACGAACCGGACCCGCTCGCCGAACAGCCGGAGTCCGACGACGACGGTGCCGGCACGACGGTCAAGACGACGTGCATCTCGGGGCCGAACCACGTCATGTTGTCCTGTACGAGCTGGAAGCCCTCGTCGAACATCGTCGGCTCGCGGACGTCGGGCGCGAGCACCTCGAACGTGAAGGTGCCCACGTCGCCCGGCTCGACGCGCGCGTCGGTGCCGGTGGCGCGCGTGGGATCGAGCCAGTCGCCGTCGACGAAGAAGTCGCTCGGGCGGTCCTGCGGCGCGGCGGTGCCGAGGCGCGTGAGATCGAGATCCCACGCAGACGTCCCCTTGTTGGTCACGCGGATCGTGACGGTGCCGGTCTCGCCCGAGGTGAGCGACTCCGGCGCCTCGATCGTCACGTCTTGCGCGTCGAGCATCGGCGCGCCGCCGGTGGTGATGAGATCCATGTAGTGCTCCCAGTTCCACCCGGGGCCTGGATCCGTGTGCGTCGAGCAGTCGTCGGCTTCGCCGTGACCGAGGATGTTGGCGCGCGTCTTCTCGAGGCCGTACTTGTCGGCGAGGTAGGCGACGAGCTTGGCGCTCGACGCGTACATCGCCTCGGTGAACCAGCGCTCGGGCGCGTCCATGTAGCCTTCGTGCTCGATGCCGATCGTGTTGGTGTTGTTACAGGCGTCGTGCCACGCGACGTCCTTCTCCTTCACCATCTGCGTGACTTCGCCGTCGCTGGATCGGATCACGTAGTGCGCGCTGACTCGCGCGGTGGGATCCTTGAACCAGTTGATGCAGGACGTGTAGCTGCCCTCGACATCGTGGATGACGATCTGCTTGATCGTGGTGCGATTGCCGGCGGCGAAGTTGCCGCTGTACGCCGCGACCCACAGCGCGGGCTCGTAGTCGGCGTCGCCGAGGTGCTGCGTCACCGTCGAGAACGAATCGCGAAGGCGCGGATGCGCTGCGATGGTGATGCGCTGGCCGGCGTCGTCGACGCTGTCGACGCCGTGCGCGAGGACCTTGGTGATCGCGGAGCGCATGTGCGGCTCGAACGTGGCGAGCATGTCGTCGAGCGTGGCGGCGGTGCCGAGGTGCGAGCGCACGAGCGCGGCGGCTGCGCGCAGCGATGCTTCGGGATCGGAGAGCGCCGCCTCGTCGGTGACGCCGGCGAGACGAGCGCCCGCGCGAAGATCGTCGAGCGACATGCCGAGCAGGCCCCGCGTGGTCATCCCGTGCTCGTCTGCATTCACGAACGAGAAGCGCGTCTGCACGTACGACATCGCGGCGAGCAGCTCGGACGGCAGGTTCGCATCGGCACCGACGCGGTCGAACAGATCGACGAGCGGCGACGTTCCACCGACGGAGATCGTGGGCTCTTGGGGCTGCGAGCTTTGAATGCACGCGGCGAGCAACGATGCCGCGGCACCGAGCAGGAACACCCGATTCATGCGGCGCATCCTACGAGGAAACCCGAGCGAAAACATCGACAAGATCGGCCAACACAATGCACGCGATTGCAACCTCCTGTGTGCACCGGTTCGCGGTTAGGATGAGCGCGTGACCTCGTCCGCTGTTGGCGGGATCCGCTTTGGCCAATACACGCTGCTGCGGCGCATCGCGCGCGGCGGCATGGCCGAGGTGTTTCTCGCGCAGCAGAAAGGGCTCGAAGGGTTCGATCGCCGCGTCGCGGTGAAGCGGATCCTGCCGCACCTCGCCGACGCGCCCGACTTCGTGAAGATGTTCCTCGGCGAGGCCAAGCTCGCCGCGCAGCTGACGCACCCGAACGTCGTGCACATCTACGACTTCGGAAAGCACGACGGCGACTACTTCATCGCGATGGAGTACGTCGACGGCGTTCACGCGGGACAGCTGTTCAAGTACATCGCGGAGACCGAGAAGATGTCGCCCGCGCTGGTCGCGCGACTCGGCGCGGATGCGGCCGCGGCGCTGCACTACGCGCACGAGCTACGCGGCACGGATGGCAAGCCGATCGGGCTCGTGCACCGCGACGTGTCGCCGGCGAACTTGATGGTGTCGTTCGACGGCGTGGTGAAGCTCTGCGATTTCGGAATCGCGAAGGCGGCGGCGCTCGGCGAGCAGCTCACGAACCCGGGCCAGGTGAAGGGCAAGTACGCCTATATGTCGCCCGAGCAAACGATCGCCTCGCCGCTCGACGGACGCAGCGACGTGTTCTCGCTCGCGATCGTGTTGTGGGAGCTGCTCGCAGGCAAGACGATCGTGGGCCGTGGCGATGCGGTCGAAGCGATGCGCGCGATCCGCGATGGCAAGCTGCCGTCGATCACGAGCGCAGCGCCGACCACGCCGCCCGCGCTCGCCAAGGCGCTCGGCTGGGCGATGGCGACGCGCCGCGAGAATCGCGCGACCGCGATGGACTTCGCGCAGGCGCTCGAGGCGTACATCAAGTCGTCGCCGGAGATCGCGACGTCGATGCAGCTCGCGGGTTGGATCCGGCAGCGCTTCCCGCGCGATCACGGCACGACGGGACAGCACGCGGCGATTCCCGGTGTCTCGATCGGAACGCGTGCGGTGCCGGGCACCATCGCGGGAGAGACGCCGCGCGAGTCCGGAACCGCGATCGTCGATGGAACCGCGGCAGCGCCCGACACACCGCCACCGATGCTCATCGCGGCGTCGCGACTCGGCGGTGACGACCTCCTCGAGTCCGCCGAGACAATCGCGATCACGGAGCACGAAGACAAGGCGACGCTGATCTCGGATGGCACCGAGGAGCGAAACGCCGAGAGCCTCATCGTCGAGCCGAAGAGTCACCCTCGCCTGCAAGCGCGCGAGGCGCCGGTGCGCCGCACGCCGACCAATCTCGCCGGTCGCAACACGCCCGAACCGGCGCGTCCGGGAATGGTCGTCGATTCCTCGCGCATGCGAGCGCCGAGCGTGGCGCCGCGCGCACCGAGAGCGCTGCCGGATCCTCATCGGCCGCGCACGCCGACGCCTGGCTCGACGGGAGAAGCGACGCTGATCAAGCCGCAGTCGTTCGAGCCGGGCGACGAGATGACCGTGGCGCACGAACCGCGGCGCGGAAGTCCGTCGAGCGAGATGACGGCGATGTCGACGCCGATGCCGGCGCAGACCACGACGGATCGCGAGCGCGATGCAGCGACGCGCAACTCGCTGCGCGCGCCGACGGGCATGGACGTCGACACCGCGCGGGGCGCACTCTCCGCGGTCACCGACACGCATCGCAACGCGACGCCGCTCCCTGCGCCGACGAGCGAGCGCGCGCCGCATACACCGCCGTGGCCGATGCGCCAGCGCAACATGACGGTGATCGCCTCGCTCGCGGGAATCGCGGTGATGTCGTTCATCATCGCGTTCGCCGCAAAGTCCTGCGGCAGCAGCGCGCCCGCGAAGATCGATGCCGCGGTAGTAGGGCGCGCGGATGCGATCGCGATCGACGCCATCGCGGACGACGCGAGGCGTGTCGACGCGGCCGCGGTGCTCGATCCGATGCACATCGAGCTCGAGCCGCACCTGCCCGACGCGGGCGTTCCCGATGATGCGCGCGAGCCGACCGTGCGCGCCGATGCGGGGGCACCGCCGACCAGCGTGCTCGAGGTGCGCACGCAACCGACGGGCGGCGTGGTGAGCGTGAAGGGCATCGAGGAGGTGCGCATCGATCCGGCGCGCTTCGCACTCGAGCCGGGGCACTACGAGATCAGCGCGGAGTTTCCCGGCTACGTGACCGAGAAGCGCGAGGTCGTGATGGAGCGCGGCCTCGACGTGGTGCACGAGATCGCGTTCACCAACAAGAAGGCCGGCAAGCAACCGCCGCTGACGGGCAAGCTCACCGCGCGCACGGTGCCGTACAGCGCCGTGTACATGAACGGAAAGCTGCTCGGCGAGACGCCGTTCGCGGAGCGCGCGCTGCCAGTCGGCAACTACACGCTGACGTTCAAGAACCCGGACAAGGGGACCGTGACGAGGAAAGTGAAGATCACGGCGAACAAGACGACCAAGGTGAACTTCACGTTCCCGTGATCAACCGCCAGGGCATGTCAGCCGAAGCGCGCCCGCGCCGACCTCTTCGCAGAGCGCCCCGCACGGCTCGAGCGCCAGACACTCGCAGCTCGCGCTCGGATCGCATGCCGCCGGAAGCGGCTTGCATTGGAAGGAGTCGGGCTCGCCGCCGATATCGGACACGGCCCGCTGGCAGTACTCGGTCGTTGTCTCGCAGGTCCGGAACCCGCACGCGAACTGTCCCGCGGGAACCGGACACGAACCGAGGGAGCTGACGTCCGTGCCCGCCGCATTCGCGTCGCACGCGTTGGCGTGAATGACACCATCGCAGCCACACACGGGCTCGAATTGATCGTCACACGCGTCCGGGCGCGCGCGGCACCGGCCCTGCTCGTCCGCGACGCCACACGTGTCGGCGGCGAAGTCGCAGAACTCGTCAGCGGAGCACGTCGCGCCCGCAAAGCCGCCGCACGCGCGACCGCTTCCGCCGCCGCCATCGACGGGGAACATGCCGCCGCGACCATCTTCGTCGCATGCAACGAGCAGCAAGCTCACGAGCGCGAGCGGAGCTATCGTTTGGCATCGAACGAGCGCGAGTCGAGTCATGGCGCTCCATCGTCCAACACTCGTGCCACGCGCACACCCGCGATTTCGCGCGCCCTGATGCGCGTCGCTCTCAGAAAACTGAGAGCGCCCTCGAATGTCGGCGACCCGATCAGGGCTCGAGGCCCGTGGCCCACGAATACTTCGGCTTGGTGTTGAAGTGGTGGGTCGCGTTGATGACGCGGACCGTTCCGGACTTCGAGCGCATGACGATGGACTCGGTCTTCGCGCTGTCGCCGAAGAAGCGGACGCCGTCGAGCAGGTAGCCCTTGGTCACGCCGGTCGCGGCGAACATGACGTCGCCCTTGGCGAGGTCTTCGGTCATGTAGATCGTGTCCTCGCTCTTCACGCCCATGCGCTTTGCGCGCGCGCGCTCCTCGTCGTTGCGGAAGCGAAGGCGGCCTTGCAGCTCGCCGCCGACACACTTCATCGCGGCCGCGGCGATGACGCCCTCGGGGGCGCCGCCGGTCCCGAACAGCACGTCGATGCCGGAGTCCGGGTTGGCGGTCATGACCGCTCCGCTGACGTCGCCGTCGCCGATCAGGCGAATGCGCGCGCCCGCTTGGCGGACCTCGGCGATGAGATCGGAGTGGCGATCGCGATCGAGGATGACCGCCGTGCAGTCGCTGATCTTCTTGCCTTTGGCCTTGGCGATTCGCTCGAGGTTCCAGGTCGGCGACTCGCGCAGATCGATCTGGCCGCGCGCCTCGGGGCCGACCGCGATCTTTTGCATGTACGTATCGGGCGCGTTCAGGAACTGACCGTCGTCGGCGATGGCGATGACGCTGATCGCGTCGGGCGCGCCCGTCGCGCAAAGGTTGGTGCCCTCCAGCGGATCGACGGCGATGTCGACCTTGAGCGAGCTCGGATCGTTACGCGCCCAGCCGGCGCCGACCGTCTCGCCGATGAACAGCATCGGGGCTTCGTCGCGCTCGCCCTCGCCGATCACGACGGTGCCGCGAATGTCGATCGCATCGAATGCACGACGCATCGCTTCCACCGCGACGTGATCGGCGTGCTTGCGATCACCGCGTCCCATGAGGCGCGCCGAGGCCAGCGCGGCTGCCTCCGTGATGCGTACGACTTCGAGGGCGAGGTTGCGGTCTTGCATGCCCGCAGGTGTATCACGCGAGCATCTAGATGGCCTTCGTGGGAGGGCCTCCTCCGACGGGACCGACGTACTGGATCGCCGAACGCAGCTGGTCCGGAAGCGCCTTCGGCCGGCCGTTGCTCCCGACGATCGCGTGGCGAGTGTGCCCCTCTGCCACGAGGATCGCGGGCTCGCCTTTCGTGATGCGATAGCCAAAGCGCAGCGAGGCGCCGCGCAGCTCGATGACTTCGATCTCCACGACGAGCACGTCCTCGTACTTCGCGGGCTGCTTGTAGTTGCAATGCGCTTCGACGACGGGCATCGCCACGTCCCAGTCGACGAGGTCCTGATAGCTGCGCCCGAGCGCACGCCAGTACGCGGCGCGCGCGCTCTCGAAGTAGCGCATGTAGTTGCCGTAGTAGACGACGCCCATCTGGTCGGTGTCGCCGAAGATCACGCGAATGTCGTGCAGCATGTCAGCTCGCGATCCGGATCACGCGCGCCTTGGTGCGCACGAACGAGAGACGATCGATCTCGGCGAGCGCGGCGCGAACATCGCCCTCGCGCGCATCGTGCGTGAGCACGACGACCGAAACGGGTTGATCGTGCGCAGCGGCGTTCGCGTCTTGAACGACCTGCGCGATCGACACGCGATGCGCGCCGAGGATGGTCATCAGCTGACCGAGCACGCCCGGCTGATCTTGCACCCCGAAGCGCACGTAGTACGCGCTGCGCAGATCCTCGAGCGGAACGAGCGGACGTTGCGCCGCGGGACGCGGGCGTGCCGGCGAGCCGGCCGCGCGCGCGAACATGTTGCGCGCGATCTCGATGACATCGGACACGACGGACATCGCCGTCGGCAGCATGCCCGCACCCGCGCCGTAGTACATCGAGGGCCCGAGCGCGTAGCTGTGCACGTAGACCGCGTTCTTCGCGCCGCTGACGTCGGCGAGCAGCCAGTTCTGCGGGATCAGCGCGGGATGCACGCGCGCTTCGATCGGACCCTTGCCGTCGCCCGCGTGATCGCGCGCGACGACGAGCGGCTTGATCACGTAGCCAAACTTCTCGGCGTACGCGAGATCGATCGGCTCGACGACATCGATGCCGTCGGTGGGGATCTTCGAGCAGTCGACGTGCGTGCCGAAGCAGAGGTTGACGAGGATCGCGAGCTTGTGCGCCGCATCACCACCGCTGACATCGAGCGTGGGATCCGCCTCCGCATAGCCGAGCGCTTGTGCGTCCGCGAGGATGTCCGCGAACGGCCGCCGCGTCTCGGTCATCGTCGACAGGATGTAGTTCGACGTGCCGTTGACGATGCCGTGGATCTTCTCGACGCGATCCGACGCGAGCCCTTCGCGCAGCACGCGAATGATCGGCACACCACCGCACACCGCGGCTTCGTAATAGACGTCGACGTTCGCGGCCTCGGCCGCCGAGAACACCTCGGTCCAATGCTCCGCGAGGAGCGCCTTGTTCGCGGTGACGACGTGTTTCTTCTTGGCGATGGCCGCGAGCACCGCGTCGCGCGCTTGCGTGGTGCCGCCGATCAGCTCGCACACGATGTCGATGTCGTCGCGCGCGATCGCACTCTCGACGTCCGTGGTGAGCAGCGCGCGATTCACGTCGACGACACGGTTTGCTTTGTCCGGATCGCGGACAACGATCGACCGCACGGCGATGCGAGCACCGAGGCGCGCTTCGATCGCGGCAGCGTTCTCCTCGAGCAGCTTGACTACACCGCCGCCCACGTTGCCGAGGCCGAGGAGCGCGACGCCGATCGTCCTTGCGTCGCTCATTGCGCTCGCTTGTACGAGTAGTGCTCGCTGCCGATGACCCAGCGATCGTCCTGCTTGCGCAGCACGAACGTCACGATGCCGTTCTCGGTGACCGACGTGCTGCCGCCGGCGGCGACGGTCTCGCGCGTCATGCTCGCGTGCGCGAACGCGGCGTCGGGGCCGAGCGAGATGACGCTCGTATCCTTGAGCCGGATGAAGATCTTGTCGGACATCTTGACACGCTCGTTTAGCATCCCGCCGACCGCGTCCCACCCGAGGAACGTCTGGCCCTCGAGCACCACCACGAGATCGAGATCGTGCGCGTACAGCTCACCGAGCGTGTCCGCACTACGAAGCTCGTACGCCTGACGCCACTTCTCGAGCGTGGCCTTGCCCGCGGTGACGACCTCGGCGGGCGTCAGCGTGCTCGGGGCGACGGGCGCCGCCGGCTTGGGACAGCCCGCGAGCCCTGCCAGGGACAGAGCGAGCGCGATCAGGAGCCATCGCATGCGGGGTGTGTAACTCACTCGGCGCGCGTGATCGAGCCGCCGCGTTCGGTTAGTGTCCGCGCATGACCGAGATCGTTTGGCTGCACGCTCGCGAGGTCCTGGATTCCCGAGGCAACCCCACCGTCGAGGCGGAAGTCGGTTTGGAGAGCGGTGCTCTCGGCCGCGCGATCGTCCCGTCGGGCGCATCGACGGGCGAGCACGAAGCGCTCGAGCTCCGCGACGGTGACGCCGCACGCTTCCTCGGAAAAGGCGTGCAGAAGGCCGTGGATCACGTCCGCGACATCATCGCGCCGACGCTGATCGGCATGGACGCGACCGACCAGTCCGCGGTCGACGCCGCGCTCCTCGCGCTCGACGGCACGCCGACCAAGTCGCACCTCGGCGCGAACGCGATCCTCGCCGTGTCCATGGCCACGGCGCGCGCTGCCGCGCTCGCTCACGAGCTGCCGCTCTATCGCTACCTCGGTGGCGTGGGCGCGGTGACCCTGCCGGTGCCGCTGATGAACGTCATCAACGGCGGCGCGCACGCCGACAACAACCTCGACATTCAAGAGTTCATGATCGTGCCCGCGGGCTTCGATCAGTTCGAGGACGCGCTGCGCGCCGGTGTGGAGACGTTCCATCACCTGAAGAAGATCCTCTCGTCGCGCGGCAAGGCCACGAACGTCGGTGACGAAGGTGGCTTCGCTCCCTCGCTCGACAACGCGGACGAGGCGCTGTCGCTGCTCATCGAAGCGATCGGCAAGGCTGGCTACAAGGCGGGCGAGCAGATCTTCCTCGCGCTCGACGTCGCCGCGTCCGAGTTCTTCGACGCGAAGACCAGCAAGTACAAGTACGAGGGCAAGGAGCTGTCGTCGTCGGAGGTCGTCGATCTCTACGCGTCGTGGGTCGCGAAGTACCCGCTCGTGTCGATCGAGGACGGCCTCGATCAGAACGACTGGGCGGGCTGGAAGCAGCTCACCGACAAGCTCGGTCGAAAGACGCAGCTCGTCGGCGACGATCTGTTCGTCACGCAGACGGCGCGCCTCGCGAAGGGCATCGGCGAAGGCATCGCGAACTCGATCCTCGTGAAGGTGAACCAGATCGGCTCGCTCTCCGAGACGCTCGACGCGGTTCGCACGGCGCAGCACGCGCGCTACACGGCGGTCATCTCGCACCGCTCGGGCGAGACCGAGGACTCGTTCATCGCGGATCTCGCCGTCGCCACCAACGCGGGTCAGATCAAGACCGGCTCGGCGTCGCGCTCGGATCGCATCGCGAAGTACAACCAGCTCCTGCGCATCGCCGATCAGCTCGGTGAAGAAGCGCGCTTCGCTGGCGTCACGCCGTTCCGTCGCTGAAGCAGCGCCGCGATCTCGGCCGGCCGTAGCAGCGCCGGATACATCGCGAGCATCGCGTACGGGAAGATTCCCAAGCGCAGCGTGATCGCGATGCCCACGTGGAAGCTCGCGCCGAGTGCGAGCCAGATCCAGCGCACGCGCGCCCACACAAACGCGCGGCGAAGACGCCCCGGGTTGTCCACGCGCGTGTCCGCGAAGTAGTACGCCAGCACATACAGCGGCGCGCCGAGCTCGAACACCATCGTGGCGGCCGTCGCGATCTTCGCGAGCGGCGTGATCGGCGTGATCCACCCGGCCGGCAGCCGCGCGATGTTGGGATCCGCGACGATGTTCTCGAGCGCGCGAAACCCACCGAGCGGTCCCCACTCGGCCGCGCTCTTGTTGATGCCGCCCGAGAAGTAGATCCACAGGAGCTGCAGCACGAGCAGATAGCGCGGCCACGCGGGCACCTGGTCGGGCATCGGCCGGCCGAGCGCGCGCACGACGAGCGCGTCCACGCTCCACCGGGCGTGACTGCCCGACAGCGCGAGGATCAGCGCGACGATGCGCACGATCATGTCGATGCCGCGATCCGCGTCGGGCGCGATGTACGCGAGCTGCGCGCCCGCGATCGCGAACACCACGCACGCCACGCGCGTCGCCACGCCGAGCATCATCGCGATCGCGGCGCCGAACACGATCGCGAACAACAGCGGCCCCGGATCGGCGCCGAGCACCCTGCTCCATCCATCGTAGACGTTCGCGTAGCCCGCCGTGGAGTACAGCGGCGTGACGAGCCCGCGCGCGAGCGTGTGGCTCGTGTCCGCGACCACGCACGCGGAGACGAGGATTCGCACCATCGCGAGCGCCGTCGGAGACTCGCGCCGATCCCACAGCGCGACCCACGCACGCCATGTGTCGCGCGCGCGACTCACCGACCGGCTCCGTGGTTGCCCACCGGACTACGATGCGGGGTCGACCGCAGCGGCGACCGCAGAGTCCACCGCATCGGCGATTGCATCATCGCGGACCTCGCTCGCGCGTCATCATCGACACGCGCTCGCCAGTGCCGCGGAAGTCGCCCGCGTCGATGACGACCTTCTCGTGGAACACGCGCACCGCGCCGAGGTCGGCGCGCGTTGCGAGCACGTGCTCGGTGAACCAGCGCACGAAGCCGGCGTACTGGCCCATCGTGCGATCGGTAGGATTCCACGTGCCCCACACGTGATGGGTCTCGAGCACGCCCGCGAACGCCGCGTGGTCCGGATCGTTCGCGCGATAGAGCGTGACCCACGTGCCGTCGGCGGTGCGCCCCTCGACCGTGAAGCGAAAGCGATTCGCCGGCGCGGCCTGCATGAGCGCCCAGCGCTGCGAGAAGCGAAGGCCGCGCGTGACCCACTTGAAGGGCGCGAGCACCTTCTGCTGTACCGGGCGCAGCACGTCGACGAACGGACGCTGCGCGGGCGTCACGTACTGCTCGGGCGGCAGCGGGCAGCCATCGATGGCGCCGAGCAGGATCGCGAACGCGATCAGCGACGCGCGGATCGCCGGCCATCGGGGCGCGGACCGTGCGACGTTCGATTCGCTCGTTGCCACCCGCCTGTTCTACCGCGTGCGCGCTCGTTACCGTGCGGGATCGAACGACGTCACGCGGCGCAGGAACGACGCGTCGAGGTACTCGCGCTTGATCACCTCGGCCATCTCCTCGGCGGTGGCGAAGCGCTCGTAGTCGATGCGGATCACCGGGATCACCTTGGAGATGTTCTCGACGAACTCCTGATAGCCATCGTGCAGCGCTTGCAGATAGCCGAGCTCGATCTTGGACTCCACGTCGCGGCTGCGCTGGCGGATGCGCTCCGCCGACGACGCGGGCGAGACATCGAGGAACACGATCACGCTCGGCTTGCACATGAAGTTGCTCATGTTGCGGAACAGCTGGACGTACGTGCGGTAGTCGCGCTCGTCCATGAGGCCCGTCTTGGCGAGCATCTTGGCGAAGATGGAGTCCTCGTAGATCGTGCGGTCCTGCACCGCCGACCGCTGGCGCCAGATGATCTCTTGATGCTGCTGGAACCGGCGATTCAACAGGTAGCACTGCATCGCGAACGAGTAGCGCGCGGTGTCTCGGTAGAAGTCCGCGAGGTACTCGTTGTCCGCGACCGGCTCGTAATACGTGTCGATGCCGAGGTGCTCGCCGAGCGCCTTGGCCAGCGTGGACTTGCCCGCGCCGATCATGCCGGCGATGCCGATGAAGATGTTGCCGAACACCTCTGGCGCCGCAGCGCGCTGGCTCGTGGGGCCCGAACCGTGACCGAGACGAGGGTTAGACGGCCGATCGATGGGTTCCCCGATGGGCTGGACGATGGGTTCCACAGCGGGTTCCGAGCGCGATGGATCGAGCAGGTCTGGCAGCACGGGCGAACGTTCGCAGATGCCTATGACACCCGCGCGCGCGTATCATGGGGACATGGCCGAATGCCGCGAGTGCAAAGACGAAGTCGACAAGCTCGTGTCCGTCAAGGTCGGCGGAAAAGCCCGAAAGGTCTGCACGGATTGCGCGGATCGACTGCGCGAAGAGGGCGAGATCGCCGAGGCGAGCGAAGGCGTGATCCAGGGGATGATGGGCTACAAAGGCCGCCGCTAGCGCGCGATCCCGGCTACTTACCGCCGAGGACATTGCGCGCGATGACCACGCGCTGGATCTGCGAGGTGCCCTCGTAGATCTGGAGGAGCTTCGCGTCGCGCATCAGCTTCTCGACCGGATACTCCTTCGTGTAGCCGTACCCGCCGAAGATCTGCACGGCGTCCGTCGCCGAGCGCATCGCCGCGTCCGCGCCGTACGCCTTTGCATACGCGCTCGTGATCGCGGAGAGGTCGCCCTTGTCGACCTGCCACGCCGCCTTGTGCGTGAGCAGACGCGTCGCCTCGTACGCGATCGCCATCTCGGCGAGCATGAACTGCACCGCCTGGTGCTGTGCGATCGGCACGCCGAACGTCTTGCGCTCGAGCGAGTACGCGCGGCTCTCTTCGAGCGAGCGACGAATGATGCCGGCCGCCCCCGCCGCGATCCACGGGCGGCTGCGATCGAACGTCTTCATCGCGACCTTGAAGCCACCGTCCTCGGTGCCGACGAGCGCGCTCTTGGGAATCTTGCAGTCCTCGAAGATCACGTCGGTGGTGTTCGACGCGCGCTGGCCCATCTTGTCTTCTTTGCGGCCGGGCTTCACGCCGGGGTTATCCGCGTCGACGACGAAGCACGCGATGCCCTTGTGCTTCAGCGCGGGATCGAACGTGGCGAACACGGTGTAGAAGTTCGCGACGCCGCCGTTGGTGATCCAGCGCTTCTGGCCGTTCAGCACGTAGTCGTCGCCGTGCTTGGTCACGCGCGTGCGCATGCCCGCGACGTCGCTACCCGCATCCGGCTCCGAGCAGCAGTACGCGGTGAACAAGAACTCCGACGTGAGGCGCGAGAGGTATTCCTTCTTCTGCGCGTCGGTGCCGGCGATGATGAGCGGCATCGAGCCGAGCGAGTTCGCCGACAGCGACGTGTTGATGCCGGTGCACCCGAACGCGACCTCTTCCTGCACGAGGCAGTTGTCGACGCACGACCCACCGAGCCCGCCGTACTCCGCGGGGATCTCGATGTTCATGAGACCCGTGTCCCACGCCTTCTTCAGGATCTCGCGCGGAAACTCGCCGGTCTCGTCGTGGTGCGCGGCCTTCGGGATGATCTCCTTGCGCGTGAACTCGCGCGCGGTGGCGACCAGGGCTTCTTGCTCTTCGGTGAACGACAGGTCCATGGCAGCCGGACTCTACCCCTTTCCCGACGGTGATACCCTGGGGACGTGTCCGATCGGTGGGGCGATTTCGTACTCGAACAGCTGATCGCCGTCGGCGGTCTCGGCGAGGTGTGGCGCGCGACCAAGAACGGCACGTCGGGTGCGCTGAAGCGGATGCACACGCACCTGACACGCAACGACGAAGCCCTCGCGATCTTCGCGCAAGAACAGCGCTTGGTGATGGATCTGCCGCGGCACCCGAACGTCGTCCACGGCATCGAGGCAGGTTCGGTCACGAGCGAGAGCGAGCCGGCGCCGTCGGCGTCGACCACGCTGCGCGACCCGATCGGCCTGCCCTACGCGTTCCTCGAGCTCGCACCCGGCGTGGACCTCCGGCGGATCGTCGCGCCTCCCGCGACGCGTGATCGCCCGACGACGGGCGCGGTCACCATCTCGCGAGATCGCGCGATCTGGATCGTGACCTCGGCCTGCGATGCCGTGGCGCACCTGCACGCGAACGGTTGGGTGCACGGCGACGTGAATCCATCGAACCTCATCGTCTCGCCCGCGGTCCCCGGATCCGATTCGCCCGCGACCACGCTCAAGGGCATGACCGCGCCGCACTCGGTGAAGCTCGTCGACCTGGGCATCGCGCGCCGCATCGGCGAGGCCGGGCCCACGCGCGGAACGCACGCGTACATGGCGCCCGAGCAGGTGCGCGCGCAGACGTGGACCGCGGCGACCGACGTGTTCGCGCTCGGCATCGTGTTGTGGGAGCTCACCGCCGGCACGCGCCTGTTCCATCGCGGACCGACGTGGTTGTCGATGGCTGCGGTCGTGGAGGCCGACGTGCCGGCGCTGCCGGACAAAGAGCTCGACGCGATCTGTCGCGCAGCGCTCGTGAAGGATCCCGCGGCGCGCTTGTCATCCGCGAGCGAGCTCGCCGAGCGATTGCGCGCGCTCGCGAACTGAGCGGCCGAGCGATCGCGCAGCTCGCGACTGACTCTACGTCGACGCGGCCTTGTCGTCGGACGTCGCGGCGGACGTGGCGCCGGGCTTCCCATCGCTGCTCGCGGCTTTCTTCGCCGCGCGTGCGGCCCGAGCCGCGGCGCGCTCTGCCTCGCGACGCTCCTGTAGCGCGATCTGGTTCTTCACCGCGCGTCCGCCGAGGATGAAGCCCAGGAACAGACCGACCAGCAGGACGCCCGGGATGAACAGGATGTGGCTGGACGTCATCGGGTCTCCAGGCTACTTCGTCGCGGCGTCGAGATCGCGCTTCAGGTTCGCGATCTCCACCTTGAGCGCCTGCTGGCGACGCCACAGGAACAGCAAGAAGCCAGCGGCGAGGATCCACAGCGCCGCGTACGCGAGCACGACGTGCTTCTGATTCTTGGCGATCGCCTTGGCCGCGTTCTCGTGTTGCAGGTTGACCTCGGCGGCGAGCTCGCTGGCAGCCTTCTCGCGCGCGACCGTGGTCACCGTCGAGCGGAAGTCCTCTGCCCCCAGGACCGCATCGAGACACGCTTGGCCCTCGGGGGACTTGGCGAGCTGCGGCTGCGCGACCTGACCGAGCGCGAACGATTGCACGTCGGTCACGAAGCGCGTGTCGCCGCCGGGCGGCTTGGCGATCGCGTCCTCGCAGACCTTGCGGCGCGCGCCGACATCGATGGTGGGCGCCGGGGCAGAGGCAGGTGCGGGATCCGCGGCGGGTGCACCTGGATCGGCAGAGCCCGAGCCTTGGGCGAAGGCGGTCGCGGTCGCGATCGAAATCGAGAGAACGATCAGAGCTCTCATGGCGTACCTCACGTGAACAGCCCCGCGTCGAGGCCCTTTTCGCGCAGCTCGCGCAGCTCGCGCTCGGCGCGCGCCGATTGAACGCGCATGAAGACGAGCGTCAAGAACCAGAAGAAGAACGTCAGCACGCTGCCCCAGAACACGAGCTTCATCGGCCCGGTCAGCGTCATCACGTTGCCATCGCGACCGGCTTGCGGATGGTGATCGCCCTTGTCGACCATCGTGTAGATGAACGGGATGCCGAGCGTGCCGAACACCGCGAGGCCCGCCGCGAGACGATCCGCCGATGCACCCGCGAAGCGGCGAACGAGCACGTAGCCGACGAGGACGAGCCACAGGAGCAGCGACATCGTCAAACGCTTTTCCCAGACCCACCACTTGTCCCACGCAGCCTCGGCCCAGATCGAACCGGTGACGAGCACCGCCGCGCCGAACACCACGGCGACCTCGGCGCCCGCGAGCGCGAGGTCGTCGAACCACGGCTTGCGGTTCTTCAGGAACACGAGCGAGCACACGCCGCAGACGGTGACCGACGCGAACAGCATGAACGCGTGAGCCACGTGGTAGTAGAAGATCTTCTGGTTGAACAGCAGCGTCGGCTCGAACGGCGCGTAGTTGAAGATCGCATAGGTCGTGATCGCGAGGCCGATCGCGGCGAGTATGGCGAGAACGGGAATGGCTCGATTCATTCGATCACCAGGGACTCGTAAATCCACAAGGACATTACCAGAGCGGCGGCGTCGTAGATTCCGAGGAAGCCGATCCAGTACCAGGCCTTGTCGAGATTGGCGCCGCGCTCGAGGAGGAGCGCTTCGGTCGCGTAGGTCCCCGACACGAACAGCGGGATGAGGACCGGATACAAGACGACGGGGAGAAGCACGTCGCGTGAGCGAACCTTGAGCAGCATCGCTGCGAACACCGAGCCATAGATCGCGAAGCCCGCTGCACCGAGGAACAGCACGCACGCGAGCGGTAGCGGCTCGGCGAACAGCGGCGCTTCCAAGAACAAAGCGAGCAGCGGCACGCACACGACGGCGACGGCGAGCACGAGGACGGTGATCGCCATCGCCTTGCCGAGGAACACCGAGAGGCGCGGGATGGGCGCGAGGAGGAGCGCGCGCATCGTGTCGTTCTCGCGCTCGCGATCGAAGGCGCGACCGAGGCCGATCGTGCCCGCGAACGCGATCGCGACCCACAGCATGCCGGGCGCGGCCGCGCGCACGAGATCCGGCTTGAGCGGAAACGCGAACGCGTAGATCACGGTGATGAGCGCCGCGAAGAACGCCATCGTGTAGACGATCTCGCGGCTACGCAGCTCGATCTTGAGGTCTTTGCCGGCGACGCGTACGGCTTGGCCGAGGACGGACATCAGTTCGCGAACCGATGATAAACGTCCTTGAGCTGTTCGTACGAATACGTGCCGCGATCCTCGTGTACGAGTTGACCGCGGCGGAGGATCGCCAGGTGATCGGTGCGATCGGCGATCGCCTCGAGATCGTGCGTCACGACGACGACGATCGCCCCCGTGTCGCGAAGCTCGCCGAGCTGTTCGCCGAGCGCGAGGGCACCGCCGCGATCGAGGCCCGTGAACGGCTCGTCGAGGAGCAACAGCGACGGCTTGGTCAGCAGCGCACGCGCGAGGGCGAGCCGCTGGAGCATGCCGCGCGAGTACGTACGCGCCGCCCGATCGCGCGCCTTCGCATCGAGCCCGACCTTGTCGAGCACCGCGCTGATCGCGGCCCTGCCGCCGTCGATCTCGTAGAGCCCCGCGACCAGCTCGAGGTTCTCGTATGCGGTGAGCTCGCCGTACGTGAGCGACGCGTGCGCGAGGAGACCGATCTCCTTGCGCACGTCGATGCCGGTGACGTCCTTGCCGCCGGCCTTGTACGCGACGGTTCCGTCGGACGGACGGACGAGCGTGGACACGATGCCGAGCAGCGTGGTCTTGCCGGCGCCGTTGTGGCCGAGCAGCGCGGTCATCGTGCCGGCTTCGAGCTCGAGGTTCACGCCGCCGAGGGCGCGCTCCGTCCCGTATCGCTTCGCGAGCTTCTTGACGGAGACGTGGTCGAGCCGGGGCACTACGCGCCCCAGGATCGCTCGAGCTCGTCGATCAACTGCTCGCGACGCTGGCGATCCTTGCTCGTCGCGATGCCGCGCTTCTCGAGCTCGACGAGCTCCGTCATCAGCTTCTCGCGACGCGCGCTCGTCTCTGCCGCGGGTGTCTCGCGCCTCGCGATGACGAGCGCGTAGCCGAGTCCACCCAGCACCATGAACAGCACCGTGATGCCGACGATGCGCGGCACCCAGATCTTCCACTGCGGCTCGGCCGGGAAGCCCGAGATGGTCATGATGAACGGTTGCTTCCGCTCGATCGTGAGGTTCTCCATGATGAACCACGGCTCTCCCGTCGTCGCCGTCTGCGTCGAGCCGGCGATGCCGGCCGGCAACTTCACGCTCATGCCCGGCGTCTGGCGGATGCGCATCGCGCTGTTCCACGCGCCCAGCGGCAGATCGAACTTCCACGACACGGTGCCGTTCTCGATCGGCATCGAGAAGCCCGCGCGGAACTTGCGACCACCCGGCGGAATCGGGCGCAGGATGCGGAAGCCTTGCGCGGTATCGACCGCGACCTCCTTCTGATCCTGCGGTGCGATCACCGCGCCCTTGTAGCGAGCGGGCAGCTTGATGAGCAGGCCGTCGTTGGTCGCGCGATACGGCGCCCACGAGTAGTTCGTGATCTCGAACGTGCCCTGCACCGCGAGCAACTGATCCTCGACGAACGCGTGCGTGTCGAACGTGAACAGCGTGCGCGGATAGACGTAGATGTTCGCGGCCATGCCGGTGCCCGGCAGGATCTCGAACGGCAGCGAGCGAAACACGGTGCCCGAGAACGTCGTCTCCGCATACGCGACGAGCCCGCTCGTCGTGGCGTCGAGCATGACCTCGGGCTTGCCCGTCTTGGGCCAGTTCGCGGCCAGCTCGAGGAGGCCACCCGTCGTGGACAGATCCATCGGCGAGCTGAACATCTCCTTGCCGTTGATCGTGACCTTCGCGACGACGCCCTTGTCCGGGAACGCGAAGCCCGCGGGCACGGCGACCTTGGTCTTGCCCGTCGCGTCCGTGACCCCCGCCGCGCCGATGATCGGCGTCTGCGCTTCCTCGGGGATGATGAGCTGGATCGCGACGTCCTCCATGGGGTCCATTGCATCGCCTACACCGCCGACGACGCTGATCTCGACCGTGCCGGCCGGCAGATCCTTGCGCTCGCTGAAGTTGGCTCCGCCGCGGATCTGCGTGGGATCGGGCGCGCCCTGCTGCGTCTTGCCCGACGAGATCTTCGCGCGCGTCTTCGCGTCGAACAGCGTCACGTCCATGCCGAGCTGCGCGACACCGTCGAGCGAGATGCGAACCTTGCCCTCCTCGGTGCGACGACCATCGCGCGGGACGAGCTTCTCGTAGTCATCGACCGCGGGCTTCGTGGAGTCGCGCTTCTCGCCCGAGAGCACGACGCGCACGCCCGACTGACCGTCGAGCACGACGGTCACGCTGACCATGCGATCGACGATGTCACCGCGCTTCAGCGACGACATCGCGAAGTACGACGTGCCGCCGCTCTGATCGAGTCCCTCGAACTTCGCGACGCCGCTCTCGTCGACCGTCTTGGTCTGCACGGTGATCGAATCGTCGGCCGCGTAGCCCACGAGGTGAACGACCGCGCCCGCGGGCGGATCCGGATCGGACGGACCGTTGGGTCCCATCACCAGGTTGTTGTAGGTGACGCGCACGGAGTACACGCCCGGCAGCTCGCCACCGTCGGGCCGCGGCTGGCCGCTGATCACGCGCGCCTCGGGCATCCCGCCCATCGGTCCGGCGCTCGCGGGGGCCATCGTGCCGCCCGTCATCGGCTTCGTCGTGAGCATCACGCGCGTGCCGCCTTGTGCGGGCACGGGGAACGGCTCGGAGCTGATCTCCTTCTTGTCCGCGTCGAGGATCTTCGCGACGACGGTGGCGCCCGCCGGCAACCCCGCAAATGTCGCGCGACCCGATGCATCGGTGCGCGCTTGGCGAGGCGTGCCGTTCACGTCGAGCGTGACATCGGCGCCGACCTCGGGCGTGGAGCTCGAACCCGCGATCACGCGAACGATCACCGTGCCGGTCGGCGTGTTGCCGTCGGGCAGCGGCTTGCCGATCGCGAACGCGGGTTGCGCGTAGGACGTCGTCGTCAAGAAGCACATCGCGAGCAGCGCCGCGACGAAGCCGCACGCGAGCGCGATGCTGCGTGCGGCACGCGTGGCGTCGCTCGTCGCATGCGGCTGATGCGCGCGCGGCCGATGCGCGCACGGGTCGAACTCGGTGGGCTCGAGGTTCTCTTCGCTCACGAGGTGGCCTCCTTCGACGGGGTCTCGGCCGACTCGCTCGCCGGGGGCGGAGCCTCACCGGCGTCCTTCGCTGCGTCGGCCGCCGCGGATGCTGCGGCGGGCTTGCCCTTCGCGGCTTCCTTCTTCTTCTTGTCCTTCGCCGCGTCGGCGACGGCGTCCTTCTTTGCCTTCTCGGCCTTGGTCTCGAGCTCGAGGCGCGCCTTGAGCTCGCGCTCGATCTGCTCGCGCACCGAGCCCGCGGAGCCCGTGTCCATCTGATCGATCTCCTTGATGACCTCGATCGCGCGCACGCGATAGACCGCGATCATCTCGTCGGCATCGGCCTTGGACAGCTTGCCCATCTCGCGATCGAACTCGGCTTCCTTGATCGCCTTCAATAGCGTCTTCTTCTCGCGCTCGAGCTCGGTGCGGCGACCGATGGGCCGGCCCCACGTGGAGTCGGCTTCCTCGTCATCCTCGACGACAACGACCATGCCCGTGCGCCACAGCGCGTAGCCTGTCGAGACCACCGCGAGGTACCCGAGGCACACGAACACCGTGGGCGCCGAGACGTTGAAGCGGTTGAAGTAGAGGATCAGCGTCCAGCCGATGACGAGCGCGCCGAGCACGCTGCCTCGACGGATCCAGCGAAACGGATCGGCGGGCGCGGCATCCCCTTTGGCGGGCACGACGACGGCGGTGGGAAGCGTGGTGCCGCTCTCGACGTGATCGTCATCGTCGGCGTCGGCGCGTTGGGTTTCGGCGGCGGCCATGGCTTAGTCCGTGTTGGCCAGCTCGTCGTCGAGCTTGTCGGCGTACGCTTCGTCTTCGACGACGTTCTTGCTGGCGGCCGCTTGCTCGGCGACCGACTTCTTGCCGCGAGCGACCCAGCGCCGGCCCACCACGAAGATGAGGCCGAGGCCACCGAACGCGGCGAGCGTGGGGAACAGCCACGAGAACTTGCTGCGCGGCGTCGCGAGCACGTTCTCGCCGCCGTAGAACGTGACGAAGTCACCGAGGACCGCGTTGTACGCCTGCTCGCGTCCAGCCTCCGTGGACATGTCGAACAGCGGCTTGCCGGTCGCGGGATCGACCTGCTTCAAAAAGTCGAGCACCTTCTGGCGCGACGCTGCTGCCGGCTGGCACTTGCAGTCGAAGATCGACTCGCGCGCACAGCCGCACATGCACAACAGCTCCTTCATGGCGCGCTCCGACGTGGGGCTGTCCGGACGGTTCATCGCCGCCCAGCCGGTGCCCGCTTCGCCCATGCCGCCACCGGCAGGAACGTGCTCGGCGCCGCCCTGCGCGTGCGCTTGCGACGCGACCGCGCCCATGAGGCCACCGGCGACGAGGAGCAAGATGCCGACCTCACCTGCGCGTCCGAGGCGCGACTTGGGCCGCGTCACGCTCATCGCGTCGACGAGGCTCTGCGGGATGAGGCAGATGAGCGTGCCGAGCGCGAGGATGAGAAAGCCGATCCACACCCAGCTGATGAGCGGGTTGATGAACACGCGGAAGTTGGCGAGGTTCGAGTCGAGGTCGTAGCCCGTGAGCACGACATAGACGTCCTCGATCGCGCGCACGCGAATCGCGACCTCCGTCGTGGCTTCCTCGCCCTTGTGGTAGTCCCACTTGGCCGGATAGACGCGGCCGACGAGCTCGTCGCCGAGCCAGATCGAGACCTGCGACGTGACGGCGTCCTTCGAGTCGTCCGACGTGTGGATCAGGTTCTCGTACGCGAACGTGTAGCGACCGAACGCGAACGTCGATGAATCGTTCTTGGCGGGCGCCGCCTCGTACGCGCCCGCGTGCGGCTTCTCGATCGTGCGATCGACCATGCGGTCGTACGCCTTGCCGCCGAAGCCAAAGAACATGATCGCGACGCCGAGGTGCACGATGTAGCCACCGTACTTGCGGCGCTTGGCGAGCGTGAGCCCGACGAGCGACGTGAACACGTCCGAGCCCGTCTGCTTGCGGCGAACCAGCGTGCCGCGGACAAACTCTTGACCGATCGAGCCGAGGCAGAACGCGATGATGCCGATGTTGATGAGCGACACCGGCAGCTGGATGTTCTGCTTGAACATCGAGGACAGGTGCTTGGTCTGCGGGAACACGACCAGACACAGCACGATCGCGAACGCCATGAGGCCGACGGGGATCGCGAACTGCTGCCACAAGCGCTCGCGCGTCGTGCGTCGCCACGCGAGCAGCGGCGCTGCACCGGCGAGGAACAGCAGCACCAAGCCGAGCGGCGTCATCCAGCGATTGAAGAACTCGATGCCGACGGACACGCGGGTGCCGTCGAGCGACTCGCTGATCGTCGGGAACATCGTCGCGAACAGCACGAAGAACGCGCAGGCGAGGAGGATCCAGTTGTTCACGAGGAACGCGAACTCGCGCGAGTAGAACGACTCGAACTCGTTCTTGGAGCCGAGCTTGTTCGAGCGATAGACGATGAGGCCGATCGACACGATCGCGACCGCCGCCATGAACACCACGAACTGCAGCGCGAGCACGTTGTCCTCGCCGAACGCGTGAACCGACTGCACGATGCCCGAGCGGGTCATGAACGTGCCGAAGATGGTGAGGAAGAACGTGAAGCAGACGAGCGCGAGGTTCCAGCGCTTCATCATGCCGCGCTGCTCTTGAATGATCGCGCTATGTAAGAAGGCGGTCGCCGTGAACCACGGAATGAGTCCCGCGTTCTCGACGGGATCCCACGCCCAGTAGCCGCCCCAGCCGAGCTCTTCGTACGCCCAGCGTCCGCCGAGGATGAGACCGAGGCTCAGGAAGCCAAAGCAGATGAGCATCCACGAGCGCACGCTGCCGAGCCACAGATCGTCGAGGCGACCCGACGCGAGCGCGCCGATGCCGAACGCGAACGGAATCGTCGCCGCGACAAAGCCGATGTAGAGGCTCGGCGGGTGGATCACCATCCAGTAGTTCTGGAGGAGCGGGTTTAGCCCCTGGCCGTCCGCGGGCGGCGTGGTGAGAGACACCGCGAACGGGTTCTTGGTGAAGATGAGCAGCGAGAGGAAGAACACCTGCACGACGAGGATGGTCGCGACGACGTAGCCGATCATGTCGCGATGGCGCTTGGCGTTCGCGAGCACCGCGACCGTCGAGAACAGGCCGAGGACGAGCACCCAGAACAGGAGCGAGCCGTCGAGGCCGCCCCAGAACGCGGTGACCTTGTACCAAGTCGACATCGAGACATCGCTCGTGTGCGCGACGTACTTGATGGAGAAGTCGTGCGTGACGAACGCGTAGATCATCAGCGCCGACGCGAGGCCGATCAGCGCGGAGAATCCGTACAGCGCATACACCGACGACGAGACGAGCTTGCGGCTCTTCTTGGCGTTACCGGCGATGCCGGCGGCGATGCCCCAGGCACCGACGATGTACGCGACGAGGAGCGAGATCGTGCCGACGAATGCGATCGGCGAAAACGGTTGTTCGGTCACGCGGTCACTTACCCTTGAACTCGGGGCCCGCTTGGCCGCTGCCGATGTTCTTGTTGGCGTCGGCGCCCTCGTACTTCGAGGGGCACTTCGCCATCAGCTCGGTTGCCTCGACGACGTACGGCATGTCGTCCTCGATGCGCATGTCGAGGCCACGCGCCATCTCGTCCATCTGCGCCGCAGTGACGATGCGTCCCGTGGCGACGACCTCCGACTGATCCTTGAACGTGTCGGGCTTGGGCCCCTTGGAGAACACGCGGATCTTCTTGCCGTCCTTGTGGAGGACGAAGGTGCGGATCGTCTCCTGGTTGGCGACCTTCTCTTTGATCGTTCCCGCGACCACCCAGCCGTGGACCTTGAGCTCCTTGTCCTTCCACTGGGACAAGTCGGTCGCCAACAGCTGGTCGACCATCTTGTAGTGCTGGGTGCTGCCCTGCGTCGAGCGTGCGAAGAAGAAGATGCCGCCCGCGACGACCGCGACCGTCAGTGCAAGCTTGACGATGGTGCTGTTCTGCATGGAGAAATTCCCTTCCGCCCCCAGAGGCGCGGCGTGCCCGGCGATGGAGGCAACCGTAGCATGGCTAGGGTCCATTCCGGCCACTGCCAACCTGGCGCGCATTGTCGCTGCGGCGGGATGTAGGCGCGCTGCGGAGAGCGCTATCCCCCGATATTGATCATGTGTTTTTGGGGGGCGCCCCCACCCTGCCGATCGAAGACATGCCCGGCGCGCTTCCCCGTCACCGCGGTCGCGATGGCGCGGGTCAGCTCGTCGTCGGAGCCGCCGGCGCGCAGCACGTCGCGGAGGCTGATCGCGTCGTCGTGACCGAGGCACGCGTGAAGCGCGCCGGTCGCGGTGAGGCGGAGTCGATTGCAGTCATCACAGAAGTGCTCTGTCATCGCGGAGATGATCCCGACCTCGCGTCCGGTGGGCGTGCGCCAGTAGCGGGCTGGGCCCGCGTCGCGCGGACGATCCTCCGCCACCTCGAGGTGACCGAACCGCGCTGCGACGAGCTGGCGGATCTGCTGCGCCGAGAGCTCGGCCTCCGTGGCGTAGAGCTGCCCCTCGGACATTGGCATGTGCTCGATGAAGCGAGGCACGGCGCCGTGCGACCACGCGTACTCGCAGAGCGCGGTGACCTCGTCGTCGTTCACGCCGCGTAGCGCGACGGCGTTGATCTTCACCGAGAGTCCCGCGGCTCGCGCTGCATCGATCCCGCCGAGGACGCGTGCGAGATCGCCGCGACCCGTGAGCCGGCGGAAACGCTCCGCGTCGAGCGTGTCGAGCGAGACGTTGACCGCAACGAGTCCTGCAGCGGCGAGCGGTGCCGCGAGCTCGGTCAAGAGGTGGCCGTTGGTCGTCATCACGACCTGCTCGATGCCCGCGATCCGCCGGATCCGGCCGACCAGGTCGACGATCCCTTTGCGCACCGTGGGCTCGCCGCCGGTCAAGCGAATCTTGCGGACGCCAAGCGTCGCGAACCGCGAAACAATCTGTTCGATCTCCTCGAACGTCAGCACCTCGGACTTCGAAGCGAAGGTCAACTGACCCTGCTCTTCGAGCGACTCCGGCATGCAGTACGAGCAGCGGTAGTTGCATCGATCCGTCACGGACACGCGTAAGTAGCGGATGCGCCGCGCAAAGGCGTCCACCAACGGATCGGGCCCGACGTCCGCCGCGAGACCGTTCCCCGCGGGCAGATTCGTCGCCCCGAGGACGGGGAGATGAAACCGCGACGTCGCCATGCCCGGCAGCCTACGCGATCTGCTCGGGGGCGGTTACAAAGTTCCTTGACAGATCGAACGAAAACCAGCATCTATCCCCCTGCTCCACGACTTGGAGCAGGAGTCGCAACTAGTACCGATGATGCAAACGACGATCGAAGCACCCGCGATGAACGGCCTCTGGGTCCTGCTGGTGCAGAATGATGGCGAGCTCGCCACGCAAGACAACGATGGCCGCGTACCCGTGATGGCGCGCGCGGGCAACGACAAGACGTACCTGCTGGTGTTCAAGAACGTCGCGAAGGCGCGGCAGTTCGTGGCCACCTCGGAGATCGAGGGCGCCGAGCCCCGCATGGTCGTTCGTGGAAACCACGACGAGCTCGTGCGCATCGCGAAGTCGGCCGGCGTGGTCGGCACGCTCGTCGATTACGATCCGACGACGCAGAAGTACGCAGCTGCCTGCGCACTCGCCTGATCGCGTGACGTAGGATGGGCAGCGTGCGGAGCGCTGCCGTGTTGATGCTGATCGCGGGATGCGATCAGGTCTTCGGCCTATCGGGTCGTGACGGAGGAACCGATCGCCAGGATGGGGGAACGGGCGGTGACGCCTGCATCCTCGGCGATCTCGATCCAGGCGTTGTCTATCCGATGCCCCCGATGTTCACGGGGCACTTCGACGCCGCGCTGTCGGCCGACCAGCTCGAGCTGTTCTCCGCGGCGCCCTCGGCCAAGAACGGCCTCGAGATCGTCGTGTCGAGGCGCGAGACCACGCTCTCGCCATGGGGGAACCCGACGCCGCTCGACCGGCTGAGCTCGATGGGCGAAGAGTCCGATCCGTCGATCACCGAGGACGGTTTGGTCCTCGTGTTCTACACGAACCGCAATGGCCGTCCTGGGCTGTGGCAAGTCACGCGCGATAACCTCGGTGCCGAGTGGAATGCTGGGGCCCCACTGAGCGAGCTCGACGTCAACGTTCGCTCGGCCGAGATCTCCGCGGATGGCCTGCGCCTTTATGTCGTCGACGGCGACCAGAGCTCGTCGACGCTGTACCGCTACCATCGAATGTCGCGTTCGAGTCCGTTCGAGAACCCGATGGTTCTCGCGACCGGCGCGCTGTACCCGTCGGTGAGTCGCGACGAGACAGAGCTGTTCTTTCACGACGAGGGGATCAAGCGCATGATCGGTGACGGCACGGGCGGCTTCGCCGATCCGGCGCTCCTCATTCCCGGCGCGAAGGATCCCGACATTTCGTTCGACAACTCCACGCTGATCTTTACCCAGACAAACAGCGAGGGCGGCTTCGCGCAGATCAGGCGCAGCTGTCAGTAGCCGCCGGTGACGATCACTTCGTCGACATCGCCGCGCTTCGCCGCGTTGGAGTTGATCGCGCGCGGGCACTTCACCGTCGCGATCTTGAAGCCCTTGTAGATCGATCGGATGAACGGCGTGTCGCTGTTCGACAGCATCACCTTGCAGCCGCGCGCCACGAGCGAGCGCGCTAGCTCGGCGAGCTCGCGCTGGTTGTCGGGCCCAAAGCCGTCAGCGCTGTAGCTGACGAAGTTCGCGGTCGGCGTGACCGGATCGTACGGCGGATCGAAGTACACGAAGTCGCCCTTCTCCGCGTCCTCGACGGCGGTGCGATAATCGCCTTGCCGGATGGTCGCGCGCGCGAGCAGCGCATGCGCGGCACGTAGCGCATCGGGGACGCAGATCGGCGGATCGGTGTAGCGACCGATCGGCACGTTGAAGTCACCCGCGCGATTCACGCGCCACAGGCCGTTGAAGCACGTCTTGTTCAAGTAGATGAACATCGCCGCGCGCTCGGCCGCCGGCATCGACGCGTGGAGCTGGTTCCACTTCTCGCGCATCGCGTAGTAGTGGCGCTCGTCGTGCTCCTCGCGATGGCGCTGGAGCCGGCGGATCACCGCGTTCACGTCCGTCGCGACCGCGGTGTACAGCGCGATGAGATCCGCATTCGCATCGGAGATCACGGCGCGCTCGGGCGCGACGCGGAAGAACAACGCGAGCCCGCCCGCGAACGGCTCGAAGTAGCGGCCTCGCTTCTCGGGCATGCGAGAGAGCAGCTCGGGCAAGAGCTTCGTCTTGCCACCGACCCACTTGATGATGGGACTGGCAGGAACGAGGGCGGGAAGCGCGATCGGGAGAGAACGACGAGCACCCCGGCTCGCCGCAGCACGTGACGACATGAAAATGATCGTCGAATCCGCGCGCGTGCTGCATGTAGTTTTTGGCTGTCCTCGCCGTCACTTCGATATCTGCTTGAATGAATTTCGGAGGCGCCACGTCGGTACCCAGATGCAAGCTGGTAGCGTGGCGCGTATGCGCAGAACACTCCTGTTCGTAGGGTTGATGGTCGGTCTCACGGGGACTGCGATGGGGCAGCCGGGCGGACGCCCGCCCTCGCAAAGTCAGTGGGATGAACGTGGATGGCAGCTGCTCGGCGAAAAGTCCGTCGATGGTCGCATCGATCGCGATCGCATCGTGGTCGGCCGTTACGAGGGCCGGTTCAGCAAGCTGACGCTTCGCGTGAAGGACTCGGACCTCGAGATGATCGAGTTCAAGATCGTGTTCGGCGACAACACCGAATACAACCCGAAGGTCAGCAAGTACTTCCGCGAGAACACGCGCACGCACGAGATCGAGCTTCCGCCCGCGGAGCGCGTGATCAAGCATATCGACTTCAAGTACCGGAACCTGCCCGGGGGAGGACGCGCGACAGTTCAGGTCTACGGTTTCAAGATCGCCAACAACGTCGGTCCCGGTCCGATCTCTGGTGCTCGCCCGCCGGTCACCGTGAACTGGGACTCGAAGGGGTGGACGCTGCTCGGCACGCGCGATGTCAACGGCCGCGTCGATCGAGACCGTATCGACGTCGGTCGCTACGAGGGTCGCTTCAACAAGTTGACGATCGTCGTTCGTGATTCCGACCTCGAACTGATCGACTTCGCCGTGAAGTTCTCGCGTGGTCCCGAGTGGCGCCCTCGTATCGCGCACTACTTCCGCGAGAACCAGCGCAGTCACGTCATCGACTTCCCCGGCGACGAGCGCGTCATCAAGTACATCGAGTTCAAGTACCGGAACCTCCCGGGTGGAGGACGGGCCAAGGTCGAAGTCTGGGCGTGGAAGACGGACGGTACGTCGGCGCAGAGCGACAAGCCGATGTGGGATCAGAACGGCTGGACCATGCTCGGCGAGCAACGTGTCGATGGTGGACGCCGCGGTGATCGCGATCGCATCACGGTGGGCCGCAACGAGGGAACGTTCCGCCAGATCACGCTCGTCGTCCTCGACAGCGACATCGAGCTCTACGACCTGAAGGTGAAGTTCGCGCGCGGTCCCGTGTTCGACCCGCCGATCAAGTCCACCGTGTTCCGCGAGGGAACACGCACACGTGTGATCGATCTCCCGGGGGACCGCCGCGTCATCCAGGCGATCGAGTTCGCCTACCGCAACCTACCCGGCGGTGGGAAAGCCCGCGTTCAGGTCTGGGGCAAGTAGTCGTACAATGGTGGCGTGATCCGTCATGCCATCTGCGTAGTGTCAGTCGTCCTCGCCGCGTGTAGCGGTGATGGTGTGTCGATCGAAGTACACGCCGATCTGACCGGCGCGAAGCGCGTCGAGCTGTACGTCGTCGATGGCCTGTGCACGACCGACGCCGCGCAGCTGACGCCGTGCCCGCAGCTCAAGACGCCGAGCGCGTCGGGTTATCTCGACGGCGAGGTGTACACGCGCGAGGACGGCCATGTGTTCGCGGCGCCCGTCGAGTCCGATGGCATCGCGTACTTCACGATCCGATCGAACGGCGACAAGACCCGTGTCCCGCTCGCGATCGCGGTCGGCTTCGACGGAGACGATCGGCGCGTCGGCGCCGTGCTGTTGCCGTTCGAGGTCTACACCACGGACTACATGCGCGTGCGCGTGACGCTCGAGACGGTCATCGAGGACCAAGTCACCGGTCGCGCGCAGACCGACGGGCTTCGGGCGGAGACCTGGTACGAGGACTCCACGGGCATCGGGTGTCTCGCGCTCGAGAGCACGCACGACGGAAGAACCGATCGAAAGTTCATCGTACCGGCGGATGACCTCGACTGCGATGGCTGGGTCGGCCCCGACGAGTGCGACTCGATCTGGCCGCATCACGGCCCCGATGACGATGACGTCGCGCTGACCTTCACGTGCGTCGACGAGGAATCGGTATCGAACGGTTCCAAGCGCTGCCTGCTCGGCGACGCGCCGTGCATCGACGGCGAAGGTGCGCCCGAGTGCACGCCGGTGAGGACGAACGGCAACGAGTGGTGCGTTCCCTCCGCGCTGTGCGACCCGATCTGCAAAGGCTCATCGAACCCGCAGTGCCTGTACGGCGCGCTCAAACGTCCCACGCTGCCGCCGCTCGCGCATCCAGCGTACGTCCACTGCAGCGTCCCGATCGAGATGGAGGGCGAGAGCTACGCCGTCTGCCGCGGCGGGGTCTCCGTCGACATCGTCGCACCGTGGGTGACTCCGATGGCTCCCGCAACGGCGGTGTGCAACGCGCTCATGCTCGGACGTGTCACGTCGACGCAGATCGGTCCGTTCACGACCGAGATCCTCTCCAGCACACCGACGCGCTACTTCAAGACCGTCATCGAGGCGTCCTGCTTGGCAGCGCTTCAGGTCGGCGGCCTGTTCCCACCGAACACGGAGCTCGCCAACGCGTTGCCCGAGCACGTCTTCAAGCTCGATCTCACGAACGGAACGTCGATCATCGTTCCCATCGTGGTGCAGCTAGATCCTTTCGATAGCGCCGGCTGCGAGACCGCACGCGGCGAGTGTCGCCTCGTCACGCCCCTTGGCACCGGCGTCGACGAATCGCTGAACGCGTGCCTGCGGCCCTGACTAGGCCTGCAGGATGTCGTTCGAGTGGAACTGCATCGAGAACGTGGCGCGGCCCTCGCTGAGGCTGCGCACGCGCGTCGAGTAGCCGAACATGTTGCGCAGCGGCACGTGCGCCGCGACGACCTTCTTCGCGCCGCGCGTGGACACGTCCTGCACGTTGCCCTTGCGCTGCGTGAGATCGCCGATGATCGCGCCCAGGAACTCGTCGTCGACGGTGACCTCGACAGCCATGATCGGCTCGAGGCGTGACGGCTTGGCCGCCTGCACGCCACGCCGGAACGCCTCCGCCGCGGCGGCGCGCGCACCGATCTCGCCGTTCGCGCCGTCCTTCAGCACGACGTTCTTCAGCGTGACCTCGACATCCTCGAGCGGATAGCCGTCGGGGCCGCTCGACGCGGCGTCGCGCAGACCCTGCATCGCGGCGTCGACGATGTGCACCGGGACCATGACGGTCGGCGGCAGCTCCCTCTTGAACTCCATGCCCGCACCACGCGAACGCGCCTTCACGTGACACGTGGCCTCGCCGTAGATGACCTGCGTGTCCGACGCGCCGGTGCGCTCGAAGATCGCGTGACCATCGGCCTCGCCCGCGATCGTCTCGCGATACACGACCTGCGGTTTGCCGGCGCGCGCTTGCACGCCGTACTCGCGCTTCATGCGGTCGACGATGATCTCGAGGTGGAGCTCGCCCATGCCGCGGATCAGCGTCTGGCCGGTGTCCTTGTCCTCGTGGAAGCGGAACGTGGGATCTTCCTCGGACATCTTCGCGAGCGCGAAGTCGAGGCGCTCCTTGGCCGCGTTGTTGTCGGCTTCGATCGCCTGCGAGATCACCGGCTCGTACGTGTCGATGCGCTCGAGGAGGATCGGCGACTTCGGATCGCACACGGTGTCACCCGTGGTCGCGTCCTTGAGGCCCGCGACCGCCACGATCTCGCCCGCGATCGCTTTGTCCAGGCGCTCGCGCTTGTTGGCGTGGAGCTGGAACAGGCGCGCGATCTTCTCCTTCTTGTTCGTGCGGACGTTGAGCACCTCGGCGCCCGCTTCGATCGTTCCAGAGAACACGCGCATGAAGACGACCTTGCGGCCCTCGTCCATCGCGATCTTGAACGCGAGCGCGGCGAACGGCTCGTTGTTCTTGGGCTGGCGAACGAGCTTCTCCTCGGTGTTGCGAGGATCCACACCGGTCACCGGCGGCACGTCCGCAGGGGACGGCAGGTACGCGATCACCGCGTCGAGCAGCTCGTGAATGCCCTTGTTGCGCAGCGCGGTTCCGCCGAGCACCGGCACCATCTTCACCGCGATCGTGTTCTTGCGGATCACGGCGTCGAGCTCCGCGACCGTGATGTCCTGGCCCTCGAGGTACTTCGCGGCGATGTTGTCATCGAGATCCGCGAGCGCCTGGATCATCTGATCGCGCGCGTCGGATGCCGACGCTGCGAGGTCGGCCGGAATGTCGACCACCTCGGGTGTCTCCGTGACGTCGCCCGAGAACATGTGCGCTTTCATGCGGACGAGATCGATCGCGCCCGCGAACGAATCCTCGCCCCCGATCGGGATCTGGATCGGCACCGCGTTCGCGCCGAGTCGCTCGCGAATGTCCGCGACGACCGACGGGAACGACGCGCCGATGCGATCGAGCTTGTTGATGAACGCGATGCGCGGGACCTTGAACTTGTCCGCTTGGTGCCAGACGGTCTCCGACTGCGGCTGGACACCGGCGACGCCGCAGAACACGACGACCGCGCCGTCGAGCACGCGGAGCGAACGCTCGACCTCGATGGTGAAGTCCACGTGTCCGGGCGTATCGATCAGATGGATCTCGTGCTTGCGCCACTCGAAGGTCGTCGCGGCGGCGGTGATCGTGATCCCGCGCTCGCGCTCCTGCTCCATCCAGTCCATCTCGGTCTCACCGTCGTGGACCTCGCCGACCTTGTGGATCTTGCCAGAGTGAAAGAGAAACCGTTCCGAGACGGTCGTCTTGCCGGCGTCGATGTGGGCGACCACGCCGAGGTTGCGAACCATGTCGATCTTGGCCATACGACGGCGACGGTATAGCGCAGAATGGTAGGCTCGGGCGGATGCGAGCGGTGGTCATCGCGCTGCTGTTCTTGACCGGTCCGGCCGTTGCCCAGACGCCCGACGACAAGGCGCGTGCGAAGGAGCTGTACGCGTCCGCCGAGAAGGCGATGACGGAGAAGGACTACGACGCGGCCGCGCGCGACTACGGTGCGGCGTACGAGCTCACGCACGATCCGGTGCTGTTCTACAAGATCGGCACCGCCAACGAGCGCGCTGGGAAGTGTCCCGTCGCCGTCATCTATTACCGGCGCTACCTCGCGACGGCCAACCCCACGCCCGCGTTTGTCGACATCACGAACGCTCGGATCAAGGCGTGCGATCCGAACGCGACGACCGACGCAGCACCCGTGGCAACCACGGATAAGGCGCCTGCTCCCGAACCGGCACCCACGCCGCCGCCGGCGACCGAGCCACCCACGCAGACGCCCGTCGAGGCCGACACGACGCCCGCCGCAAAGGACGAGCCGAACACCGCGATGGGTGCGTTCGTGGGCTCGCGCGAGAAGCCCGGGGACGATGCCCAGCTCACCGCACGCAATCGCACGGCGTGGCTGTTCGTCACCGGATCGATCGCGCTCGTGACCGTCGGCGCCGTGCTCGCGTACTCCGCGGACTCGTCGGAGAACGACATCAATGATCTCTACGTGGGGCTGTCTGGCAATCCGCCGGTCTTCGATCGCGAGACCAAGCGACTCTACGAAGAGATGATCGCCGAGGGCGAGCGGTACGAGAGGCTGTCGTGGGTGTCGTTCGGTCTCGCTGGCGCGACCGCGGGTGTCGCGGCGATCTTGTTCTGGCGCGAGAGCAAGCGCGAGCAGCCAGTGACCGTGACTCCGACGGTGAGCAAGGACAGCGCGGGCGTTCGCGCCGTGTTCTCGTTCTAGCTACGGAAACGCCACCGTCGTCGCCGGTGCGTGGACCTCGGTGACGGTTCCGACTCCGATCTCGCCGTACCGGTTCTCTCCCCAACACCACACCGTCCGTCCGACGTCGATCACGATCACACACGCGTGCGTCGCACCGACGGCGAAGAGGCTCTGGGTCGCGGCGGAATCCGGGAGACCCTCGACCTGCGTGGGCTCGGAGAAGTAGCCAAACGCTCCCGCGCCGACCTGCCCGTACCTGTTCGTGCCCCAACACGATGCGCCCGCGCATCCCGTCGATCCCCCCATCGTGAACAATGCGGTGCGGCTCGACAGCGCGGGCGACGATTGGAAGTACCCGGCGTTGGGGATGCCGAGCAAATCGTCTGCGTTGAGCCCCCAGCAGAGGATGTTCCCGTCACGGCGTGCGCACGACGTGTGACCACCGATGGAGATGTTCGCCGCGTCGAGGCCGCTGATCGCGACGGCGCTGGGCCGTGTCGTCTCCGTCCCATCGCCGAGCTGGCCATAGTGGTTGTTGCCCCAGCACGAGACCTGCGCACCGATGCGAACGCACGTGTGCGCGTCGCCCGCGCCGAGCTCGGCAACACCGAGCGCGACGACGACCGGGGACGTGCGATGGGTCGTGGATTGATCGCCGAGCTGGCCGTCGGGGTTGCCGCCCCAGCAGCGAACGTTCGTGTCCGCGCCGAGCGCGCAGGTGTGGAAGAGGCCACCGGCGATGCGCGTGGTTGCGGGCAGCGGCACGCGCGCGGGCGTCGTGCGGTGCTGGTCGGTGCCATCGCCGAGCTGACCTGCGTAGTTGCCTCCCCAGCAATAGACCTCGTCGTTCTGGAGAAGCGCGCACGCGTGTGCAGCGCCGGCGACGAGCTGCGTGACCCGCGCCGGCCACGTGAACGGAATCGCCTGCGGCGTCGGGATCGCGACGCTCGGATCGGCGCCGAGTTGCCCGTCGCTGTTCGCGCCCCAGCACCACACGGCTTGTCCGGTACTCGCACACGTGAAGTTCAGGCCCGCTGTGATCGAGGTGAGCAACGACAAGCCGGGGACGTTCTGCGCGCTCAGTACGGGGCTACGCCCATCGCCGAGGAGACCGCGCGGGCCAGAGCCCCAGCACGTGATGCGTCCATCCGCGCGCATCGCGCAGGTCGAGGAGACACCTGTCGCGATCGCGATCGCGTCGTCGAGGTCGTCGACCTCGGTCGGCAACGCACGCGCATCGAGAGTGCCGTCGCCGAGCACGCCATACGGATTCTGCCCCCAGCACATCACCGCGCCTGTCTCGCGCACCGCGCACGTATGCGTCGTAGCGCTCGCGAGGCTGACGTAGTCATCGAGCGTGGAGAACACGACGGTCACCGAGTCCTCGGAGCGTCCGTCTCCGAGCTGCCCACCGGTTCCTTCCCCGCGACAACCGACGCGCCCGGCCATCACCGCGCAGACATGATCCCCACCGACCGCGACCGCGGTAGCGCCGGTGAAGCCCGCGACCGCGACGGGCGCCACGACGTCCGTCGCCGTGCCATCGATCATCTTTCGGTTGTTGTCGCCCCAGCACCACACGCTGCCATCGCGCCGCACCGCGCACGCCGAATCTTCGTCGAGGGAGATGCGCGTCACGTCGGTGAGGCCGGGCACCTCCGCCGGCGCGAATCCGTCGAGCGATTCACTCGCGAAGCCGCGCCCGAGCTGACCGTGGAGGTTGATGCCCCAGCACCAGACCGCGCCGGACTCGAGCACCGCGCACGAGTTGTCGGGGGCGACGCTGACCTCGATCGCGCGCTCGGGGAGCGGCACGACCGCGGGCGTCGCGGGTGATCCGCCCGGAACGTTGCCGAGGCGACCGCGCTCGTCGCCGCCCCAGCACCACACCGCGCCGTCGACGCTGACGATGCACGCGTGATAGTGCGCGGCGTCGAGCTGCGCCGCCTTCGGGATCCCCGGCACGCGACGCGGCACGAGGGCCGGAGACACGCTGCCGCCGTCGCCATCCTGACCGTATTCGCGCTCGCCCCAGCAGTACACGTCCCCACTGCGGATCGCACATGCGAACTGATCTCCGACGGCAAACGACGCACGCGCCTGAGCGCTGACATCCGGCGTGACAGCTCCGTCGAAGCCGATCCGTCCACACGCAGCGAGGGCTACGAGAACACCGATACGCCAGACTGCGCGCATCGACCCATTCTACACACTCGTGACGGGGTTTGCGCCGGTCATCGTTCCCGATAGCTGCACACCCATCATTTGCATCTCGCTCTGCGCCCACCGCGCGATGTCCTTGTCGCTCGCGGTCAAGCCGTTCTTCTTCATGATTCCTTCGAGGAGCGCCTCGAAGTCCGCGCAGTTCGCGGGCCGCTTCTCGCGCTCGAACGCCATCGCCCCCAGGACGATCGCGTCCAGCTCGTAAGGCAGCTCCGGTCGCAAGCTCGACGGCGGCGGCAGGTGCGGCCAGTTCTCGACGCCGAGGTGTGCGAGCGCGGCGAGATCGAGGTTCACCGCGTGCCCCGTCAGCACCTCGAACGCGACCGCGCCGGCCGAGTAGACGTCGGCGCGCACGTCGACCACCTCGCCGACGCGCTGCTCGGGCGCCATCATCGACGGCGTCCCCTTGGTCTCGCCTGCGACGGTGAGGTGACCTTGCGTCGCGGCCTTCGCGATGCCGAAGTCGACGACCTTCACACCGCCTTGCTTGGACACGAGGACGTTGGCCGCCTTCACGTCGCGGTGGATGATGCCCATCGGTCGACCGTCGCCGTCGACGGCCGTGTGCGCGGCGTTGAGACCGTCGAGCATCTTGCACAGGATCGCGAGGCCGACGTTCGCGGGGACCTGACGGCCGCCCTCGCGCGCGGACATGAGCAAACGCTCGAGGTCGACGCCTTCGACGTACTCCATCACGATGCAGTAGTCGTTGCCGATCTTGCCGAGGTCCTGGATCGCGACGACGTTCGGGTGGCTGATCTTCGCGGCGAGGCGCGCTTCGTCGAGGAAGTGATCGACCGCGCGCTGGTTCCGCGCGAGGTGTTGGTGCATGAGCTTGAGCGCGACGACCTTCTCGAAGCCGGCCTCGCCCTTCGCGTGACACAGATACACGTCAGCCATTCCGCCCGAGCCGAGGCGACGGATGACCTGCCAGCGTCCGATCTGCGCGCCCGGGCCGATGTTCGCGGGATCGAGCGCGACGCCGCTGGCGAAGGCCGCAGGCACGGCCGTCTGTGCCGTCGGTGTTCCCACGGCGACGGGTCCCGAGAGCTGCGTGTTCGCGATGCCGACGTTGGTTGTCGTCGGGTTCTGCGCGACCATCGCGCGCGTCAGCCCCGTCTTGTCCTTGCCGGTCATGAGGCCGATCAGGATGAGCACGAGCCCGAGTCCCGCGACGCCAGCGCCACCACCGACGACGGCGAGCGGCATGCCCGCCTTGGCCGGAGGCTCCGCGGCGACGAGCTGCGCACCTGGCTGCGACGGAATCGGCTCGGGCCTCCACGTCGCGGCGTCGGCGGCAGGAGGATCTCCAAACGCGCGATCCTTGTCGCCGATGACGATGCGCCCCGACAGCCCCGCGGCGGCGAGCTTGTCGAGCGACGGACCGAGATCGAGCGGCTTGGTGACGGTGACGTAGCCGGTGACCGCCTTCGCGAGCTCTTCGTCGGACGGCGTGATCTCGGCGGTCTGCGTGACGAGGAGCTTGTCGCTGGCGAGCTCGGCGTAGCCACCCGCTTTGCCCGCGAACATCGAGCGCATTCCGCTCTCCGGAAGCGTGAGCAGCACGATCGGATCGCCGCCCGCTCTGGGCAGCTGACCGAGCTCGATCACCTCGCCACCGTCGGTGTTGAACGCGATCTCTTTGCCGACTTGATCCTTCATCGTCGCGGCGTCGGTGCCGATCGCGGCGCGCACGGTGTTGATCTCGGCCAGCGTCTTCGCGCGCTGCTCGACGGAGGCGCGCGCAGCTTTGATATCGCCATCGAGGCTCGCGACGGCAGCGCCCATCGCCGACGTCATCTGCGGCGTCATGCCGCCGACCGCTTTGCGTGTGAGTCCGTAGCCGAGCGCCGCACCACCGGCGACGAGCAGCACGGCTCCCGCGATCAGCGGTCCTCTACCCACGCTTGCCTCCGAACTTGTCCGGCGGAGGACCCGCGGGCGCATCGGCCGCGACGCCGACGTTCACCTCGTTCTTGCCGACCTTGATCGTGATGTCCTGCGTGATCGGCGCCTTGCTCTTCTCGCTCCACGCGCGGAGCTTGTACTTGCCCGGCGCGAGGCGCTTGAACGAGAACGCGCCTTTCTCGTCGGTGACGACATACGACGGCGCGGACACCACGGCGATGTAGGCGCTCATGTTCGCGTGCAGGTTACAGCCGAGCCGAATGATGCCTTCTTTGGTGAAGGTGTACTCGCGCGCTTCTCCCACCTTGTAGATGCCGAGGTCGAACGGCGACGCCGGCGACGAGGAGAAGACGTTGTGAAAGACCGTGTCGAAGTTCGGAAACGAGATCGTCGAGCCGACCGCGACCGCGGCGACCTTTGGCAAGAACTCGCGACCGCGCTGCTCGATCACGCCGCGCTTGGGCGTGCGTGGCTTCCACTTGCCACTCGCGGGCTCGAGGGTGACGAGACCGAAGCCAGCGATCGGCTTGCCATCGATCTGGACGGTGCCGGTGAGCGTACCGATCGCGGGAGGCGGCGGAACCTTGTCCTTCTCGTCTTCCTCCTCGGAGTTGCCGACCGCTTTGGGCTGCGCGGGCGCGGTTTTCGGATCGAACTTCTGCGTCGGTGTCGTCACGCGCGGCGGCGCGCCTTCACGAAACGTGGGCGCGATCTGTGCGAGCGCTTCGGGGCCGACGAAGATCTCGGCCGTCGAGAACAGCTGTTCGGCGAGGTTCTTGTTTCCGTTGTCGAGCGCTTGTCCCGCCTTCAGCAGCTGGTCCGCGGCGTTGCGAAGGGCTTCGGCCTTTTCCTGAACCGGCGCGAGGTTCGCGGAGAGCTTCACGGTCGTAGGCGGCGGCGGCGGCGGCGTTGTCGCACCAGGGGAGTCGTACCCGCCTGATGGCGGAGGAAGGGCTTGCGTCTCCCCGCTCCCGCCGGGTGGATTCTTCTTCACCGAGGCAGAGCACGCGACGGCGGTCACAGCGAGGGCAGCGATCCCAAGGCGCATCGCGCAGGATTGTACGCGCCATTGCGTCGCATGGATCAATTCCAGGACATTTCGGCTCTTGCGACAAAGCCGTCCCAGGCCCAGGATGCGCGCAGTTATGGTGTTCGGACTGTTCGGTAACAAAGAGAAGTCTCTCCAGAAGACGATCGAGCGCGCGACCAACAAGCTCGCCCAACAGCCGGATCGCTGGGCTGCGCTCGAGAAGCTCAAAGAAGAGGGAACGGAAGCCGCGCTCGTCGGACTGTGCAAGCGCTGGTCGATCACGAGCAACAAGGCAACCGAGGACGAACAAGAGAAGCACTGGGTCGTCGACACGCTGGTCTCCAACGGTGCCGCGTCGTTGCCGGCGGTGGTGAAGTACATGAAGAGCGCCGATGGCTGGTCGTTCCCGCTGCGCGTGATCGAGCGCATCGCGGATCACGACAAGGTGCTCGAGGTCGTCGACGAGCTGTTCAAGATGGAGCCACCCGGCTACGTCCGCATGCCCGAGCGCCGCATCGATCTGATCCGCTGGTTCTCCGAGTGGAAGGGCGCCACCGATGCCGACGTCGTGCCGCGCCTGTCGCCGTACGCGACGGACTTCGACGAGAACGTCCGCTTCGCGACGATCGAAGGAATGGCGACGCGCGACCCCGAGATGATCGTGCCTCCGCTCGTCGAGGCGCTCGTGCGCCCCGAGGAAGAGTCGGGGCGCATCAAGCGCACCATCGTCGAGGTGCTCGCGAAGGCCAAGGCGCCGCTCGGTGAGCGCGCGAGCACGGTAGCGTCGGCACTGGTCGGTAGCCTCTCGGACTACAAAGTCGAGAACGGCATCGTGAAGCAACGCTGAGCAGCGTGCGATAATTTTTTCGTGACGCGCGCGCTGATCCTCGCCGCGGTCGCCGGATGCGGATTCTCGGCGCCGCAAACACCCGCGCTCTGGACGAGCATTGTCGCGGGTGAGGGTCACACGTGCGCGATCGATAGCGAGAAGGCTGTCTGGTGTTGGGGCGACAACACGTTCGGTCAGCTCGGCGTTCGCTCCGACGAGCGTGAGCTGTTCTCTCCGACGCTGGTCGACGACGCGAAGTGGGCGCAAATCTCGGCGGGCCGCTCCGCCACGTGCGGCGTGAAGGTCGATGGGACGCTCTTCTGCTGGGGCTCGAACGCATCGCACCAGCTCGGCGTCATCGGCATGGACGCGAGCGCCGTTCCGCTGCCCTTGCCCGGCAGCTGGACGCAGGTGTCGGTCGGCTACAACCACGCGTGCGCCCTCGACGAGATGCAGCGCCTGCGCTGTTGGGGCGAGAACAGCTCCGGTCAGCTCGGCGACAACTCGCTCGCCGCGCAGACCACGCCGAAAGCGATCGGCAGCGATCGCTGGCTCTCCATCCACGCGGGCAATCAGTCGACGTGCGGCATTCGCAGCGACTCCACGCTCTGGTGCTGGGGCTACAACGGTGTCGGCACCGTCGGCGATGCCACCAACACCAACCGCAGCACGCCCACCGAGGTCGGCGGTCAGTGGACCAAGATCGCGCTGACGTCGTTGCATGCCTGCGGCATTCGCGCCGACGGCCACCTTCGCTGCTGGGGGCTCAACGCGAGCGGACAGATCGGCGACGGCACCACCACGTCACGCAACACGCCGCGCGCGGTCGGCATCGATCACGACGATTGGGTCGACATCGCGGTCGGTGGCAAGCAGACATGCGGTCGTCGCGAGGACGGAACGATGTGGTGCTGGGGCGGTGACGCCGTCGGGCAGATCGGCGTCTCGGAGAGTCGCGCGCTCGTCAACGCGAGCCCCACCGCGATGAGCTTCGAGCTTCCCGCGGCGATCGGCCTCGGCTACTCGCACTCGTGCGCCATCGTCGGCAAGCTCGGCGAGATCAGCTGCTCGGGCTTGAACTCGTTCGGCCAGCTCGGCACGGGCGACGGCGCGAGCCGCGTCCGCCCGACGCACGTCGAGGGTGATTGGGATCGCATCGTCGCCGCGGGCTCGTTCTCGACCTGCGCTCGCCGCGAGGACGGCTCTCTCTGGTGCTGGGGTGACAACGGCAGCGGTCAGCTCGGTGACGACATCGCCGGTCCACGCCAGAAGCCCGCGCTGATCGCCGGCGGCGTCCGCGCCGCGATCACCGTCGGCAACCAACACGCCTGCGAGCTGCGCGGCACGCAGGTCTGGTGCTGGGGCACCAACGGCGAATCGCAGCTCGGCGACGCCGTCCCCGGCACGCGCGCACCCTCGCTCGTCAACAACATCACCGCCGTATCCCTGTCCGCGCGCTACCACACGTGCGCGGTCCCCGCGTCCGGCGGCGGTGTCTCGTGCTGGGGACGCAACTCCACCGGACAGCTCGGTCGAGGCGACATGAACCCGCGCAGCGACGTCGTGGCGCCCGTGTTCGGCCAGATCCAGTTCGCCCAGGTCTCCACCGGCCTCGGCTTCACGTGCGCCGTCCACGCGTCCACCGCGAAGCTCGGCTGCTGGGGCGACAACGGCAACGGTCAGCTCGGCGACGGTTCGACGACGCTGCGCCTCGCGCAGGTCGAGCAACCCACCACCGGCTGGAGCGCCGTCGCCGCCGGCTACTACCACACGTGCGGCATCCGCGCGGGCGAGATGTTCTGCTGGGGCCTCAACGCGAATGGCCAGCTCGGCAACGACTCGACGATCCAGTCCTCGACGCCCGTCCAAGCGGACAACGACGCTACGTGGCGACAAGTCGTCGCCGGCGCGACCCACACGTGTGGCCTCCAGCTCGACAACACGCTGTGGTGCTGGGGCGGCAACGGACGCGGTCAGCTCGGTACGGGAGACTATCGCGACGCGCAGGTGCCGCTGATGATCGGCGAGGATCGCGACTGGGAGTTCGTGGGCGCTGGCGAGTACCACACGTGCGCCACCAAGCTCGATGGTTCGCTGTGGTGCTGGGGCGCGAACGACGCGGGGCAGATCGGTGACGAGTCCGCGTGGCGCGCGGTGTGGACACCGCAGTAAGCCGCCCGGGCCGGCACGCCTTGGTGCCGAACGGTGGCGCCTTGCTAGCGAGAACGTGGTACAGGGTGCCTCCAGATGCCGCGTCGCAAGGATCTGGAATCGGTACTGATCATCGGGTCCGGGCCGATCGTGATCGGACAGGCCTGCGAGTTCGACTACTCGGGGACGCAAGCGTGCAAGGCGCTGCGCGAAGAAGGCCTGCGGGTCATTCTGATCAACTCGAACCCCGCGACGATCATGACGGACCCCGAGCTCGCGGACGCGACGTACGTCGAGCCGTTGACGGTCGAGGTCCTCGACAAGGTCTTGGAGCGCGAGAAGCCGAGCGCGGTGCTGCCGACCCTTGGTGGCCAGACGGGGCTCAATCTGGCGATGGCCGCGCACAAGGCGGGCATCTTCGAGAAGCACGGGACGGAGCTACTCGGGGCCAACGTTCACTCGATCGAGATGGCGGAGGATCGCGAGCTGTTCAAGCAGGCGATGGCGCGGATCGGGCTGTCGTGTCCGCGCTCGCGGCTCGTGTCGAGCGTGGAGGAAGCGCGCGCGTGCTTGGACGAGATCGGATTTCCGGCGATCCTGCGACCTAGCTTCACGCTCGGTGGCAGCGGCGGTGGCATCGCGTACAACCGCGGCGAGCTCGATCGCATGGTGCAGTTCGGGTTGGACCAGAGCCCGGTGCACTCGATTCTGATCGAGGAGAGCGTGCTCGGCTGGAAGGAGTACGAGCTCGAGGTCGTGCGCGACGCGAAGGACAACGCGGTGATCGTGTGCTCGATCGAGAACCTCGATCCGATGGGCGTGCACACGGGTGACTCGATCACCGTGGCGCCCGCGATGACGCTGACCGACAAGGAGTATCAGCGCATGCGCGACGCATCGATCGCCATCATGCGCGAGATCGGCGTGACGACGGGTGGCAGCAACGTCCAGTTCGCGGTCGATCCGGCGACGGGACGCATGCTGATCATCGAGATGAACCCGCGCGTGTCGCGAAGCTCGGCGCTCGCGAGTAAGGCGACCGGGTTCCCGATCGCGAAGATCGCGGCCAAGCTCGCGATCGGATACACGCTCGACGAGCTGAACAACGACATCACGCGCGTGACGCCGGCGTCGTTCGAGCCGACCATCGACTACGTGGTCGTGAAGTGGCCGCGCTTCGCGTTCGAGAAGTTCCCGTCGGCGCGGCCGGTGCTCGGCCCCCAGATGAAGAGCGTGGGCGAGGCGATGGCGATCGGCCGCACGTTCCGCGAGGCGCTCGGCAAGGCCATTCGGTCGCTCGAGACCGGACGCGCGGGCTTCGATCTGCCGATGGCGGCGCAGGGTGACGACTTGAGTGCGATCGAGAGAGCCATCGCGGTGATGACGCCGGATCGGCTGTTCCAGGTCGCGCGTGGGTTTCAGCTCGGGTTGACCATCGAGCGCGCGCACGAGCTGACGCGCATCGATCCGTGGTTCTTGCATCACGTGCACGCGATCGCGACGGCGGAGGGCGAGCTCGCGGACAAGGCGCTCGTCGATGTGGATCTGCGTCGGTACAAGCGCATGGGCATGAGCGATCGCCGCATCGCCGCGCTGACCAAGACCAGCGAAGCGCAGGTCCGCGCCGCGCGGCATCGCGCGAAGGTGCGTCCGGTCTACAAGCGCGTCGACACGTGCGCCGCGGAGTACGAGTCGCACACGCCGTACATGTACTCGACGTACGAGGACGAGTGCGAAGCGCGCCCGACCGACAAGAAGAAGGTCATCATCCTCGGCGGCGGACCGAACCGCATCGGCCAGGGCATCGAGTTCGACTACTGCTGCGTGCACGCCGCGATGGCGCTGCGCGAAGAGGGCATCGAGTCGATCATGATCAACTGCAACCCGGAGACGGTGTCGACGGATTACGACACGTCGGACCGGCTGTACTTCGAGCCGCTCACGCTCGAAGACGTTCTCGAGATCTGTGACCTCGAGAAGCCGTGGGGCGTCATCGTGCAGTTCGGTGGACAGACGCCGCTCAAGCTCGCGGTCGCGCTCGCGCAGGCCGGCGTGCCTATCCTCGGCACGAGCGCCGACGCGATCGATCGCGCCGAGGATCGCGAGCGCTTTGGCGACGTGATGACCAAGCTCGGCTTGCGCGCTCCCAAGTGGGGAATCGCGCGCAACCTGGACGAGGCGCGCGCGCGCGCGAACGAGATCGGCTTCCCGGTGATGGTGCGTCCGAGCTACGTGCTCGGCGGTCGCGCGATGGAGCGCGTCTACGATGCGCGCGGCCTCGAGGACTACTTCGCGCGCGTCCTCGGGCCCCACGCGGGATCGACGGCGGCGCGTGGAGGTGTCGGACAAGACGAGGGCGCGACGGTCGGATTCCCGCTGTTGATCGATCAGTTCCTCGCAGATGCCGTCGAGCTCGATGTCGATGTCGTCGCTGACAAGACGGGCGCGGTGATCGTGGGCGGCGTGATGGAGCACATCGAGGAGGCCGGTATTCACTCCGGCGATTCGGCGTGCGCCCTGCCGCCCTACTCTCTCCCCGCGGATCTCGTCGACGAAGTGAAGCGCCAGGCGCGCATGCTCGCGACCGAGCTCGGCGTGGTGGGCCTCATGAACACGCAGTTCGCGATCCTCGGTGGCGACGTCTATGTCATCGAGGTCAACCCGCGCGCCTCGCGCACCGTCCCGTTCGTGAGCAAGGCGATCGGCAAGCCCCTGGCGAAGATCGCGGCCAAGGTGATGGCCGGCAAGACGCTCGCCGAGCTCGGCGCGTTCCCGCACGGCGAGGTCGAGCCGCGCCACGTCTCGGTGAAAGAGGTCGTGTTCCCGTTCGTGAAGTTCGAGGGCGTCGATACCATCCTCGGCCCCGAGATGCGTTCGACCGGCGAGGTGATGGGCATCGACTCCGACTTCGCGCGCGCGTTCATGAAGAGCTGGATCGCTGCTGGCGGCAAGGTCCCGACGAGCGGCACCGCGTTTTTGTCTGTCCGAGAAGCGGACAAACCGGGCGCCGTGGAGATCGCGCGTCGCTTGACGAACCTCGGCTTCAAGCTCGTCGCCACGCACGGCACCGCCGCGTACCTCGCGCAGCACGGCCTCGCGGTCACGGGCATCAACAAGGTGCTCGAGGGCCGACCGCACTGCGTGGACGCCATGGACAACCACGAGATCCAGCTGGTCATCAACACGACCGAGGGGGTGCAGGCCGTGCAGGACTCCGTCTCGCTGCGCCGCGCGGCGCTGATGAACAACATCGCGTACCAGACGACCCTGCGCGGTGCGCGCGCGGCGCTCGAGGCCATCGCGGTGGCGAAGCGCGCGGACCTCCGTGTCGCGTCACTCCAGAAGTACGCAGCGTTGTAAGCTCGACGCGTGAGGGTCGCTATCTGGGTGTGCTCGGCGCTCGTGCTCGGCGCGTGCAGTGACGGCGAGACGCCGGTGACCGAGGACAGCGTCGTGTGGAAGTGGACCTGGGCCGATCGCGAGTGCCCCGGGCAGATCGATCACGTGTCGGTCGTCGTCGCGCGCGAGTACGTACTGGACAACGTGGTGCAGCAAGAGGACGTCGTGTCCAGTGATACGCCGTGCATCGGCTCGATGATTCCGCTCGTCCTGCCTGACTTCTCGAGCGACTCGACGCGGTGGATCACGTACGCCGACTTCGTCACCACCGACGGCAAGGTCTACGCGCGCCGGACTCACGCGTTCAACACGTTTCCCACCACGCCGGTCGCGAACGTGTTCGAGACCGAGGTCGCCGGGAACCACGGCTACGTCGAGCTGACCACCGTGTTCGTCGACGCGACCACCCAGGCTCCACTCGACACGTGCCCACACATGCTCATGAGCTCGACCTCCGGATCGATCTCCACCACGCGCACTCCGCACACGTGCGATCCGGTCATCCTCCCCGGTGTGCCGGACGGTGGGCATCGCGTGTACGTCGCCGCGTTCGACGGGCCCTCGACGAGCCCGACGCGGCGGTTTGGCTCGATCGATCAGGACGTCGCCATCGAAGCGGGCAACGTCACGCCGCTCATCGTGATGCTCCCCGAGTAGCACGGTCGTGCAAGTGTCAGCCGAGCGTGACGTCGCTCGTCGTGACGCCGTCGATCGTCGCCAAGATCTCGCGATACCAGCGCGCGGTCCGTGCGGATCGATCGTCGAGCGCACGCGTGCCCCACACGATCGTGAGCGTGGTGCGTGTTCCTTCGTGCGTCTTCGTTCGCTGCGCGTCTTTCACCGGCGTGCCCGTCGGACCTCGCGCGTCGTAGAGACACACGAGGCCGCCGACATCGATCGTCTGTCCGCTCGGGTTGAACACGTAGCTCGTGCCTACCGGCGCGATCTTGATGACGAGCTCACCGGCGCTCGTGTCGGTCTTGTCCAGATCGACGAGCGAGATGGGCAAGCCCGAGTGCAGCGAGACCACGTTGCATGCATCGACACCGGCGTTGATCCGCGGGAAGCGATTCTCTGCGGCTGCGGCGACCAGATACTCCGATGCCGGCTTGCTCCGGCCCGAGGGCTTGAAGCCGCCGTGGCGGAGGAGATCGCGCACCGCGGTCCGCACGGAAGCGTCGGTGGAGATCGGCGCCGCCGCTCCCGGCTCGGCCAAGGCGACGATCGCCGTCGAGGCTACGAGCGCTTGGAGGGGCGCCGGGAAGTGAGTGATGAAGGCGGCGGCATCGAGGACCGGATGTGGTTCGACCAATACGCGCGTCACGGTGGGACGATGTAACCACGGACGCACTCGATGTGCGGAGCTTGGGATATGTTCTGGCCGTGAGTCTCGGGGCGACTACTCGCCTGTCCCGTCTGGGGCGGTACGAGCTGATCACCCAGATCGGCCAGGGTGGGATGGCGGAGGTTCAGTTAGCCATCCAACGCGGGCCGGCTGGGTTCGAGAAGCTCGTGGTGGTGAAGCTCGTGCACGAGAACCTCGCCACGCAGAAGACGTTCGTCGACATGCTGCTCGAAGAAGCACGCATGGCCGCGCTCGTGAAGCACCCGAACGTCGTCGACATCTACGACCTGGGACAGGCGGAGGGTCGCTACTTCATCGCGATGGAGTACCTCGAGGGCGAGCCGCTGCTCGCCGTGCTTCGCGCGGGACGCGAGGGCAAGCGTCTCGACGTGATGTCGACCGGCCGCTTGATCGCGGACACCGCCGAGGGGCTCGATGCAGCGCACGAGTTGCGCACGATGGGAGGCGATCCGATCGAGCTCGTGCACCACGACGTGTCGCTCGGCAACATCGTGGTCCTCTACAACGGGCAGGTGAAGCTCGTCGATTTCGGCGTCGCGAAGGCGTCGCAGTCGGCCGGCCCGACGGTCCGCGTACAGGGAAAGTTCAGCTACATGGCGCCGGAGAAGCTGCGCGGTGGCTCGGGCGATCGGCGCAGCGATATCTGGTCGCTCGGCTGCGTGCTGTGGGAGGCGCTCACGCTGCGCCGCTTGTTCAAAGGCGGCAACGACAACGACACGATGAAGCAGGTGCTCGAGACCGTCATCGTGCCGCCGTCGTCGGTGAACCCCGAGGTGCCCAAAGACTTCGATCCGATCGTGATGCGCGCGTTGTCCCGCGATCCGGACGGGCGCTACGCGACGGCCAAGGAGATGGCGGCCGAGCTCGAGGAAGTTCTGCGCGAGCACAAGTACGGCGGTCGCAACGACGTGATCGCGAAGTACATGCAGACCACGTTCGACTCGCACATCATCGCGCGCAAGAAGCTGCTGCAAGAGGTGAGCAGCAAGGGTCGCGCGAGCGCCGACGTGATCGAGGCTGCGTTCGACGAGATGATGGCGACCGGATCGCCGAACGGCATGGACGTCTCGGGTGCGTTCAGCGTGAAGTTCGCGCGATCGCCAGGCGACTCGGTGCCGCCGGCGAACGTCCCCGCGATCGACGATCCACTGCTCGCGCAACGCCCGCGCGCATCATCGCCGTCGCTGCGTCCGCCGAGTGCACCGCCGATGGCGCGCCCCCGCACTGCATCGAACAGCCCGTACGAGTCCGAGGTCACGCAGTCGGGCAGCGGCACCGTCGCGAAGCGATCGAGCTCGAAGCTCGTCGTGATGGTGCTCGCGGGTCTCGCGATCGTCGTCGCCGCGTTCGTGATCGCGCTGCGCGGCGGTGATGCGCCAAACAGGCCCGCACCGCCCGAAGCCGGATCGGCGATGGTCGCCGCGCCCGTCGCGATCGACGCGGCGGTGGAGCCCGCGATCACGCCAGATGCGGCAGAGGTGCTCGAGAGCGTCGATGCTGCCGTCGAGAACACGAGCATCGAGATCGTCGCGCCCGACACGGGCAACGACACCAAACCCGTACGCCCGCCGCCTACACCGAAGCCGAACGCACAAGAGCTGTTCAAGGCCGGCATGCAGTCGTACGTGAAGGGTGACGCGAAAAGTGCAGTGGCGACGTTCCGCAAGGCCACCGCGGCGAACCCCAGCTACGCCGCTGCATGGCGGGCGCTCGGGCTCGCACATGAAAAGCTCGGGGAGTGGGGGCCTGCGAAGACGGCCTTCCAGAAGTACTTATCGGTGTCACCAAACGCATCCGACGCCGCGCAGATACGTGAGAGAATCAAGAACCTGTGAAAGCGCTCTTCGGAGCTCTCTTGATTCTCGCGATCGGGTGGCACGTCGCGGAGGCAGCTCCACGAAAGGTGCTCGTGTTGCCTATCGACGGCAGCGTCGAGCCAACCCTGCGCGCGCGCCTCAACACCAGCGTGCACAAGCTCGCGAACAACCTCGAGGGCAACGTCACCGTCGGTGACACGACCTTCGAGGAGACCGCCGCCGCGCTCGGATGCGATGCCGAGACGCAACCGTGCGCCGAGTCGGTCCGCGCGACGCTCGGTGTGGACGAGCTCGTGTTCGGTCGCGCGACCACCACGGGCACGCAGACCACGCTCGTCGTTCGCCGCGTGCGCAGCAAGACCGAGTGGCGTGAAGGCCAGACGACGTTCTCGATCGACGACGCGCCGGAGAAGTCCGAGAACACCGTCGATACCGAGCTCGCGCCGCTGTTCGACGTGGAGCCGCCACCGCCGATCGAGGCGCCACCACCTGTCGAAGCGCCGCCCGTGGTCTCCGACGAGCCATCCAATCCAGGCCGCACGCGCGGCATCCTGCTCGCCTCCGCGGGTGGAGTCGCGACCGTCCTCGGCGTGATCCTGTGGTTCAACGTGTCGAGCACGCAGAGCGAGATCGACGCCGCGATGCCCGACGACGCGGACGATTTTCGCGCTCTCGAAGACAAGGAGAGCAAAGCACAGCGCAACGCGATCATCGGCGACGTGCTCGTCGTCGCGGGCGTCGCCGTCGCCGCATGGGGCGCGTGGACGATCTACAAGAGCCGCGAGACCTCGGTGACCGTCACTCCCACCGCCACGCCGACGAGCGCGGGGCTCTCGATCGGAGGTCGCTGGTGAGAGCAACCGTGATGCAACTCGCGCTCGGCACGCTGATCGCGATCGTGATCTCGAGCTGCTGGGTCGATCGCCGCTCGAACGACTTCGCGTGCAGCACCGACGACGACTGCGCGACGTTCTCGCCGCCGCGTCGCTGCGACATCGACCTCGGCTACTGCGTGCCGGGAACCAACCCGAACGCTTGCCCCGGCGTGTGCAACGCGGGCTGCAACCGAAACCAGATGACGTGCTCGATCGCGTGCTTCAGCAGCACGGGCTGCGGCGACATCAACTGCCCCGCTGGCTGGAACTGCAACATCAATTGCTCGTCGGGCGCGTGCGGCACGATCAACTGCCGCCCCGCCAACAACTGCACCATCAACTGCACGGGTGGCAGCGCGTGCGGGAACATCGAGTGTGGCGATGGCGATTGCAGGGTCGTGTGCAACGGCGGCAGCGCGTGCGGCACCGTCGACTGCAACGACAGCAAGTGCAACGTGACGTGCAGCGGTGGCGGCGCCTGCCCTACCGTCGACTGTGACACCGCGTGCAGCTGCGATGTCCTCTGCGGATCCAGCGCTTCCTGCGGCAACGTCGAATGCCTCGATCCCGATTGCGCGGCCAACAACAACGGCTGTTCGAGCTCGCGCGCGGGCTGCCCCAACACCTGCAACTGAAGGTGCTCTCCTCGTCGGCGCTCGCTTGCCCCCCGAGGCTGGCCAGAGTACGAATACACCTTCGGCCATGAGCGAGAAATTCCCGATGACCCCCGCGGGGTTCGCCTCGATGAAGGCGCACCTCAAGCGCCTCAAAGACGTCGAGCGCCCGGCCAACAGCCGCGCCATCGAAATCGCTCGCGGTCACGGTGACCTCTCCGAGAACGCCGACTACTCGGCGGCCAAAGAGGAGCAAGGTCTCATCGAGGCCAAGATCCGCGAGCTCGAGGCAAAAACCGGCCTCGCCGAAGTTATCGATCCAACCAAACTCTCGGGGTCCAAGGTCAGATTCGGTGCGACCGTGACCATCGAAGACTCCGAGTCGGGCGAGCAATCGCGCTACGTGATCGTCGGCGAGCATGAAGCCGACATCAAGCGTGGCCGCATCTCCATCGGCGCCCCGCTCGCTCGCGCCCTGATCGGCAAGGACGTCGGCGAGACCGTCGTCGTCCAGTCGCCCAAGGGCAAGCGCGAGGTCGAGGTGACCAAGGTCGAGTGGCTCGATGTTCCGCCTCTCGAGGAGATCACGTGAGTACTCGCCGTTTCTCGACCATCGCTCGCCGCCTCGCGCTCACCGCCGTTTGCTTCGGCGCGCTCGCCGGCATCGTCGCCGCGTGCAAGCAGCAAGAGGGCGAGCGCTGCCAGGTCAACGAGGATTGCGAGTCGGGGCTGACGTGCAACCAGGCGACGTCGCAGTGTGCGCGGGCGGGTGAAGAGATTCCCATCGACGCGACCACGCCGGACTTCCTCGACGCGGAGCTCGATCCCGACGCGCCGATCGACGCGCCCGACGCGATGATCGACGCCGAGAAGCCGCCGGTCTAAGGCGGTCTAAGGTGCCGTCTCGCGATCAGCGAATCGTGCGCGCGCAGCGAAAGCCGACGTGCGAGTACCGCTTGGTCGGGTCGTAGATCAGGTTGAACGGGTCGCGCAGATTGGATCGCGCGAGGAAGGCCGGCTGACGCCACGAACCGCCACGCACGACGCGCGGTGATGCGTTGGTACCTTCACGCAGCGGATTGTGCGACGACAGCCCCTCGTAGCCGAGCTTGGTTTGGTCGCGGTAGTGAGAGTCCGCGGTCCACTCGGCGACGTTGCCCGCTTGGTCGCGCGTACCGTACGGTGACTCGCCCCACGGATACGAGCCCGGCTTCGCGAGGAACGCATGACCGTCGCTGTCGTCGGGGTCGCCGAAGAACCGCAGTGGGAGCGAGATCAGTTGTCGCTCGATCTGCCGCATCGCGACCGCGCGCGCTTGGCCGTGATTGAAGTCGGTGGGCCGCTCGATCTCCCCCCACGGCCAATCGTTCTCTTGATCGAGCGTGACGTCGTCTTTGCCATCGCCGCGCGCCGCGCGCTCCCACTCGGCCTCGGTGGGGAGGCGTGCGCCGCGCCACGCGCAGTACGTGACGGCTTCGTCCCACGTGACGTTCACGATCGGCCAATCGCCGCGGATGTAGCGCTCGTCGCCCGCGATCAGCGCGTCGAGCGTACAGCCGCCGGCATCGATGCACGCGCGGTAGTCGGCAACGCTGACCTCGTCGCGATCGATCATGAACGCGTCGAGCGACACGCGGCGCTGCTGCATGTGGCGCAGCTCGTCCGCGTACTCGCCGCAGAAATCGATGGTGATGCCCGCGGCGGTGGTGACCGACGGAACCTGATCTGGAGGGTAGAACGCGATCTTGCACTGCTGCTCGGTGGCGGTGGCGAGATCTTCGGAGACACCTTGCGTGAAGGATCCCGCGGGCACTTGGACCTCCACGCGACGCGGCGCTTCGATGCGTACGGAGCGGCCGCGGCGAGGAGCCTCGTCACCCGCGAGGACGAGGCTCGCCCCAGCGGCGACGACCAACGCGGCGGCGACGAAACGCATGCGCAGATCTTGGACCACGGTCACTTGCCGAGCAACCACGCGAGCGCGATCCGCACGCGCTCGGCGCCACCGGCCGGGGCCGCAGCGAGCTTGTTCAGGAGGTCGGCGGTGGTGCGCGCGCGACCGTGGCGTGCGACGAGCGCGACGAGCGCGGCGGTGGCCACCTCCGGCGCGCCGTCGGTCGTGAGCACCTGGAGCAGCGTGTCGGTGGCAGCGGGAACGGCGGCCGCGCGCACCTGCGC
>JAEYYV010000363.1 GCA_023428295.1 Pseudomonadota bacterium
GACGACCACGACGGTCGGCGCGCGCGACTTGTCGCTCAGCGACGAAAGAACCTCGAAGCCACTGCCACCGGGAAGGCCGAGGTCGAGCAGCATGACGTCGCTCTTGGCCGTCGTGTCGTGGATGGCCGCGATCGCGCTCGGCGCATCGGACGCCGTCGCCACGTCGTAGCCTTCGCTGCCCAGAAACTTCTCGAGGGTGCGCCGGATCGATCGGTCGTCGTCGACAATGAGGATGCGAGCCACGTCCACCTTCTCGGCATGTCCACGCCCCATGCCAGGGTAGCCCCAGCGTAACCCCGCGACGCACCGTCCGCGCGCGGCGCGGATGGTAACGAAACGTTGCCATTTTCATGAACGACGTCGGCGCGTTACTAGATCTGATGTGACACTGTTATATAACAGTGTCACGTAACCTCCTCGATCGGCCAACCGCGATGCGTGGTCGAACGGCGCTGTATTGCGCGCGCCACCTCGCGCAAGTCGTCGCCATCAAGCGCCTGCAAGGAATGGGGCGCTCGCTCTCGCCCCGAATGCTTGAGACGTCACGAGGACGCGGTGGCGCAGCCGACCGCGTATCGCTCGGCACGCTCGTGCGCGAGCTCGAACACGCGCGTGCGAACGCGCCTGCTGCGAAGTCGTCCTCGCGAGGTGCATTCTGGAAGTAGCCTTGCTACGACCAACGCTGTGAAGCGCTTCGTGGTGATCGTGCTCGTCGCGTGTACGTCGGCGACACCCTCGTCATCACCGCCTCCGCCGCCGCCCGCTGTCCCCGCAGATGCAGCGGAGGTTGCCGTTTCGGCCGATGCGACGCCACCGGTGGACACCGCCCCGAGCGTGCCCGACGCTGCGATCGTCGATGCGCCGATGAAGTGGTCCGCCGAGCGCGAGAGGCTCACGCTCGAGTATCGCCGGCAGCACTCCGACGCGGCGGCCGAGAACCTCGACATCGCGCCGACGGTGATCGTGTTGCACTACACCGGCGGTGGATCGGCGAAGGGAACGCGCGGCTACTTCGACAACCCGACGATCGAGGCGAGCCGCAAGGAGCTCGCGAAGGCCGGTCGCGTGAATGTCTCGTCGCACTACGTGATCGATCGCGATGGAACCATCTATCGGCTTCAGCCGGAGACGCGCTTCGCGCGCCATTGCATCGGGCTCAATCACATCGCGATCGGCATCGAGAACGTCGGCAACGAGAAGGAGTACCCGCTCACCGACGCGCAGGTCACCGCGAACGCGGCGTTGATCCGTGATCTGGCGGCGCGCTTTCCGATCGAGCACCTCGTCGGTCACTACGAGGTCATGGCGATGAAGAAGACCAAGTCTGGGCTCTACGTCGAGCTCGATCCGACGTACGGCAACACCAAGCCCGATCCGGGCGAGGCGTTCATGGCCAAGGTCCGCGCGAAGGTCGAGGACCTCGCGCTCGCCGGACCCTAAGAGACCCTAAGAGACCCTAAGAGCTCGGACGGCGTCGCAAGCGCCTTTAGCGAGGCTTCTTGGCCTTCGTCGGGTTCTTCTTGAGCGTGACGCTCACCGAGCTCGAGTTGTTCTTCGGCGACACCTTCTGCATCTCGGGTGCGTAGCCGTCCTTCGCGATCTTGATCGTCGATGACTCGTACGCGGGCACCTTCACTGTCGTGGGTGTCATGCCGAGCACCTTGGTGCCGAGCGTGACCGTGGCGCCGGGCGGCGACGAGCTCACCTTTATGGTGAACGTGGTGCGGGCGAGCGCGATCCTGATCGGCTTTCGTTTCGCCGTGGGCGTCACCTCGCGCGTCATCGTCTGGTAGCGCTGCTTCTTCAGCGTCACCTTGACGGGCGTTCCGCACGGAAGCGTCAGCGTGACGGGCGTCGGCCCCTTCACCTCGGCGTCGATCGACAGCTCTGCTTCGGGCGGCACGCTCTGGATCGTCAGCGTGCAGTCCTTGGACGCGGGCTCGACCAGCGCGACGGGCTCGACAGGCGCTGGCTCCACGGCGGCCTTCTCGTCCATCTCGATCTCGTCGTCGGCAGGAGGCGGCGTTGGCGGTGGAGGTGGCGGCGCCGGCGGAGCAGCTTCGACCTTCGTGGGAGCTGGTGGCGGTGTGGATGCCTTCTCGGGAGCTCTCGTTTCGTCACCGCCACGCGTCGCGAGGATCGCGATCACGACGATCGCGATCGCAGCGAACGCACTCGCGGCGATCACGACCACCTTCGTCCGCTGGCGCTTCTGCGCGGCGCGGCTCATCTCGTGCGCGGGCGGTGCCTCGAGCGCCGAGCTCGATACGTTCGCGAGCGGCGGTGTCGCGGGCATCGGCCGCGGCGGTGTCACGGCGCCCATGCCGGGCGTCGTTGTCGCCGGGAGGACCGGCACGGCGCCGGGGGGCGTGATCATCTGCTGCGATGGCGGCGCCGGTGCGAGCGGCAATGCAGGCATCGGCACGCTGCCCGCTGGTGGCACCGGTGGATCCGCCGCATCGTCGGCCGCGGTTGCCGGCAGCGGCGTGAGCGGCTCGCTCGGAGGCTCGATCCGCGGTTCGATCAGCGGCTCGATCAGCGGCTCGATCAGCGTCGGATCGATCTGGATCTTCGGCTCGTCCGTCGCGATCTCCGGCTGCGAGCGCGCCTCGGAGTCGAGCGGCTTGTCACTCGACACCACCGACACGGGCGGACCAGGAAGCTCGCCCTCGGGCCGCTTGACGATCTTCGACGGCTCGCTCCAACCGTCGGGACGCGAGGGATCGAGCGCGATGATGTAGTCGCCCGTCGGCGGGCCCTTGGGCGGCGCGACATCGGCGGGCGTGGTCGGTGCCGGCTTGCGCGGCGTGATCGTCATCGCGCCGTCGTTCGTGGACATCGTCCAGTCGCCGCTCGGCTCCTCGATCGTCGGTTGCAACCGCGATAGCCGGAGCGCCGCTTGCGTCGAGCCGAGTGGGTCCACTTGCTCCACGGGCGTCAGGCCCTCGTCGAGCGGATCCGTCGTGATCGCGTCCATCTTCGTGGTCGCGCGCAGCTCGTCCTCGGTGGGAGCGCGCATGACCGCTACGCCGAGCTCCGTCTTGCGCCCGACCTCGGCCACCGGCGGGATGCTCGTCAGATCCGTCTTCTCGTCGACATCGTCGGTGGGAACGAAGCGCGGTGCCTGCGTCGCGAGCGCGCTCGCCGGCATGGTCCCGCGAATCGTCTCGGTCAGCGCGATGCCCGGTGGTAGTCCCTTCACCGTCTCGTCCGGCAGCGCGGCACCGCGCGCCTCGACGGCATGCGCGAACTTGAGCGCCGCGGCCACGGCCTCCTCGCGCGTCGACGGCACGACGGGCGCCGCTGCCGGTGCGATCGGCGGCGGAGGCGCGGCGATACCGAGCGGCTTTGCAGGTGCGCTCGGGCCGGCCGCGCGGATCGGCGCGATGCCGAGGCTCGTCGCGGTGAGCGATGGATCGGGCTTGGTCATCGCCGCAGGTAGCGGGGGAACGATGGGGGGAACGATGGGCGGGATGCTCGGTGACTTCGGGCGATCCGGTGTGACGAACGGAGGCGTCGCGGATCTCACGGGCGGGGGCTGCGTCGCCGCGGGTGTGATCGAGGGCTTGATCGGCGTGATCGAGGGCGTGATCGAGGGCTTCGCTCCGAGATCCGAATCGCGCGATAGCGTGGAGATGTCGCCGATCAGCACGCACTCGGCGAGAGCGTTCACCGCATCGATGCGACCGCCGGGAGCAGGTGGCTTGGCCCGCGGCTCCCGAGGAATCTCGGCCGGACGCGGCGGCACGCTCGGCGCGGGCGGCTTGAGCGACGTACGCGCTCTCTCGAGCTCGCGCAGGATCGTCTGGCTCGGCTCGTCGGGCGCGAGGAACTTCACCGTCATGCCGACGCGCCCGTACAGCACCGACGGAGCTCGGGCCGAGCTCACGACTTCGGCCTGGCCTTCGATCATCACGCCGCCCGTCGCTAGCGCGAGCGCGAAGCGACCCTTGCGTCCCGCCGGCAACGGCTCCGCGATCGGGATGAACATCACCCCGTTGCGGTCGGCATATCGACGGAACGCGGAGATGAACTCCTCACCCGACGTACATGCCGAGACCAGGTAGATCGGCGCCCCAGTCGTCACCTGGCGGCAAGCATAAGCTGGTACCGCCGAAAATGCGACGGGCGCCCTCGCAGGCGCCCATCGAATTCGACCCTAGGTCAATCCCTCTTCACGGGAGGATGAAGTCGTGAGCGCGGACCGTCTTGCGACCGTTCTCGCCCGCGCGCTTCGCGGCCTGCTGAATGAGCCAGAAGACGTAGTTGTTGAGACCGTCGAGCGCGTCGCCCGCCGTGTTGCATCCCGCGTCCTTGATCAGCGAGCGGACCTTCGAGCTCACCAGCAGCATCTCGGTGGGGCCTGCGGACTTGCCACCCTTCTTCGCCTTAGCCATGTTCGACTCTCCTTCGAAAATTGAGGTGCTGACCTTTTACACCGCTGTCGCGACCAGGAAGTGCCGCTAACGTGGTTTTTCGGGCAAACCGAGCCGATCTACCGATCGAGCGCGAGGACGAACGAGTCCGGCTTCGGGATGCGATCGCTCTCTGCGCGCACCGATTCGAGCGCAGGCGGAACGCCCGCATCGAACGTGAAGCGATAGATGCCACCGATGTACGAGACGCCCTTTGCATCCATCGCGAGGCAACGACCTTGATCGTGATCCTTGTCGCCGAAGCGCTGCGCCCACACCACGTTTCCGTCGACGTCGAGCTTGAGCGCGAAGATGTCCTTGTTGCCCTTGCTCGTGAGCGGCCCTGCGCCGAAATCCACCGTTTGCTGAAACCAGCCCGTCGTCACGGTGTTGCCGTTCGCGTCGCTGGCGACGCCTGATGCGATGTCCTCCCGATCCGCACCGAACGTCTTTGCCCACTGCAGCTCGCCGTTCGGCGAGAAGCGCACGACGAAGATGTCCGATTCGCCGACGGCGGTGTGCTCGTCGCCTTTGCCGAACGACACGCTCTTGTCGAACGAGCCGACCATGGTGATGAAGCCGGACGGATCGATCGCCACGCCGCCGGCGACATCGTTGAACGCGTTGCCGAAGCGCTGCGACCACAAATGATCGCCGTTGAGATCGTACTTCGCGAGGACGACGTCGTAGTCCGAGCCGCCGCCGGCCTTGAGCTTCTCGCCGCCCCAATCGGAGACGTCTTTGAACACGCCCTGCACGACGATGTTTCCCTGCGCATCGACGGCGACGTGATTGATCGTGTCTTGATACGCGCCGCCGAACTGCTTGAACCACTCGAGTTCGCCGCTCGCCTCGAGCTTGATGAGCATCGCGTCGGTGCCACCGCGCGTCTTGTACGACGCGGTTCCGAAATCGACGGTATTGGTGAACGATCCACCGATCACCCAGCCGCCATCGGGCGTCGCCGCGACCGTGTTCGCTCCGTCGGAGTCGATGCCGCCGATGTTCCACGCCCACTGCGCGACGCCCTCCTTGTTGTAGGCGATCACGATCGCGTCGTCGGAGCCCGAGGACTTCTTGGTGAACTCGCCGACCTTGATCGTGTCGAGGAACGATCCCACGACGACGATCGTGTCGCCCTTCACCGCGACGCCGTTCGCCACGTCGTCGCGCTCGCCGCCCCACGTCTGTGCCCACGCGAGCTTTCCGTCGGCGCCGACCTTCACGAGGTACGCTTGCGATGCAGGCTTCTTCGGATCCTTGGTCGGCGCCGCGGCCTTGCCGATCGATCCACCGAAGTCGAGCTCTGCATCGAAGTACCCCGCGACGTACGCAGCGCCGTCATCGTCGACAGCGATGCCACGCGCGGCGTCGATGCCGAGCCCGCCGAATCCCGTCACGCGCAGCGGCTTGCCCGTGGCTCCACCAGGATCCTTGGCGAGTGGAGGAAGCGGCTTGGTGTCGACAGGCTTCTTTGGCTCCGTCTTCACCTCGGCTGGCGTTGTATCGCCGCCGCTCTTCTTCGAACCCTCTTTCTTGTCCGACGAACAGGCGACCAGACACCAAGCAGCGACGGCGATCGACGTGACGCGCATGGCATCACGATGTCATTTCTCGACGAGAAAATCGAGGGAACCCGCGCCGCGATCGGGTGTCTCAGCCCGCTTGCTCGCGCCATTCGGGTAGGCTGCGCGACATGGATCGCTTCGCGTGCACGCTCGCTGCAACCGCGCTTCTCGTCGCGTGTCATCGCAGCACACCCGCGCCCGTCGCTCCCACGCCTGTCGATGACACGCCGGTGCGCATTCGAGTCGCGCATGCCGAGGCCACGCGAGGAGATGGAATCTCGCAGCTCGTCGAGCTCGCAGCGCACGGAGCGACGCTCGAACGAACACTCGCGCTGCGCGGCCTCGGACGCATCGGCGGCGGACGTGCTCGCGGGGAGCTCGATCGCGCGCTCGCAGATCCGGATCCGGCGATCGTCAGCGCGGCCGCGAGCGCGTATGGCCTCCTCGGTTCCCTCGACGAGCTCGACGACGATACTGCGAAGCACGTGACGTCCATGCTGACGGCGGCGCTCGATCGCGTCCCGGAGGTCGACAAGCCTGTCGTGATCGAAGCGCTCGGTCGCGCGGCCAACGCGACCGCTCAGCCATTGCTCGTCGAGCTGGTGAAGACGGGCTCGACCCAGATTCGCAACGCGGCCGCGCTCGCGATCGGCCGGTTCGGACGTCGCAAGATCGAGATGACCGCGCTGGGCAAGCTCGCGCTCATCGATGCGCTCGCCGAGCGCACGACCGCGTACGCAGCGGCGTATGCGTTCTCGCGTGCAGCGACGAGCGAGGCGAGCGCGACGGCGGCCGCGGCGCATGGGCGGGTCGGGCCGCCGCTCGCCGCGCTGATCGACTCGCCCGACACCGCGACGCGCATCGTCGCGATCCAAGCGATCGTGAAGCAGAACGTCGTCGGGAGCGCACACGCGCAGCTCGAGAAGGCGCTGCTCGACGGAGATTGGCGTGTCGCCGTGGAAGCGGTGCGCGCCCTCGCGGGGGAGAGAGGCGACGATGCGGGTCGCGATGCCGTCGCGACAGCGATGGTGCGGCGCTTCGCGGAGCTCGAGCGAGGAAAGCCAGCCGAAGCGCACGTGGTGATCGAGTCGCTGAAGGTCCTCGCGCCGCACGCGAAGCGACCGATCGTTGCATCCGCGATCACCTCGCTCGCTCGGAGCGCCTCCGCGTCGACTGCGGTAGAGGGGATCACGTACGCGTGGATCGAATGTCTCGCGCTCGTGGCGATGACGCGTGGGGATGCCGCAGACCTCGCGCTCGTCGAGAGCTGCAAGCTTCCGGAGCATCTGCGGCTGCCCCTCGTCGCAGAGCTCGTGGGTGCGAAGGTCGGTCCGCTCGCGCAGCGTCGCGAGCTGTTCGCGAAGCTGCTCGCGCACGCAGACGTGCGCGTGCGTGCATCGGCGATCGGGGTGCTCGCGAGCCTGTGGGGCGAAGGTGGCGCTGCAGATCGCGCGGCGATCGTGTCGACGCTCGTCACCGCGCTCGGCGATGCCGATCCGATCGTCGCCGGCTCGGCCGCTGAGGCTGCACCCGCGATCTACGAAGTGATCGGCTCGAGCGATCACGCCGCGCTCGACGCAGCGATCGTCGCGCGTGCACGCACGGAGAAGGATCCCGAGCTCGCTGCCTCGATGCTCGCGCTCGTCGGCACGCAGAAGCTCGCGAGCGGCGCCGACGCGTGTCGCGCGGCGCTCGAGGGGCATCCGGTGCTCGCGGCGGCGGCGCGCGGTTGCCTCGTGGCGCTCGGCGATGCGGTCCCCGCGCGTGACGAACCACGTGGCGCTTCGCCGCCTCCAGGTGTCGATGTCGCGCGCGCGTTCGGTTCGCGCGAGTGGGTGCTGACCACGACGCGTGGCGAGATCGTGATCGCACTCGACGCGACCGCCGCACCGTGGGCCGTCGCGACGATCATCATGCTGACCGAGAAGGGCTACTACGACGGCCTCGCGTTTCATCGCGTGGTCCCGAGCTTCGTGGTGCAGGGTGGTGACCCGACGCAGTCCGGCTGGGGCGGTCCGGGCTTCACGCTCCCGGCAGAGCCGAGCGCACGTGGCTTCGTGGCGGGCGGTGTAGGCATCGCCGATGCGGGCCGCGACAGCGGGGGATCGCAGTGGTTCATCATGCACGCGGCTGCACCGCACCTCGACGCTCGCTACACGTACGTCGGCCGGGTCACGAGCGGGGCCAAGGTCGCGGATGCGTTGCTGATCGGAGATGCCGTCGAACGCGCTGTCATTCGCTGAGGTTCGCGCGCGCCCGTATTCCAAGAAACTGCCGCGAATCCGCGGTGTCTGGTGGCGCATGGCGAATAGATCGACACGCCGCGCCGTTCGTTCCAGCCGTGTCATGCGAACGCGCACGCTGGCCCTCGGTCTAACCCTCGGTCTAACCCTCGCGGCTGCTGTTCCCACCACTGTTCTCGCGAAGCGAATGATCGAGCCGTTCGATCGCACGCCGCCCGCGTTCATGCTCGACGGAGCGCCGATCGGCGGCTCGACGGTGGCGGCCGAGACGCCGCCGTATCTCACGTCCAATCGCATCGCTGCGCTGCCCCGGGGCGCCATCGTGATCGACGCTGACAGCGGGTCGCTCATCAAGACGGACGGTGCGGGGAAAAATATCGGCGAAGTCAAGATCGGGCGCGATGCAGGACAGCTCGCGTACGACCCCGCGCTGCGGGTTGCCTACGTGGCGGACCGCCTCGGCGATCGGGTCGCGGTCGTGAAGACGGACGGCGCGCTTCAGATCACCGCGAGCTGGAAGACGCCCGCCGAGCCGTATGCCGTGGCGCTCACGCCGGACAGGAAGACCGTGCTCGTCACGACGATCGCGGATCGCACGCTCGTCGCGTTCGATGTGCAGACCGGCAAGGAGAAGTGGCGCACGCCGCTCGGTCGCGAACCGCGAGGTCTCGCGGTGTCGCCAGACGGCACACGCGCTCTCGTCGCGTACCTGACGACGGGGACGGTCGATCAGATCGATCTGCTCGACACACATCGCGCCGAGCACATCGCGCTCGCCACGGGAGCCACTCCGCGCCGTCGCGTTCGTGGCGCCAGCGATCAAGGCGAGTCGTTCGCGCGAGCGTCGTTCGCCGTCACGTTCCTCGGCGAGCGGCAAGCGCTCGTGCCGTTCCAGCGCGAGACCCCCGTACAACGCATGGACGGATCGGAGCGCACCAGCAGCTATGGCGGTGGCTTCGAGCCGCCGGTCTCGCACCAGCTCGCGTTCCTCGGCGTTGGCAAAGGACACACGAGCCAGGTCACCGCACAGATCAGCGCACACCAACCGCGCGCCCTCGCGTGGGATCAGGCGCGCGACGCGCTCTACATCGCGGGCCTGGGCTCCGACACGATCACGCTCGTCAAGAACGCGTCGCAGACGTCGATCTCGCTCGGCGGCGTCATGTCGACGACGATTGCCAAGAAGCAGTGCGGTCCCGACGGCCTCGCCGTCGACGCGTCGGGCGATCTGCTCGTATGGTGCTCGTTCACGCGCTCGGTGCAACGCATCGACACGGTCGACAGCAAGGGCAACGTCGTCGTGGCCAACAAGATCGAAGTGAACGGTCCGTCGCTCGTCGCCTCGGCGTGGACCGAGAAGCAACACCAGGGCCTGACGCTGTTCCACTCCGCGACGGCGGCCATCTCGCAGCAAGGCGCGATGGCGTGCTCGACCTGTCACCCGGACAATCGCGCCGACGGCCTGTCGTGGCGCATCGACAAGCACGAGTTGCAGACGCCGATCATCGCGGGACGCATGGTCGGAACGCACCCCTTCAAGTGGGACGGTGGCGACGCGACGCTGACCGACAGCCTCACGGGCACGATGAAGCGTCTCGGCGGCTTCGGTCTCGACAAGGCGCAGACCGACGCGCTCGCGGCGTACGTGGAAGCGCTACCGACGGTGCGCACGCCGACGCGCGATCCGGCGGCTGTCGCGCGCGGCAAGAAACTGTTCGACACGGAGGCGGGGTGCCGCACGTGTCACGACGGCGCGAAGTACACCGACCAGGAGCGTCACAAGTTCACCGGCACGCTCGCGCAGAGCGATACGCCGAGCCTCCTCGGTCTCGCTGCGAGCGCGCCGTACTATCACGATGGCAGCGCGGCGACGCTAGAGGCGCTGCTACGCGATCGCGGCGCGGTGCACGGCATGGCGGACACGTCGAAGCTCTCCGACAACGACGTCGGCGATCTCGTCACGTTCCTCGAGACGCTGTAGCGCTTAGCTGCGCTGGAGGACGAGCGAGCCGAGCGAGTAGCCCGCGCCGAACGCGGCCATCACGCCGATCGATCCGGCCGGCAGATCCGTGTTGTGTAGCGAGAACGCGATCAGCGAACCGGCCGACGCCGTGTTGCCGTACTCCGCGAGGACGAGCGGTGCTTCCTCCGGCGTCGCCTCGCGGCCGAGGATTCGCTTCGCGATGAGGTCGTTCATGTTCTGGTTCGCTTGGTGGAGCCAGTAGCGAGTTATTTGGTGCGGATCGATGCCGTGCGCCGCGATCGACTCGAGCACGAACTTCTCGGCCATCGGCACCACGTCCTTGAACACGCGGCGGCCCTGCTGGTGGAACAGCTTGTCGGCATCGTGCTCGGTGCTCGGATCGCAGCGATTGATGAAGCCGAAGTTGTTACGGATGTTGTTCGACCACTTCGACGCCATCTTCGTCGAGCGGATCTCCCACGATCCCGGACGTGCGCCACGGGTAGGCTCGACGATCATCGCGACCGACGCGTCACCGAGGATGAAGTGCGCGTCGCGCTCGCGCCAATTGAGGTGCGGGCTCGTGAGCTCCGGCAGCACGACGAGTGCACACCGCGCGTTGCCGAGCTGGACCGCCTGGGACGCGAGTTGGAGCGCGGCCACGCCGGTCGAGCAGCCGAGCGAGATATCCAGGCCGTGACCACGCGCGCCGAGGAGCTCCTGCACTTCGATCGCGAGCGCGGGATAGGCGCGCTGCAAGCACGACGCGCCGAGGACGATGAGGTCGATGTCCTCGCCGGCGCGTCCCGCGACCTCGAGCGCCTTCTTCGCGGCGTGCACGCTGTACTCCGCCTGTACGCTGACCTGATCGGCAGGCCGATCGGGAATGTTGGGGCACATGCGCTCCGGATCGACGAGGCCGGTCTTGTCATGAACGTAGCGGCGCTCGATGCCCGACGCCTTGACGATGAACTCGGGGGACGATTCGCGAAGCGCTTCGCGTGTTCCGGCCGCGATCGCATCGGCGTGCTTCGTGTTCTCGCGCCGCACGAACTCGTTGAACGCGACGCACAGCTCCGCGTTGTCGAGCGAGGTCTCCGGATGCCAGACGCCGAAGCCCGTGATCGAGGTGTGAGTCGTCGCCCGTTCCGCCATGCGTCACCGTACGCAGGACCTCTACAGGGGCAAACCACGGCCGTGCCACGACTCGGTCATGGCGAGTGGTTCGACCGCTGCGACTAGCGCGGAAACGCGAGGAAGAAGGTCGCGCCCCGATTCACCTCGCCCTTCGCCCAGATCGTCCCGTTATGCCGGTGCACGATGCGCTGTACGGTCGCCAGGCCGATGCCCGTGCCCGGAAACTCGGCCGCCGCGTGCAGCCGCTGGAACGGAGCGAACATCTTGCTCGCGTGGTTCATGTCGAAGCCCGCGCCGTTGTCGCGAACGTAGATGACGCCACCGTCGGGCGTGGTGCCGAACTCGATCTTCGCCTCCGACGACTTGCTCGTGAACTTCCACGCGTTGGCGACGAGGTTTGCCACGAGCACGCGCGCGAGACGCGGATCGAGCTGCGCCTCGCAGTTCTCCTGGATCTGCAGGGAGACCACCCGATCGGGCTCGGTGGCCGCGAGTTGGGCCAGCGACTCGTGTACGAGCTGCGAGAGGTTCACGCGGCACGGCTCGATCTCCGCGCGGATCAGGCGGGCAAGGGTGAGGAGCCCGTCGATGAGCTCGGACATCCGATTGGCGCTCTGGCGGATCTTCTGCAGCAGATAGATCGCGTCGCCATCCAGCTGGTCGCCGTGATCGTCGGCGAGCAGGTGAGCGAAGCCGTTGATCGCGCGGAGCGGCGAGCGCAGATCGTGCGCCACCGAGTAGCTGAATGCTTCGAGCTCGCTGTTCGCGCGGAAGCGGCCTTGTTCGAGCTCCTCCGCCTGTTGCGAGATCTCGTCGAGCAAGATGTTCAGCGCGATCGCCATGCGGGTCGCGGTGTCCTCGAGGTCCGGATCCTCCGGCAGGGGCACGCGCGCGGTGCGCTCGCCAACCGCCGCGGCGCCCATCACGGAGAAGATGTCGTCGAACGTGACGGTTCGGGTCACGCGTCGATGCCCTTCGATCGAAGCCACGCCCGCGCGGTTGTCTCCGACGAGAGCGTCTTGAGCTGGAGTCCGGAGCCGATGCGAAACAGCTCGGTCAGCACCGCGACGATCGGCCCGACGTGGATCACCGCCATCATCGCGCGCTCCTTGTGCTGCTTGAAGTACGCGTTGCAGCGCGCGCGGAACGCACCGTCCGAACCCGCGAGGCCCTCGGCGTCGATCAAGACGCCGAACTTGTCGTTGTCAGCGCCGATCCATCGCGTGAACGCCTCGGCGATCGCATTCGCGTCCGCTTCACCGAGTCGCGATCCGGGGACGAAGGAGGCGTACACCATCCGGGTGGCGGCATCCCACTTCATGACTGTCGACGCTCTCGAGTAGGTCTCCACGCCCAACCTCGATGCGAAATCTACGTCACGACGACGCCGAGGTGTAGCTACGGATCGCCCGGCGCCACACGAGGCGGCTGAGCACCAGGAGGCCAAACGCCCCGGCGACCACGCCGAGCGCTGTTCTACAGTGCAGCTGACCGAGCAGCGCTTGGGCGGGATAGGTGGTCATGACGGCGAGCGGGATGACGAAGGTGAAGATGATCCGCCAGACGCGCGGAAAGATCGTCACCGGCCACCGCGCGGTATCGAAGATCGCGCCGAGGAGGAAGGTCAGGTTATCGAGGCGCACCACCCAGAACGCCGCCGCAGCGCACAGGATCCACAGCGAGTACATCGCGAGCACGCCGGCGACGAACAGGACCGCTCCGAGCGCGATATCGGCGAGCGCGGGCGGGCGGCCCAGCTTCGCGAACGCGTAGACGACGATCGCGAGCGCACCGAGGACATCGAACATCTTCCATGGCTCGAACCGCGAGGCCGAGATCAGGGCCTGCGCGTCGATGGGCTTGAGCAGCACGTAGTCGAACGCGCCGGAGCGGATGCGCTCGACGAGATCGACGAACGATGGCGACACGATGCCTTCGAGCACGCCCTTCACGCCAGTGAAGTAGGCGAGCACGACGAGCGCCTCGGGCATGGTCCACCCGCCCACGGAGCTGCGCTCGTCGTAGAGCACGTAGAGCGGCAAGAGCGTGACGAGCAGCCAGCCGATCGACATCACGCCTTCGAGGAGGAAGTCGCCTCGATAGGCCATACCTGCGGATGCTGATAGGCGAAGCTGCACGGCGAACAGGCGCAGGTACTTCGTCATCAGTTCCCCACCGCTTCGAAGCGACGAACGCCCGCGCGCCACACCGCGAGCGCGAGCAAGAGCGTGACGACCGCCCAGCCCACCTGGCCGCCGACGGCGATCGCGAGCTGTTCGCCGCTCAGGTGCTTCGTCATGAGCTCGACCGGGGTGGAGAAGCCAAAGCGAAACGGCAGCACGGACGCGACGTCGCCGATGATCGGCGGCAAGAGCGGGATCGGGAGCAGATAGCCCGAGAACAGCGAGAACATCGCGTAGTACACGTTCATGAGCGCCATCGTCTTCGTCGCCCAGAACGAGACGGTGCCGAGGATGAACACGAGGTTGAAGTTGATCATCCACCCGAGAACGAGCGACGGCGCGATGAGCGCGAGCTGCGCCGGCTCCGAGGTCAGCGAGCTCGCCCCCGACGAAAGCAAGAGGATCGCCGCGACAGGCAGCGCGACGACGACACGAAACGGAATCGCAGCGATGTGGATCGCCGCGAAGGCGATGTACGGATGCAGCGGCCTCAGCAGGCGCATCGCCATCGTGCCGAGCCGGATCTCCTCGCTGATCTGCCATCCGACCCACGAGCCCGTGACGTTGCGAACGATCAGGCCGGACAAGTAGTACGCGACGAACGCGTCCGACGAGTAGCCGCGAAACGGGCCTTCACTCGCGACGCTCGTCCACAGCGCTAGCATCACGAGCGGCAGCGTGGTGACGAGGAGCCACACGAGGAACTCCGCGCGATACGCGACGGTCTCGGCGACGCCGATGCGAAGCAGCGTCGGAATCGCGCGGATCGTGCGCGACAGCTGGCTCACGTGTCACCGGCCGCCTGCGTCTTGCCAAACATCGAGCGCAGGACCTCTTCGAGCGGGGGATCTTCGATCGCGAGATCTGTCGCTTTCAGCGTGCCGAGCAGATGACCGATCACGCTCGGCAGCTCGCTCTCGTTGACCTTCAGCGTGATGCGCTTGCCCTCACGCGCGAGCACGTCGCCGAGCGCGGAGACGTCCGCGTCGTCATCGGACACCGTGAACGAGACCCGCTTGTCGGGATCGAGCGTCTTGATGAGCTTGCGCAGATCGCCGTCGTGAATCAGCACCCCGCGATCGATCACGATGATCCGCGGACACAGCGCGACGACGTCGTCCATGTAGTGCGAGGTCAACAGCACCGTCGCTTCGTGGCGCTGGTTGTAGCTGCGTACGAAGTCGCGGATCGCCACCTGCATCGCCACGTCGAGGCCGATCGTCGGCTCGTCGAGGAACAGCGTCGTCGGGCGGTGGAGCAGGGCGGCCGCGAGCTCGCACTTCATGCGCTCGCCGAGCGAGAGCTGGCGCGTCGGCTTCTCGAGCAGCGGCCCGAGGTCGAGCAGCTCCACGAGCTCCTTCATCGTCGCTTCGTACGAGTCGCGCGGTACATCGAACACCGCGCGATTGAGCGCGTACGTATCGGCGGGCGGCAGATCCCAGATCAGCTGCGACTTCTGGCCCATCACGAGCGTGATCGACGAGAGGAACTTCGGCTGCCGGTTGTACGGGCGAAGATCGTCGACGGTCGCGGTGCCGCTCGTCGGGTGCAGGAGACCGGCGAGCACCTTGAGCGTCGTCGTCTTGCCCGCGCCGTTGGGACCGAGAAAGCCCACGCGCTCGCCGCGCCGGATCGTGAAGCTCACGCCGTCGACGGCCTTGACCGTCTCGTAGTTGCGCACGAACAGCGACTTCACCGCCGCGCGAAAGCCGGGCGGGCGCTTGTGCACCTTGAAGTGCTTCTTCAGGTCGTCGACCTGGATCACTTGTCGTCTCGGTCGCGCGCGGCCTTCGCCAGTTCTCCCACGGTCTTGATCGGCAACGAGTCGACCTGAGCTCCCTCGAGGATCGACTGCAACAGGTGCGCGCCCACCTGCGCGAGCTGCACGAGCCCCGCGATGCGATCCGCGATCAGCTCGTCGCGCGCGTCACCCTTCTTCGTGGACAGCTCGTCCTTGGCCTCGGCAAATGCTTCGGTCGCGGAGCGAACCCACTGCAGCTCGCGCTCGCGGAGCACGCGGGACACCATCTTCCAGATCGAGGTCTCCGCTTCGTAGTGCTCTTTGCGCTCGCCCACGACCCACGCCTTCTTGATCGCTCCCCACTCCTGCGCCTCGTTCAAGAGCATCGACACCGCGCCCGTCGACAACCCGAGGCGTTCGCCGAGATCCGCGGCGTTGAGCGGCGCGCTCTCGAGATACAGCACGGCCCACATGCGGCCGAGGTTACGTTTGAACCCCCACGCTTCCATCAGCGCGCCGACGGCATCGGCGACCTTGAGGACCGCTGGGTCGACCGTCATTACTTCTTCTCTGGGTCGTCTTTGTTCGGGTCGTCGGGATGAGACACCGCGTGCTCGCGCGTGGTCACGCGGACGGAGCCTGCAGCGCTGAGCTCGTTCAGCGGAATGGGCTGCGTCACCGACTGCTCCTGGCGACGGCGATTGATGATCTCGATGATCTCGCGCTGCGACAGTCCGCCGCTTGGACGGATCGTCACGCTCGCTTCGCGGCCGGTGCGAATCTCGCGCGCTGTCACGCTCATGATCGACTCGACGTCGACGGTGATGACGAGCTCGACGCGCGTGGCGCCGGGCGGTCCCGGCGTGAGGTCGTCGAGGACCACCTGGCCGAGCTTGCGATTCTTGGTCACGTCCGACGAATCGCCCTGGTACAGCTCGATCGACACGTAGCGCTGGTTGTCCTGCGTGGTCGCGAACAAGCGGCGGGCGCGCACCGGCAGCATCGAGTTGCGCGGCAACACCACCGCGAACTGCGAGTCGCCGACCTTGATGCCGATGTCGTGCGGCGTCACGTCGAGCAGCGCAGCCTCGTCACCGGTCTCGCCGGACAAGATGCCCGCGTACGCCGCCGCGCCTTGCGCGACGACCTCGTCGGGGTTCGCGCCCTTCGACGGCTTCTTGCCGAAGATGGTCTCCACCATCTCCTGCACCGCCGGCCAGCGCGTCATGCCGCCGACGAGGAGGATCTCTTCGATCTCCGCCGCACCCAGCGACGCATCCGCCAGCGCGCGACGGCACGGAGCTTCGAGGCGCTCGAGCAGATCCTTGGTGAGCGTCTCGATCTGCTCGCGCGTGACGCGCTTCTCGAAGTTGATCGGCGCACCGTGCTGGTCGTTGGCGAGGAACGGCAGCTGGATCATCGCTTCGCGATCCGTCGACAGCGCCTTCTTCGCGTTCTCGCACGCTTCGCGCAGCCGCGACATCGCCATCGGGATGCCGGTGAGATCCACGCGGTATTGATCGAACACCTCGTCGACCAGGCGCTCGAGGACGCGGCGATCCCAATCCTCGCCGCCGAGCGCGCTATCGCCGCCCGTCGCGAGCACCTCGAAGATGCCGTTGTCGACGGACATGATCGAGATATCGAAGGTTCCGCCGCCGAGATCGAACACCGCGATGATGCGGCGACCCGCGCTCGCGCGATGCGCGCCGTACGCGAGCGCGGCCGCGGTGGGCTCGTTCAGGATGCGGACGATATCGAGGCCCGCGATCTGACCCGCGTCGCGCGTCGCCTGGCGCTGCGCATCGTCGAAGTAGGCGGGAACGGTGACGACCGCGCGGGTGACCGGCTCGCCGAGCGCCTCCTCCGCCACGGAGCGAACGCGGCGAAGGATCTGCGCCGCCACTTCCTGCGGCGAGATCGGCTGACCGTGCACGCGAATCCACGCGTCGCCGTTCGGCGCAGCGACGATGCGGAACGGCGCGAGGCGCGCGAACCACGAGACGTCATCGGCGTTGACCTTGCGGCCGATCAGTCGCTTCACGCCGAACACGGTCGCGGACGCGTTGGTCACCGCTTGGCGCTTCGCGCGCGTACCGACGGCGACCTGACCGCTGGTGTTCCAGCTGACCCACGAGGGGATCGTGCGCTCGTTATCGAGTCCGACGAGGATCGTCGGGTGTCCCTTGGGATCGAGGACCGCGACACACGAGTTCGTGGTTCCCAGATCGATGCCGATGATCTTCGACGTCGCCATGTCAGGGATCCTTCTTTCCCATGAGTCGCGTCAGCAGGCCTTTGCGTTCGTTCGTCGCGAGTCGACGCATCTCCGCGAGCTCGCGCGCCGCACGCTCGTTCGACGGATCGATCTCGAGCGCGGCTTCGAAGCGCTGCGCCGCTTCGAGGCGATCGCGCTGCGCGAGCGAGCGCAGTCCTTCACACAGCTCGATCCCCGCGCGGTACGTGCGATCCGCCGGGTTCTTCTTGGCCATCACTTTGTAGGCCGCCAGCGCTTCATCGAACTTGCCGGCGTCGAGCAGATCCTCGAGCGCGTTGTCTCCCGCTTCACCCGACAGGATGGGCGGAACGTTGACCACCGGCGTGCGGTTGGTCTGGAGGGGCGGCGGCGGCGCCGTCTCGGGACGCGGCTGCTTCATTCCCTGCGAGCCGGACGCGCTCGGGATCGTGGGAATCGGTTGGCTTTCGCGCGCCGTAGGAAGGCGCGGCGCGCTCGGCCGTGCCGGCAGCGGAGTGGTCACCGCAGGAACACCACGCACCGGTGTGCTCAAGCGATTGGGCGGCGGCGGCACACTCGGAACGGGCGGCGTCTCGCCGGGACGGGCGGTCTGCTGCACGTCGGTGAACGGACGCGCTTGCGGTGGCGGGGGAAGAACCGGCACTTGTCCCGTCGGAGCGCGCGGCGGCTTCACCGGAACGGGCGGCGGGCGATTCTGGATCGGCACGGCGCGCGGCGCGGTGGGACGACCGAGCGACGTCAGGACCTGCGCGCGGCTCGCTTCGTCGCCGAGCTTGCGATACGCGTCGCGGATCAGAATGAAGATCTCGGCGGCGACCGCGCGCAGCTCCGTCGATTCATAGCGCGCGAAGAGATCCGGGTGATAGCGCTTGGTCAGCTCGCCAAACGCTGCGCGCACGTCCACATCCGTTGCTTCGTAGCCGACGCCGAGCACGAGGAACGGGTTCAGCTTCTTCAGCGACTCCGCCTCCGAGAGCAGCGCCTTCACGAGATCCTGCTCGGCGGCGACGACATCTTCGCTCTCGGTGATCGAAGGAATGGGCCCCGACGGAGAGCCCGGCGTGGTCACACCGACGGGCGGCGTGTTGCGGCGCTTGCTCTCCGATGCGAGCGCGCTCTCGATCATCCACACCGAGCCCGCGGGGATCGGTGCGAGCTTGAGCTCGACGCCGCTTCCGCGCTGCGGATCCGTCACGTGCTGCTCGACGACACCCGACAGCACGATCACCGACGCACTCGGCAACGTGAGATCGATGCGCACCGGCGTTCCTACCGGCGGCGGACTCGTCGCCTTCAGGAACATCGTTCCGCGGCTCAGGTCACGCTTGTAGATCGTGGACAGCTGCTGCCACGAAGCGCACCGGAGCTTGATACTGAGCGGACCCGTTGCCATCGAAGATCCGCGAGATCATAGGCCGATCACGGCTCGCGTGGCAACGAACGGTAGCGCGCGAGTACGTGCTCGTGGCGAGCTTTGATCCGCTGCAGATAATCCCGTTCGCGGGTGCGCTGGAGCGAGTCGTGTGCGAGCTGTGAGAGGCGCTCGACGACCTCGTCCATGTCCGCCAGCGGTTTTTGTACGAATCCGACTACCCCCAGGTTGGCGGCGTCCGTGGCGAGATCGGCGTCGATCACCGAGGTCATGAGGAACGCGGGAAGGGCTGAAATCCGTTCGCGGAGCCGCCGAACCGTCTGCAGCCCGTCAATGCCAGGGAGCTGCGCGGCCACGAGGGCGAGATCGAGCCCTGTCGTGTTGGCCAGGGTCTGCGCCTCGCGCGCGGCCTCCTCGCCGGTGACGTAGGCAAACGTGGCAATCCCAGCACCCTCGAGACGATCCGCGAGCTCGTCCGCGACCGCGCGATCGTGCTCGACCAACAGGATCGCCGGCGCGCGCGTCTCGAGCTGGATCGTCACCTCGCCGCTCATCCGCTCGTGAGCGGCGAGCTTCTCCTCGGCGTCGATCGAGCGGCGCTCGGTCTTGATGAGGTCCTTCAGAAGATCCTCGATCATCCCGCGCTGGGACTCGATGGTGATGAAGTCCGTGGCGCGCTCGCGCTGGCGCTGCGCGATGCGGGCGACCACGGAGCGCGCGGTCCCCGTTCCTTCGAGCTGGAGATCTATGACGTCGCCGGCACCCGCGCGCACACACGCGAGGATCGTCGCGGCATCCGATCGACCGAGCACGGCGATCGGCATCACGCCGGGCATCGCCGCGAGCACTTCGTGGATCGTCTCGTCGGCGAGCTTTGCATCTTCCACATCCGAGCCCTCGATGCCACGAAGGTCGAGCAGCACGCACGGCGGTGTCTCGTACGCGTTCGCGATGTCGACGGCCGCGTTGATCTCGTCGACGATCGTGGTGATCACGCCGCTCGACGACAGCCGGTCGATCAAGCTGCGCAGCGGCCCCGACACGCCGAACGGTGCGATGAGGATCGCCGCGTGGTCGGTGATGTCTTCGGTGATCGTCATCGGAAAATCCAGCGCGACTCGCCCAGCTCCACGAGCTTGGCGTAGTTCGCGTACTGCGCTTCGAAGTGCGTCTCTCTCAAGTAGTAGTCTTCGAGGAGGTCTTTGTAGTGCGGGCTGCGGCTATCGTAGATCACGCCGCCGGGCAGCGCCCATCGCACCTCGAGCGGATCATCGGGGCCCACCGAGAACGCGATGAAGCGTTGCGCGGGACCATCCGCTTCCTGCGAAAAATCGAGATCGTTCCAACCTTGATCGGAGCGATTCACGACGAAGTTGTCGCCGGGCTTGGGATAGCCGGCGAGGGCAGGGCCAGGCAGATCGAGCGCGGTGTTCGGGAACAGCGGCTGGATCTTCAGGCGGTGCATCACACCCCAGGCCCATCGCGCGACATCGGGCGTTCCGAAGCCGGCGGATGACTCGAGGTGAGTCATCGCCGCGAGCGTCGCCGCCACGAGCTGATCGGTGCACGAATCGTCGGTCGCGGTGTCCAGCGCATCGCAGAGCACCGGCTGACCGCTCGCACCTTGCACGAAGGTTTCGGGCGCGCTGACGAGTGCGTAGATGATGCGCGCGAGGAAGTTATCGTCGAGCGAGAACGCGTTCTGCGCCCCGCCCGTGGCCGCGCGGATCTCGTCGTCGATCGTGAGCACGATGAAGAAGTGCATCCACGCGTTGAACACGGCGGTCGCGGCGCTGTTCAGATCGCCGTTCGGGGTGACCTCGTCGGCGCCGAGGCCCGTCGGAGTCTGGTAGCTCCATCCCGCGAGGAGCGCGCGCGCGCGATCGAGGCGAGCTACGTCGTCCGACGAGAGCGCGGAGGTGTTGGCCGTGGTCAGCGTCGCGACGATATACGGCGCGAGCTTCGCTCCCATCGTCGAGAACGTGTCGTGTTGGATCGACGCCATCGCGTCGACGGTGACGTCCGTGCCCAGCGCGAACAAGCGATCCGCGATGCGCTCGTGGCGGACGCCCGCGGCATAGGTGACGCCGACGTAGAGCGGGTGCCCGTCCACGGCGGGCTGGTTCAGCGGATCGCCATCGAACGTCGCGCCGACGGGATCCGCGTTCGCGGTGACGATGAACGGCGTCGCGCTCGGCTCGCCCTTGCGAAGGATCGCGTGCGGTACGTAGCGCGCCGACATGCGGCCCCGCCACTCCGCGCTGCCATCACCCGGCAAGATGAAGAACGGCGCGAGGCCCGTGGGGTTGGTGTCGGCGTTCCACGTGTAGGCGGCGGGATCTCGATCGGGGACCACGGCGTTCGTCGTCCAGCCGACGTTGTCGGCGCGATCGATCATCGTCCAGTTCTGGCTGCCGTAGCTGAAGTGCGCGAGCGCGCGGAACGCGTCGTCGACGGTGAGCGAGCTGCGGCACATCTGCCACAGCGCGCGGATCTCGAACGTGGGCTCGTACCCCGTGTACTTCACGGCCAACGCGCTGGTCGCCGTGCGCGGAACGAGGCGGTGGTCGACCTGGTCGATCTCCGGGACGATCGGACCGTGGTGCGGGACGAGCTCGTAGGCGGCGGTGATCGGCGCCTGCGTGAACGTGCCGAGCGCGCCGACATTGATCGTCTCGGTGAACGTCTCGATCGGAACGAGGCCGCCGTTATACTCGGTGCACGCTCCTTGCGCGCAGCCGGTGATCGTCTCGAGATAGACATCGTTGACGTCGTGCTCGCTGACCGTTCCGGACCACGCGACGTGGCCGTTCGTGCCGAGGATGACGCCGGGGATCCCCGGGAACGTGATGCCGAGTAGATCGAGCGGTGCCGGATCTTCGCCGGTGTCACTCGTGACGCGAAGGTCGCGGATGCGCAGGTGCGTCGGATAGAAGATCGAGGGATTCGGCAGCTGGAGGTGCTGGTCGGTCGCGAGGATCGCGTGACCGCTCGCCGTGCGATCGCCGCCGACGGCCCAGTTGTTGGAGCCCGCGTGTGGCTGCATGAACGCGTGGGGTCCGAGCGCGCCGAGCGGACCATCGTGGGGACCGCGCGCGAAGACCGAGCGCACCCGCGCGAACAGCTCCCGCGAGATGCGCGGCTGGTGCGGTCCCGTCGACGCGACGCTCGCCGTTTGCTTGCGGCGCGTCCCCGAGCCATCGCTGCGCGTGCCGCTGTCGGAGCTGACGTTGGGGAAGCCGTCGATCGTCGCTGCGAGGCCGACGGGCGTGAACTTCAGGAGATCGCGCGTGATGCCATCGCGATCGCCCTCGGGCGTGTTCGGCGGCGCTCCGTCGAACGTGTCCTGCAGGCCCTGATACAGCTCGGTAGCCTCGATCTCGAACGGCGTCGTCCACGACAGCGCGAACGCTTGGAAGCGACCGAGCACCAGGGAGTCGACGGGCGTCCACTCTTGGAACCGACTCGGATCGAAGCTCGCGAGCAAGTTCGGATCGAGGACCCACACGCCCGTCGATCCGTCTTCCTCGGTGCGGATCGCGCTCCCATACGCGTTGACGCCCTCGGCGAAGCGCGCGAGCAAGGTGACGACCTCGGCGTCGATCGGGTCGCTGCTCGCTTGGAGCTGCGCCCACGCCTGCTCGGCGAGCGGCTTCATGCGATGCACGCGCATCTCGAGGTCGGTGTCGATGATGCTCGGATCGAGCGCACCGAACAGCTCGCCGAGCGTGCCCGCGCCGAAGCGCCGCAGGATGTCCATCTGCGGCAGGCGATCGTGCGCCATCACGTAGCCCTGCACGAACGCGGCGTCGGAGAGCGTCTGCGCGTCGATGTGTGCGATGCCGTACTTGTCGCGAAGGACGTGGACGGGCGCGCTGACGTTCACGTCGAAGTCGCCGTCGAGCGGCACGGAGTCGAACGGGCTGTCCTCCACGTCCTTGCATGCCGCGATCGCAGACAAAGCGACGGCGACGACGACCACGAACCGCATGTGGCTCAACATACAGTACGATGCGTCTCCAATGTCTCTGTCCTCGGACCTGTTCCTCAGAGCGTGTCGTAGAGAAGAGGTCGAGCGCACGCCGATCTGGATGATGCGTCAAGCCGGTCGGTACTTGCCGGCGTATCGCGCCGTGCGGTCGCGCGCATCGTTCTTGGATCTCTGTCGTACGCCAGCGCTCGCCTGCGAGGTGACGCTCCAACCCATCGACGAGTTCGGGTTCGACGCCGCGATCCTGTTCTCCGACATCTTGATCACGCTTCCCGTCATGGGGCTCGAGGTGGCGTTCCCCGAGTCGGGGCCGAAGATCGCCACGCCGATTCGCACCGAAGCGGCGATCGACGCGCTCGTCGTTCCCGATCCGACGAGTGCGCTCCCGTACAGCCTCGAGGCGATTCGCCAGATCAAGCGCGGGCTCGCGGGTCGCGTTCCGCTGATCGGCTTCGCGGGTGCGCCGCTCACGATGCTCACCTACGCCGTCGAGGGCGGCGGCTCCAAGGACTACGCGCACACGAAGAAGCTGCTCTACGGCAACCCGAAAGCAGCGCACGCGCTCCTCGACAAGCTCGCGCGCACCTGCGCGACGTTCCTCGAAGCCCAGGTCGAAGCGGGCGCGGACGCCGTGCAGATCTTCGACAGCTGGGGCGGCATCGTCTCGCCCGGCGATTTCCGCGAGTACCCGCTGCGCTACGCGAAGCGCGTGATCGAGCATCTGCGCGCCTCGAAGCTCGTGCGCGAGAAGAACGCGCCCATCATCTACTTCGTCAATGGCTGCGCGCCGTACCTGAACGACTACGCGTCCTCGGGCGCCGACGTCCTCGGTGTCGATTGGCGCGTCGGGATCGACGAAGTGCGCCGCCGCGTCGGCGATGGTGTCGCGTTGCAAGGCAACCTCGATCCGGGTGCGTTGTTCGCGCCGCCCGAGGAGATCCGCGCGCGCGTCGCCCACATCCTCGAAGCAGCCGGCAAGCGCGGCCACATCTTCAACCTCGGCCACGGCGTGCTTCCCGAGACCAACCCGGAGCACGTGCGCGCGATGGTCAACGCGGTCAAAGAGCTGTCCGCGCGAGCCTGATCATGCGCATCTGTGTCATCGGCGGAGGACTCGGTGGTCTCGCAGCAGCCCGCGCGCTCGTCGCTGCTGGCTTCGACGCGCAGGTGTTCGAAGCGTCCCCGCACGCGGGCGGCGTCCTCGGCACTACCACGATCGACGGCTACGTTCGCGAGCACGCAGCTTCGTCGTTCCTCGGCAACGTCCCGCGCGGCGGACGCGCTCTCTGCGAAGCGCTCGGCGTTCCGCTCGACAAGGCCTCGCCGCGCGCGCGTCGCCGCTGGATCTTCCTCGACGGAAAGCTGCGCGCGCTTCCGCGGAACCCGATCGATCTCGTGCGCACCGATCTGCTCACGTGGCGCGGAAAGCTCGACCTCTTGCGCGAGCCGCTCCATCCCCCGCGCGCCACGAGCGGCGACGAGTCCATCTATGCGTTCGCATCGCGCCGCTTCGGCCCCGAGGCCGCGCGCGCCTTCGTCGCGCCGTTCGTCACCGGCATCTTCGCCGCGGACGCGCACGAGGTCTCCCTCGACGCGGGCTTTCCGCGCCTCGCGGAGCTCGATCGCGAAGGCGGCATCGTGCGCGGCTTCGCCAAGCAAGCCGCGAAGGCCGCCTTCCGCCGCTTCGCTGGCGGCGGGAAGACCTCGCTTCCCTCGGGCCTGTTCGCGCCGCGCGGTGGACTCGGCGCGCTCGTCGAGGCGCTCGCGCGCGACCTCGGCCCACGCGTGCACCTCTCGCGTCCCGTCGGTAAACTCGCGCCATCTCCGACCGGCGTCCTCGTCGACAACGAGCGCTGGGACGCGGCCGTCCTCGCGACCCCCGCCGAGGACAGCGGCGCGCTCGTCGCGGACATTCCATCGCTCGCGCCCAAGCTCGCTGCCTTTCATCGCGCGCCCGCGGCCATCGTCTATCTCGGCTACCCCGAGTCCGCGGTGCCACGCGCCGTCGACGGCTTTGGCTTTCTGACCGCGCTCGGCGAGGAGCTGAAGGTGCTCGGCGTGGTCTTCGAGTCGGTCGTGTGGCCCGATCGCGCGCCCGCCGGCCACGTGCTCTTGCGTTGCATCTTCGGCGGCGGACGCGATCCCTCGGCCGCCGCGCTCTCCGACGCGGAGCTCATCGCGCACGCGACGCGCGACGTGGGCAGCGTGCTCGGGGCGACCGGGACGCCCACGCACACGAGCGTGATCCGCTGGCGGCGCGGCGTCGCGCAGTACGCGGTGGGGCACAAGGACTTGGTGCGCGCGGCCGTCAGCGCTGCGCGGACGCACCGTATCGTGCTCGCGGGGTCGGACTATCGCGGTCCGGCGGTGAACGATCTGATCGCGGATGCAGATGTGATCGTGGACGAGGTTCGGGCTTGGTAGGGGTCACTGTTCGCTGCGCGAAGAACGAATGCTCGCCGGTGCTCGGTGGTCGGTCATCGAGTGTCCGGTCGGGTGGGATCGAGATGTCCGCGCTCGCGGTTCTTGCGGTCGTGGTGTTCGCGGGATGTTCGGGATGTTCGGGCGGGAAGCCGAAGGTGGAGGATGCGAGGACGACTGCGTCGGACGCGAGCGGTTCGAAGAGCAAGACGTCCGGCTCCCAAAGCGCTGCTTCGTCTGCGTCCGCGACGCGAGCGCCGTCGAGGACAGGGGATGTGCAGGTTCGCGTCGAGTGGCCCACGATGCCGCTCGCGGCGCGGGTGTCGCCAGGCACGTCGGCGTGCGGGACGGCGTTGGCCGCACAGGTGGCGCCGACGACGACGTGGGGGATCCCCGAGGTGGTGGTGTTCGTCGAGGGAGCGCCGGCATCGAGCGGGGCCGCAGCAGACGATGTGCGCATCGCGATCGACCGTTGCGCCGTGACGCCACGGCTCGCGATCGGTTCACAGGTCTCGATCGCGAGCGCAGGCGAGCAGCCGCTGAGAGCATCGATCGCGAAGCGACTCGACGTGAAGGATCCGAAGGTCGTGAACAAGCTCGAGGACATGAAGGTCAACCTCAAGGCGCCCGCCGTTCCGATCGCGTTACCGATCGCGGGCCACGTCGTGACCGTCGATCTGGACGACGGCGCGATCTATCGCGTCGCGCCGGACGGCAAGGACGTCGGCGACGGCTACGTCGTGTCCGCCACTGCGTTCGTCACCGATGCCACGGGCGTGGCACTCGTCAAAGACGTTCCGCCCGGCAACCACGCGGTACGCGTGTGGCTCCCGCCGCGCGGCGGTCAGCCCGCGCGAACGGCCAGCGGCGAAGTCACCGTCGCGGCCGGCGATCTCGCCGAGCTCACACTCACGCTCGAGTAGACCCGCGAGCGATTCGCAGATGGGGCCCGTCCCCATTTCTGCACCTCGTGCGTAACAACGGGGCTGGGCTGCCGAACGCGCCTCTACGTGCGCGGGAACACGATCTCCACGCGCGTCGCATCCGTGATCTCGACGCGTTCGTCGACGAGCGGAGCCTCGACGCGCACCACGTGGCCCTTCGCGACGCTCTCGATCGCGCGATTGCCCGGCGCGCGGTGGCGCTTCAGCAATCGCAACGTCACACGTCCGGGCTCGCCGCACGCGAGCGCTTCGAGCTTGCCCTTCTGCTGCCACGGCGTGCCGACGATGCGCCATGCGTCGGTGGCGCGCGGTGCTTTGCGCAGCACGAGGTAGCTGAACTTGAGCCCATCGTCGCGGAGGTGCGTGAGTCGCGCGAGCTCGTGGGTGCGCGGCGGCAGCTTCGGTGCCGCGCCGACCGAGCGGTGCTCGTGGCACCAATCCGTGGGGTCGGCGAGCGCGGGGCAGGGCGCGCTCTGCCGGGTGCACGGGGCGAACACGTGCACCTTGTTGCGTGTCAGCAGCGCATCGCGCAGCGTGTGGAGCGCGCGCGTGGTGTCGCGTAGCGCGGGCTCGATGATGATCACGGCGCCATCGTCGGTGATCGCCGAGAGCGCGCGCTCGACGAGCGCGAGCCGCGCTGCGTCGGTGGCGAGCTCGTTGAGCATCGTGCCGATGACGACGAGATCGCAGGAGGGAATCGGCGCGCTCGTCGCGTCGTCGACGCGCGTGGTGACGACGACGGTCGGGGCGATCGCGCGGAGTGCGGCGAGGGCGATGCCGAGCGCGTCGCGGTCGCGGTCGATAGCGGTGATCGCGATGTCGGCCGGCGCGAGCGCCTCGACGAGCCCGAGCGACATCGCGCCACATCCCGCGCCGAGGTCGACGACGCGGAGCGGGCGCGTCGCGGGGAGCGCGTCCTGCGCGGCGAGCTCGGCGATCGGGATCGCGATCTTGGGCGCGTCGGTCACCGAGAAGAAGACCGCGCGTGCTGCGAGGTCGGCTTTCGTCGATGCGGGCTTCGCGAGCTTCGTGCGATCCGACGTGTAGCGCGCGGAGCGATCGCGGATCGCAGCGATGAGCTCGCTCGTTCGGAGCTGTGGGTCACCGACGACAGCGCGCGTCGCCGTGTAGAGAGCGTCTTCGATGTCGTCGAGAGACATCGCTACGGCTCGTCACTTGTCGTCACTTGTCTTTGGGCGCGGTCGTGTGGGTGGGGGCTTCTTAATCGGCGGACGTGTCGTCCTCCGACTTCTTCGATTTCTTCGACTTCTTCTTCTTGTCGGCCTTGTCGGGCTTGTCGGCCTTGTCAACGTCGGGCTTGTCAGCGTCGCGCTTGTCAGCGTCGGGCTTGAGCGCGGCGGACTTGTCCGTCGGGACCTCGTCGGCCTCGGGTTTCGGCTCGGCTGTCGGCTCGTCGGGGAACGTGCGCATCGGTTGGGTCGCGCGCAGCGTGTTGGGCGTGACGTGCGTGACTCGCGGCGGCATGCCGAGCGGCGCGAGCACACTGGTCTCGGTGGGCTCGTCGGCAAACGGGTTCGGACCGAGCACTTCGACCGGCGCGGTCGAGTCAGAGCTCACCGCCTCGGGGATGGCATCGACGACATCGAGGATGTGAACCGTGACGCCGGTGATGTTGTCGTGACCGCCGCGCGTCTTGGCCAGCTCGACCATCTCCTCGAGCGCCTTGCCGGGCTCTGCGACAGAGAGGCGCTGCGCGATCTCTTCTTCCATCGGGAAGTAGTCGTGCAGACCGTCGGAGCAGAGGAGCAGGCGGTCGTCTTTCTTGAGCGTGACGTGCGCCATCTCGACACCGACGTCTGCGGAGACGCCGATCGCGTTGACGAGGATCGTGCGGAGCGGCGAGACCTGCGCTTCCTCGATCGTCAGCTTGCCCTCGATGACGAGCACCTCGGCCACCGTGTGGTCCGTGGTGATCTGCGAGGACTTGCCGTCGCGAACGAGATACGTGCGCGAGTCGCCCACGTGCGCGACGAACGCTTCGGGGCCCGCGACGAGCACGACATCGAGCGTGGTGCCCATGCCGGCCTTGTCTTGTTCGGCCTGGCCGCGCTGATAGACCGCTTGATGCGCGGCGAGGACGGCGTTCTGCAGGAGCTGCACGAGATTGCGACGACCCTGATCCGACGGCGCCTTCTTGAACGCCTCGATCTCGGCGCCCGACTCTTCGAGCGTCTTCTTGACGGTCTCGACCGCCATCGCGGAGGCGACTTCACCGGCGGCATGACCGCCCATTCCATCCGCGACGATGAAGAAGCCTTTGCCGGCTTCCATGTGCGCGGAGTCCTCGTTGTGATCTCGGACCACACCGACATCGGTGACGAGCCAAGCGTCGAGGGTTACTCGGGAGGCCTCGTCTTGTGGAGTCGCTGCCATTCAGGGTGCCTTGATCGCTCGGGAATCTTCACCCGTGTAGGCGTGGTCCGGCAAGCGTCCCGGGCGGTTCGATTCGTGTCTTCTCGCTAGCGTTGGATCTCGATGGCCGGCGGAGGTGAGCCCGCGGCCGCGAGCGCGCGGCCCTGGGTGACGAGCCGATCGACGCAAACGTCGACGGCAGCTGCCTCGCGATCCACCGTGAGAAACCGTCGGGCCAGGCGCTGGGCGACCGCGGCCGTCGTGCCCGAACCGCAGAACCAGTCGGCGACACGATCTCCGGGGCTCGTGACTGCCGAGAGGATGCGCTCGACGAGCCGCTCGGGCTTCTGCGACGGATATCCCGTTCGCTCGCGATCGGAGTGATTGAGGGTCTCGACGTCGGTCCACCAGTCCTCCGGTACTTTTCCCTCGGCCACCGGATACCGATAGATTCGGCCGGTCTTGCGGTCGGTCTTCTCCTGCACACCGCCGACGAGGCGCATGTGAGAGCCGCCTCTCCGGGGGACGCGGATCGCGTCGGGATAGAACGCGTAGTCCTCGTCGCGCGCGTACCAGAGGATCGTGTCGTGCTTGCGGCCAAAGCCGCGCCGCGACTTTCCACCGACGGAGTAGCACCACACGATCTCGTTGACGAAGCGCTCGCGCCCGAACATGCGATCGAGCGCGACCTTCACGTAGTGCACCGCGCGGTAATCGAGGTGCACGAACAACGATCCCGTCGGAGACAGCGTGCGCCGGCAGTGCTCGAGCAGCGGCGAGATCCACGCGACGAACGCGTCGGGATCGTCGGCGCGATCCGCATAGCGATGCGCCCGCCCGCGCTGGATGGCACCCGTCCCGAACGGCGGATCGATGTAGATCGCGTCGAGCGACGCATCGGGCTCGGCGGCAGCAGCGGCGATCGCGTCCGCGCAGGCGATGCGATCACGGACGCGATGCGAGCCACCGAAGTCGAGCAGGCTCGAGGTGCGCGAGGTGCCCGAGGTGCCCGAGGTGGCGGTCGGTGCCGCGATCCGCTCGCTCTCCATCCGTCGCCGACAGTACACTTTCACGCGTGCGCTTCGGACCGTGGTACCCGCTGGCCGACGCCGGGGATCACACGCCGGCGGCAGAGAACGTGGTCCAGGTCCGGCTCGCGCAGGGGCTCCTCGAGTACCCGCGCGGCAAGAGCGCCATGGTCTGGTACGCCCATGCGCTCGATGTCCGTGCCCAGGCGCTCGCTCTGGCGGGAAGGCATGCGGGGGAGAACCTCGTCTGCCGCCATCTGATCGAGATCGACGCGGGTACTGACCTCGGCACGTTCTGTGCGAAGTTACGTGAGGACTTCGTGCGTCGCTTCGGGACGCGCCCTCGCTACGAACCATGAACCTCGTCGAAGCCGAAGAAGTTGGACCGGTCGAAGGCGACGCGCCGCTCGTCACGCCGCCACGCCCGCCGCACCGCCGTGTCTCCGTCTCGCTGTTATTCACGCTGACGGTGCTGGTCGGGACGGTCGTCGCGATCTATCTCGCGTTCCCCAACCGCCACAACGTGCTGCTCACCGAGGCGATCGATCGGCATCGCGAGCCACCCGCGTGGGAGCTGCAAGCCCCGACAGCCGGCGAAGTGCGCGCGTGGGTGATGGGCTTTGCGGGCAAAGAGCCGCCGCTGCCGCCGACCACGACCGTCACCGGCGCGAGCAAGATCGTGATCCTCGATCGCGACGCTGCCCTCATGCGCCTCGCGTTCGGCGACGACGACGTGACGTATCTCTGTCAGCGCGCGCGGGGCATCGCGCCGAAGTACTCGGACCGCACCGACGGCGATCTGCGCGCGTACGCGTGGCGCAAGGGGCCGTTCACCTGCGTCGCGGTCGGTCCCTCTGCGACCGCCGAGCGCTGGCACGCCGCGTTCAAGTAGTTACTCGGGCGCGATCGTCAGACACGCCGTCGCCGTCGCGTCGGCGGCGCCGATCGCCACGCACACGCGATTGGCTCGCGGACCGGTCAGCGAGAACGCACCGGGCAGCACCACGCGATTGCCGCACGCGATCTGCGCGGGCGCGAGCGGACGATCGAGGTCGGTGGCCCCGCCGACCTCGGCGACAGTGACATCGACCGAGAGCAGGGTCCCGTTGGCCGATGGTGGACACGTCACGATCAGCTTCCAGCGGTCACCCTCGGCAAACGTACGAACATCGTCGCGGATCACGCCGCCGCGGTCGCGCACTGCTTCCAGCACGACGTCGCCGACGCCTTTGATCGCGACGACGTTCTCGCGCGACGGCGTGGCTTCGCGCCCGCGAAACACGACGAGCGCGATCACCGCCGCCGCCGCGAGCGCGAAGGCCGGCACCGCCCAGCTCCACCACGCACGCTTCCGAGCGGGCGCGGCGGGCACGCCGAGCGGCGGCAGCGCGACGATGTCCGTGCGGAGCTCGTCGAGGCAGTGCTTGCACGCCGGGCACGCGGCGACGTGCTCGCGGATCGCGGCATCGTCGCGACCAGCCGCGAACGTCTCGAGGCGCAGCCACGAGATCGGCTCTCCGATGCAGGCGAGCGCGGCGGTCACGACGCGGCCTCCGTGCGCAGCGCGATCACTTCGTCGCGAATGCGATCGAGCCGCTTGCCGATCGTCTTGCGCGACAGCATCAGTTGCTCGGCGATCTCTTCTTGCGTCATGTCGTCGACGAACCGCGCGACGAGCACCTCCATGTGTCCATCGTCGAGCCGCTCCGCGAGCGCGGCGATGAGGCCGACACCCACGATCTGATCCTCGAGCTTCACGCGTCCGACCGGCGCGGCCACTGTCTGCTCGCGCTCGAGCAATCGCGCACGCGTACCTCGGTCGCGAACGACGTTGAGGCAGCGATTCGTGATGGCGCGATACAGATAGGGGAGGTCCACGTCACGGCTCCACTTGGGAAGGAGGTCGGCGAACAGTGCATGCACGACATCGGTCGCATCCTCGCGACTGCGAAGAATGCGCTCGGCTTTGCGAACGAGAGCAGGCCCGTACGCGCGGTACGCAGCGGAAGGGTCGAGATGATCAGGAGCAGGTTCCACCGAGGACGCCCACGACAGTACACACGCCTGGCTCGAGGGTCCCGTCCTCCTCCACGGGACACGTGTCGCGTACCGCGCAGCCGCGGCCATCCGCGCACTGCTTGCGCTCGGCTCCATCGCAGTGTCCGCTCGTGCAGTCGTCGTCGATCGCGCAAGGCGCGCCAGACGCACCGGCAGCGCACGTCGTCGGGCCGTTTCGGTATGCCAGCCGGCACGACGCGCCGTCCGCGCAAGGACGCGTGCTATCGCAGGTGGAGCACACGCCACTCGCGCAGATGCCGCTCGCGCACTCGGCGTCCACGCGGCAACGCTCGCCGATCTCGTCGCTCGCTTCGGCGGTGCACGCGGGCACCATCGAGCGCACCCAGGAGCTCGGCTCGAACGTGCCGCACACCTCGCCCGCGGCGCATTGCGGTGCGAGCGGATCGCAACCGACGCACGCGCGCGTGGTGCCGAAGAACGTCGTGGCGTCCGCTACGATGCGGCACGCACCGCTCTCGCAGTGGCTATCGTTCTCGCACCACGCGCCGAGCGGCGCGGGCACGCGAGCGATCGAGGGAAGCCCCGCGCAGTCGGAGGCGGGCCGTATGTTCGCGGCGATCTGCGCGAGCGTCGCCTTGCCCGCGCCGCGCTTGGTGAGCTGGAAGCGCACGCCGCGATACGTGCCGTCGATGCGGATCAAGAACGAGAGCGGCTTCCACGCCGAGGTCGGGATGCGCTCGCTCGAATCGATCGATCCGTCGGCGGAGACATCGATGTCGAGGCTGACATCCGCGGTCTGTTCGACGTTCGCCACGAGATCGAACTCGATGCAGCTGCTGTCACCGCTGTCGACCGGCGAGGTCTGCTCGATCGCAGCGTTCGAGCTGACGAACTCGACGCCCGCATCCTTGGCGTGCCACGTCGGCGCTTTGCGGATCTCGCCGGTCACGAGCTTCCACGTGCACAGCGTGTCGCCGCACCACAGATCGAAGCCCGGATCGCGAATGACTTCTGTGCCGCAACCGCCGCCGCCCGTCGCTCCGATCTGCGAGATGGCGAGAACAACTCCGATGACAACGACGCGCTTCATCATTGGCTCCACGACAATCCGAGGGAGAACCGATGTCCGCCGCTCGCGTGAGTGTCTCCGACGAGGTTATCGAGGGCGCGCTGGTAATCGAGCTGATAGCCGAGCGTGAACCCGAGGCCGAAATCGCTGTCGAACTTGACGCCCGCGCCGATCGACGCCGCGGGTCCGAGGAACAGCTCGGTCGTCGTCATCGTGTCCGGATCGACGAACGTCGAGCGCGCCATCGCGAGGCCGAGGCCGAGGGTGGCGTAGAGGCCCAACCGTCCGCCCTCGAAGAACGGTTGCTGCGCGTGCGCGTGCGCGAGCAGCGTGGTGACGCTCCACTCGAACGACTGCGAGGTCAGGTCATCCTCGCGTCCCCACGACGGCGCCGCGGTGAAGCTCGCCGATCCGCCGAGGCGCAGCCGTCGATCGTACTGGCGCGTGATCGCGAGCTGGAATCCGCTCGACGGTCCCGGATTCTCGCTCCAGCCGAAGTTCTCGAGCGTGTCGTAGAAGCCGTCCCGTCGTTCGCCGCCCGCGAGCACGCCGAGATCGATGCGCCACGGCTTGGTGAAGCCGCCGCCTTTGGTGCCAGCCGTGATCACCGTCTCCGTCGAGCAGCGCGACAGATCGAGCTCGGCGCCGCCGCTGCCCGCGGTGAGCTGGCAGCGCGATAGCTGCGATCCTCGGCGGACGAGCTCCTGATACTCACCCGGCGCCACGGCGATGCGGACCGCCGCGCCCTTCGCTTTGTACGTCTCGGCGACCACCGCCTTTGCACGCTTGTCCTCGACGAGCGTCTTGCCCTCGAGCGTCGCGGGCAGAACGATCGCGCTCGTCGCAGCACGCGGATACGACATCGGCACTTCACCGTGTCCCTTGAGATCCACCTCGAGGCTCACGTGCTGTCCACCGACGGCCGTCTCTGCCGTCGCGAGCAGCGTCTGGTGATACGCGTAGCGGTACGCCTCGTCGATCGAGACCTGACCGTCCTTGTTCGTGTCACCCGCGCCGCGCATGCCGACGAGCAAGTGGTGGGTGAAGTAGCTGCCGCGCAGCGCCTCGCTCTCTTGCGACAGCTCGCTGCCGCTGCTCGATGCGAGCACCGCGACACCACTCGCGTCGAGCTGGTTCTTGGAGTTGAACGAGAAGTCCGCTGCCGGCGTCGCGCCCTTCACGCGCGAGAACGCACCGCTCTGACACGCGTCGAGGACGACGACGGTGAGATGCGCGGGCACGGCGAACAACCGCGCGCGCAGCTCGGCGAGCGGCAGCTGCGCGTTGCCGAGATCGAGCGCGGTCGCGCGTGCGTGACCCGAGTAGTAGAAGAGCACGCGCGTCTTCTTGCCCGCCGCGAGGTCCGCTTGGATCTTTGTCTGCAGCGCATCCACGCGCGCGCGCACCGCATCGGGCGTGGGCGCCACGACGATATCGATCGAGCTCTTCGCGTAGCCGCCCATCTCCGACAGGAACGCGCCCATGCGACGCGCGTCCTCCTCGGCGTAGCGCAGCTTCTCCTGGCCGGGGCCTCCATCGTTCGAGCCAACGACGATCGCGTACGTCGCGACGCCCGGTTCGTCGGCGCGCGCGGGCATCGCCAACGCGGCCACCACACCGAGTGCTGTCAAGTAGAGCCGGGTCACTGCGTCTATGACACTCCACGAACGCCCCGTGGGAACCGAAATCTTTCGGGCAGATTCCGGCACGTTAGTGAGCCTTATCGTCATTCATCGTCGGGCTCACCCAGGTGGACGGCGCGCTGGATCGCCGCCTTTCCGAACTTCGCCGAGAGCTTGTCGAGCGCGTCGCCGAGCCGCTCGCCTCTCGCGCGCGCGGCTTCGTCGAAGCCGAGCTGTCGCGGCGCATCGCGCGCTTCGAGGTTGGTCGCCGAGATGCCGCACAGCCGCGCGCGCGCTCCTTTGCGCGGCTCGATGACGACCTTGTCGCCCAACAGCTCGATGGCCGTGCGCGCGAGGACACCGCCGTCGGAGGTCGGCGCGTCGAGCGTCGTGCGCCGCGTGATCTCGCGAAAGTCGTCGTACTTGATCGTGAGGACCACGGCGCGCGCACGCAGCTGCGCGGCACGCAGACGCGCGGCGACGCGATCGGCTTGCTCGAGGAGGGTCACCGCGAGCTCGCCCTTGTCGTCGATGTCCTCGTCGAAGGTCTCGCGATGTCCGAACGACACTTGCTCGTGCTCGCTGACGACCTCGCGATGATCCTCGCCGCGCGCGAGAGCCGCGATGTGTGCGCCGCCGACCGGGCCGAGGCGCGCGATCAACGCGGCTTCGGGATAGCGCGCGACATCGCCGATCGTGACGAGCCCGAGCCCCGCGAGGATCGCGCGCGTCGCGTCGCCCACGCCCCACAGGCGCGTCATCGGCAACGGATGCAGAAACGCGAGGACGCCGTCCGGTGGGACCACGCGCAGTCCGTCGGGCTTGTCGATGTCCGATGCGATCTTCGCCGCGAACTTGATCGGCGCGACACCGACGGACGCGACGAGAGACAGCTCCTCGCGCACGCGCTTCTTGATCGCGGCGCCGATCGCCGGTCCGTCGCCGAGGAGTCGCTCGCTCCCCGTGCAGTCGAGGAACGCCTCGTCGAGCGAGAGGCCCTCGACGTCGGGCGAGAAGTCGCCGAGGATCGCGAAGAACGTCCTGGACGCCTCCACGTAGCGCTCCATGCGGTGACGCACGACGATCGCTTTGGGGCAGCGACGCATCGCCTCCGCCATCGGCATCGCGCTCTTGATGCCGAACGCGCGCGCCTCGTACGAGCACGACGCGACCACGCCGCGGCGCACGGATCCACCGACGAGCACCGGCTTCCCGCGCAGGGACGGATCGTCCCGCTGCTCGACCGCCGCGTAGAACGCGTCGAGGTCGACGTGCAGGATCGTCCGCGTCATCGGGCTAGAACGGGCGGCGCATCACCATGAGGACGATGACGACGACCGCGACGAGGAGCATGCTCCAGATCCATTGCGGCACGGTCGGCGTCTCGCCACGCGAGAACCGCGCGACGCGCTTGCGAAGAATTCCGTGCACGCTGAGGACGCCCAGAAGAACGACCGTCAGCTTTACGTGAAACCAGCCTACCTTGGGCAAGGCGAACAGCGAGATGCCCTCGTGGTACGAGCCCGGAACTCCGAAGATGAGGGCGATGCCGCAGCCCATGGTCAGCATGGCGCCGAGGTCCATCACCATCGCCAGCGAGCGCTCCATGAGGACGAGCTTGTCGTTGGCGGCCGGTGGGGCCTGCGTGTGGAAGCGCAGCAACCAGTACACCGTGAACATGCTGCCGACCCACAAGAGAACACCGATGACATGACCGGTGATCAGCCACGAGGCGATACCCGAGTGAAGCATGGCCGCAAGGTACCACCTGATCGCGGTATGCTCTGCGTCCCACGCCGTGGCGATCCTCAAGATCTTCTTCCACGACGCCTGCTTCGATGGAACGGCATCGGCGGCGTTGTTCGCGGCCTTCTATCGCGACGTGATCGCCAAGGACGCCACGGTCCTGCCGGTCGGCATGATCCACAAGGACGGCGACCCGTTCGAGGGCGTGCCACTCGACGCGGATGATCACGCGTGCGTCGACTTTCGGTTCTGCGCCGACACGCGCATGCGCTGGTGGTTCGATCACCACCCGACGGCGTTCCAGCCGCCCGAGCTCCGCGAGGTGTTCGACACCGAGCATCTTCCCACCTGGTACTTCGATCCGCGCGCGCCGTCGTGCGCGGGCCTCATCGCGCGATCGCTCGAGGTGTCCTATGGCTGGACGCCACCGGCGCACTTGCTCGAAGCGGTGGCGTGGGCCGACACGATCGACGCGGCGCAGTTCGCGACCGCGCAGGACGCCGTCGCGCTCGTCAATCCCGCGCAACGCCTCGCGGCGTGGCTCGCGCACGGACGTTCGGAGCTCGACACCGCGCACTACATCGAGTGGCTGTCGCGCCAGTCCCTCGGCGAGGTGGCGGAGCGTCCCGAGGTCGCGCCGCAGCTCGCACAGATCGAGCGCGAGCGCGCCGCGGAGATGGCGGCGATCGACAAGCTCGCGGTGTGGGCGGGCGATGTCGTCGTGTTCGATCGCTTCGACGACCTCGGCGCGCGCAGCCCGGGCTTCCTCGGGTACCTCGCGTTTCCGCAGGCGCTGTACGCCGTGTCAGGGACCCGCAATGCGCAGAGCATCAAGATCTCCGTCGGCGTGAACCCGTGGGCAGGGAGACCGCGCCGTCACGACATCGGCGAGCTGTGTGCGCGTCACGGTGGTGGAGGACACGCGGTGGTCGGCGGCGTCACGCTTGCCGCCGACGAGCTGGAGCGTGCGCGCGCGACGCTGGCGTCGATCGTGCGAGAATTGGCAGGCTGATCTCGCAGCACGAGGGGCTCGTTAGTCATCGGTCCTCGTCACGGTCCAGCGCGAACGAGAACACGTCGGTCCACACCGTCCTGAACGTGTCCCTCGTGAACGACGACGCCGATGCGAGCAGATCGTACGCCTCGTAGATGCGCGTGCCGGTGCCGTTGTTCGGCTTGCGCTCGAAGTGACCGATGATGTCGGCGTGATCGCCGGGCACGATCACCGTGTCGCCGCCGGGCAGGAGCATCGAGGCGGTGTTGACGATGCCGTCGTTGTCCGAGTCCGCGAGCACGACATCGCCGGTCTCGCCGAACGGGCCTCTACCGCCAAACCACGGCGCGGTGTTCAAGCTGCCGCTGGTGAACGGTCCGTCGCAGCACGCGGTGTACGAGACGCGATACGTGAGGTCAGTGTCGAGGGCGTCGGTGACCGCGGCCTTGACCACCGCCGCCACGGAGCGCAGCGAGTGCTCCACGCGCACGTCGCCAAACGGCGCGCGGCCGAGCGTGGCGTAGCTCTTCACCGAGATGCCGCGCGCGGTCCACATCCCTCGCTCGGCGACGAGCTTCGCGTACTGCGCAGCGGCATCGCCGACGGCGAGGTCGTCGATCGCGAGGAAGTCACCGTCGGTGTGATCGAGCCAGCGGCGCACCTGGTACTTCGCGTCGCGCGCGTCGGCGAGCTCGAGTGGATCCTTGCTGCTCGGGTGATAGTCGCGATGCACGTCATCGGCGGCTTCGAACAGCTGCGCGCCGCCGTAGGTGAGCTTGTCGCCGAGGTCGCGCAGGAGCTCGGGCATCGAGACGTCATCCTCGACGAGCTGGCGGAAGCGATTGACCAAGAACTTTCGCGCGAGGTCATGCTCGCGCACCCAGTCCGCGATGTTGGTCCCGCGATGCGGCGTGGACAGGAACACGAGCCGCTTGATGCGCGAGACGAGGCCATGCGCGCGCGTGGGCTCCTTGTCGAGCCGCGCGACGAGCTCGCGAATATCGAGGCCACCGGTGGAGTGACCGACGAGCGCGATCTCGTCGTCGGCCTCGATGATGTTGCGACCGACGAGGTTGCACAGGAAGCGCTCGAGGAGCAGCGACCGCGTGCACACCGACGCCGTCGGCAGGTTCTCGAAGTAGTGCACGGCGCCGCGCGACTTCGCCTGCATGAAGAGCGGCGTCGTGCCGTAGTAGTAGCTCAAGCGGCCGAGCGCATCGAACCCGCCAAACCCGGGGACCATCACCACGTGCGTGCGCATGTCGCGCCTCCTTGCTTCGATCAGCCGAGCGTGCCGAGTGCCTTCGCGAGACGACCGACGCCGTCGACGATGTTCTGCATCGAGCAGGCGTACGAGAGGCGCACGAAGCCAGGCGCGCCGAAGCCCGAGCCCGGGACCACGGCGACCTTGCCGACCTCGACCAGCCAGTCGCAGAGCTGCACGTCGTCGTCGAGGACCGCACCTTCGGGTGTCTTCTTGCCGACGTAGTGCGAGACATCGGGGAACGCGTAGAACGCGCCCTTGGGCTCGCGGCACTTGACGTCGGGGATCGCGCGGAGGAGGCGCACCATCTCGAGGCGGCGCTCGTCGAAGGCCTTGCGCATGGTGGCGACGCAGTCCTGCGGACCGGTGAGCGCCGCGAGCGTGGCGGTCTGCGCGAGGTTGGTCGGGTTCGACGTGGACTGCCCTTGGATCTTGGCCATCGCCTTGATCAGCGGCACGGGGCCGGCCGTGTACCCGATGCGCCACCCGGTCATCGCGTACGTCTTGCTCACGCCGTCGACGAGGATCGTGCGCTTCGCTGCCTCGGGGTGGACCGACGCGATCGAGACGTACTCGGCGTCGCCGTAGACGAGCTGGCGGTAGATGTCGTCGCTGATGATCAGCAGATCCTTCTCGACGCAGATCTTGGCGAGCGCTTCGATCTGCGCGCGCGAGTACACGGCGCCCGTCGGGTTGGACGGGTTGTTCAGCACGATCGCGCGCGTGCGCGGCGAGCACGCAGCGCCGACCTGCGCCGCGGTCACGGCGAAGTCGTCCTCGGCGCGCGTCTCGAGGATCACGGGCCGGCCGCCCGCGAGCATCACCATGTCCGGATAGCTGACCCAGTACGGCGCGGGGATGAGCACCTCGTCACCCGGATCGATCAGCGCCTGGAAGAGGTTATAGAGCGAGTGCTTCGCGCCGTTCGAGACGAGCACTTGATCGGGCTCGATCGCCGTCTTGTGGACCGCGGACAGCTCGGCGGCGATCGCCTTGCGCAGCGGCAGCACGCCGCCGACCTCGGTGTACTTGCCAGAGCCCGGCTTGTGCAGCGCCTCGTGCGCCGCGGCCTTGATGTGCTCGGGCGTGTCGAAGTCCGGCTCGCCCGCGCCGAACGAGATGACGTCCACGCCCTCCGCTTTGAGCTTCGCCGCCTTGGCCGTCACGGCGAGCGTGATCGACGGCTTGATGGGATCGAGGCGGGACGCGAGCTTGATCGGAGTGGGCATCTCTACTTCCTGTATTTGGCGGCGAGGGCCGCGACGACCGGGGCAGGGACCAAACCATTGACGTCGCCGCCGAGGCTGGCGACCTCCTTGACGAGCGAGCTCGACACGTAGTGGTTGCGCTCGTCGGTCATGAAGAAGACGGTGTCCACACCGGGGGCGAGCCGGCGGTTCATGTGCGCGAACTGGAACTCGTACTCGAAGTCGGCGAGCGCACGAAGGCCGCGGACGATCACCGTGGCGTTCTTGCCGCGGCAGAAATCGACGAGCAGTCCCTCGAACACTTCGAACTGCAGGCGGTGGCCGTATTGAGGAAGCGCATCGCGGATGAACCCGATGCGCTCGTGCGTCGTGAACAGGGGGTTCTTGCGAATGTTCGGTGCGATCGTGACGATCACGGTCTCGAACACCGCGAGCGCGCGCTCGAGGATGTCGAGGTGACCGTTCGTGATCGGGTCGAACGTTCCGGGATACACCGCGATCGATCCTGAGTGAGTCATGGAGACGGCACCTCGTAGAACGAGATCAACGTATCGCCGTAGCGGCGCTGGTCCGTTCGTAGCAGAAATCCCAGCGCGTCGGGGGGGGCGTTGTGGCGATCGTGCTCGATGACGATCGTTCCCTTCGGAATCAGGTTCGTCACCGGCAATGCGAGCACGGCGCGCGTGGCGAGATCCGACTTGTAGGGTGGATCGACGAACACGAGTGTCCACGGCGCCGCCGGCACGAGCTTTCCGGCCTGGGCCACGGCGTCGCCCGTCACCACCAGCGCGCGGGCGGTCACGCCGAGGTCCGCGAGGTTCTGCTTGGTCACGGTGAGGGCCGGCTTGCCGGTGTCGACGAACGTCGCGTGGGCCGCCCCGCGTGACAGCGCCTCGATGCCGAGCGCACCCGATCCACAGAACAGATCCAGGACGTGGACTCCCTCGAGCGATCCCACCCGGTTCGCGAGGATATTGAAGAGCGCTTCACGCACTTTCTCGGAGGTGGGACGTGTAGTCGACCCCGCGGGCGCGCGGAGCACCCGCCCGCTCAGGCTGCCACCGACGATGCGCACCGCGAAACCATGCCCGAAGTTTTTGGTAGTCGCCCGCCATCTCCCTTACAATTTGCGGGCATGTCTCAGGTCGGGAACCTGGCTGCGTGGCTCCTCGAGGGCGCGCTGGCACGCGGTGCAGGGAGTCGACCTGCGCTGCGCGAAGGGAATCGCGTCTGGACGTTCGACGAGCTCTCGCAGACGGTCGCCAGGCTGTCGGCCGCGCTACGCGCGCTAAAGCTCGGCCGCGGCGAGCGGGTGCTGATCCTCATGCGCGACACGCTCGAGTGCGCCGCCGCGATCCTCGGCACGATCCACGCGGGCGCGGTCGCGGTTCCGGTCAGCGAGCTCGCGACCGCCGACGATGTCGGCGAGTACGTCGTGCACGCGGGCGCGGTGATCGCGATCGTCGACGACAGCCACGAAGCCGTCGTCGATGCCGTTCGCAGCGAGACGCCTCTCCTTCGCGAGGTGATCTGCGTCGGGCCCAAGCTGCCCGCGAGCCACGACTTCGCCAAGCTCGTCGCCGACACCGCACCGCTGCCCGCGGTGGCGATGGGCGCCGATGACGTCAGCTTCCTTCTTTATAGTGCGGGCTCGGGACCCGGTGAGCTGCGCGCGGTGCCGCACTGCCAGCGCACGATCGCCGCGGCGTTCGAGTCGTTCGCCAAGGGGCTGCTCGAGCTGACCGAGGCCGATCGCATCCTCTCGGTCGCGCGCCTCTCCACGGCATACGGCCTCGGTGCCGGACTCCTGTTGCCGCTCGCGGTCCCGGCCGAGTCACTGCTGTTCCCGGCGCAGCCACAGTCGGAGCCGATGTTCCACGCGCTGAGCTCGTACCAGCCGACGGTGCTGTTCGCGACGCCGTCGGTCTACGCGCAGCTCGCGCACGACGCGGAAGCAGCGAAGCGGACCAAACCGCTCGCCACGCTTCGCGTCGCGGTCGCGGGCGCCGAGGGCATGCCCGAGCGACTCATCCCGCGCATTCGCGGCATCCTCGGTTGCGAGGTGATGGTCGGCTATGGCCTGACCGAGATCTTCCAGTTCGCGCTCGCGGGTCGCTCGAACGATCCGGGCGCGCGGCCGGGCATCTGCGGCAAGCCGCTCGGCGGGGTGCAGGTCCGCTTGATCGACGAGGACGGCGATCCCGTCGGCGTCGACGAGATCGGGACGCTCGAGCTGCAGTGCGGCTCGCTGTTCACTGGCTATTGGGGTGGTTCGGGCACCGGCGAGATTCACCTCCGCACCGATGGTTGGTTCCGGACGCGCGATCGATTCATGGTCGACTCCGACGGCAACTATCATCACTGCGGCCGCGTCGACGATCTGTTCAAGGTCGGCGGCAAGTGGGTGTCTCCGTCGGAGGTCGAGCGCGCGCTGACCGCACACGAAGCGGTGTGGGAAGCAGCGGTGGTCGGCGCCGACGATTCGGAAGGCCTCATCAAGCCGTTCGCGTTCGTCGTGACGAACGTCGGCCAAGAGAGCGGTCCCAAGCTGGAGGCCGAGCTGAAGGAGTACGTGAAGAACGTGCTCGCGCCGTACAAGTACCCCCGCTGGATCGAGTTCGTCGATTCACTGCCGCGCGGCCCGGGCGGCAAGCTGCTTCGCTACAAGCTGCGCACGCCCAAGCAACGCCGACGCTCTGCGGAGACCGGGCTCAACAAAGCCCAGTCCCCCAAGCCCGACGAGAAGTAGTGATCGCAAAGACGCTCGCGCTCGTCGTCGACAGCGACGTGCTCGCACGCATCGGTGGGCCGCTCGGCGAGGCGGCACGCGAACACGCGCGAGAGCTCGCGGTGCTCGAGGAGAAGGCAGCGCGTGCGCAGCGGGCATCGTGGCTCGCCGCGGCGCGCGCACCGATTCCGTCCGGCATTCGCGGCATCGACGCGAGCTGGATCGATCCGGCGATCGCCAGCATCGGTGCATCGCTCGCGACGCGCGCGCGGCGGGTGCTGTTCGATGGCCCCGCGACCGAGGGCGACGTGTGGCTCGCGCGCTGGTTGTGCGCGGCGTTTCCGCCGATGCCCGCGATCGACGATCGCATCGCGCGTCCTCGCAATGCGATCGAGGTGGTCTCGATGTCGCCGGTGAACGTGCGCGCGTGGCTCGAGGACATCGGCGCGGATCAGATCGCGTTCGCAGTCGGTGCGGCCGCGACGGCGATCTCGACGCGCCTCGGTGCGGCGGCAACGCGCATCGCCGTGGCACCGCGCGCAGGCGAGCTCGGCGATCGGCGAAGCGCGATCGAGCGTGCGCGGATCGCGATCGATGAAGGTGCGCTGTTGCGTGTAGGCGCCCGTACGATCGCGCCTCGGCTGGGCCACCTGGAGCGCTGGCAACTCGCGCACCGACTCCCGCGGGAGATGGGTGTAATGGCCGAACTGGAGGCATTTGCGGGATCGGTGGGGGCGCCGTCGTGGAAGGCGCTCGCCGCGTCGTGATCGTTGTTGCAGCAGGTGCCGCGGCCGTTTCATCCTAGCGGCCATGGGGAAATCACTGCTGCTAGTGATGTTGTGTGCCGCGTGCGCGAACAACGTGTCGGGTGACCGCGCGACGGGGATCGATGGAAAGCCGAAAGGCGCGCGCGAGCTGGTGCTCGAGAACGGCGTCGGCAAGCAGCGCGACATCGTCACGTACCCGGGCGGGGACCGCGTCGACTGGAAGAAGATCGCGCTGCCCGAAGGCACGCGCGGCACGCTGGAGCTGACGATGACGTACACGACGCCGCGCCCCAATCTGAAGGCATCGATCGACGTGTTCGACGAGTGGTTTCACCCGGTGAAAGAGCCGGTGTCGGGACGCGGGCGCGCCAAGACCGTCACGATCCCGAAGGCGAAGGGCACGTACTTCGTCCGCGTGTCGGCGCCGCGTCGCATGGATGCGGCGACGTACGTGATCCAAGCGGCGTACGTCGCGGAGGCGACGTCGCCGCCAACGCCGGCCGCGAACATTCCGAATCCGCCACGGTTGCCCACGGTGCCCGCGCCGGATCCCGATTGCCTCGTGGCGTACGACAGGGCCAACGACAAGTGCAAAGACACCTGCGCGCCCGGTTCGCCGGCCAAGCACAGGGGCTGCGAGAAGCCGGGTGACGTCGCGACCACGCCGCCGGTCGTCACGCCGCCGCCGATTCCCGAGCCACCTCCCGCGAAGCCGGTGATCGCGCGCGTCCTGAGCAAGGAAGTGCAGGGCGACGGAACCATCATCGTGGTGCTCGGCGCGGGCTCGGATCACGGCGTCGGCAAGGAGTGGACGAAGGGCTCGCTCCTCAAGGGCGACACGAAGGATCCGAAGGCGAAGTTCCCGAACGGAACCATCACCGTCATCCAGGTCAACAAGAGCACGACCAAGGTCCGCCTGCGTCAGGGCATCACGAGCGACATCTTGAAGGACAACGACAAGGTCGTCCTGGAGCCCTGAATCGCCCGAGACCGCGTAGTACGCTCGGCGCGTGAAGCCGGGCCGGGTGATCGGAGGGGACGAGCACGAGGCGCGAACCACCGCGGAGCGAATCCTCGACGAGGCGCGCGCGGAAGCGACGCAGCTGAAGCAAGACGCCCAGCGGTTAGCGACGGAGATCGTGAGCCTCGCACAGCGCGACGCCGAGCGAGAGATCGCGCGCGCGGACAACGAGACGGTGCTCGCGGTGACACGCAGCAATCCCGTGCTCGACGCGCCCGCAGGCACGGTCGACGAGGTGGTCGGCCTGGTCATGCGCGCGACGCTGCCGGGCGTGGCGCTCGGCGAGCTGTGCAAGATCGATCGCCGGACCGCGCCGCCGCTGCTCGCGGAGGTCGTCGGGTTCCGCGGGGAGCAAGCGGTGCTGTTACCGCTCGGCGATCTCGCGGGCGTCACGCCGGCGAGCACCGTGTGGCGCACGGGGACGCCGCTGTCGATCACGTGCGGTGACGACGTGCTCGGCCGCGTGCTCGACGGGCTCGGCGCGCCGATCGATGGAGGCCCCGCGTTGTCGGGCGAGCGATGGGCCGTGGACCGCCCCGCGCCGTCACCGTTCACGCGCCCGCAGATCAGCGCGCCGCAGCCGACCGGCGTGCGCGCCATCGACACGATGCTCACGCTCGGTCGCGGGCAACGCGTGGGTCTGTTCAGCGCGGCGGGCGTGGGCAAGTCCACGTTGCTCGGGCAGATCGCGCGCGGCTCGAGCGCCGATGTCATCGTGCTCTGTCTCGTCGGCGAGCGTGGTCGCGAGCTGGGCGAGATCCTGAATGACGAGCTCGCTTCGTCTCGGTCGCGGACCGTCGTGGTCTGCGCGACGAGCGACGCGCCGGCGCTCGTGCGGCTGCGGTCGGTGCACGTCGCGACGGCGATCGCCGAGTGGTTCCGCGATCAACGAGGAGCCAACGTTCTGTTTCTGTGCGACTCGCTCACCCGCGTCGCGCGAGCGCAACGCGAGGTCGGGCTGTCGGCCGGCGAGCCGCCCGCGCGACATGGGTTTCCCCCGAGCGTGTTCGCGCTGCTGCCGCGTCTCATCGAGCGAGCCGGCGCAACGCCCCGCGGCGTCATCACCGCGATCTACACGGTGCTCGTCGCCGGCAACGATCTCGACGAGCCCGTGGCTGACGAGGTGCGCAGCCTCGTCGATGGCCACATCGTCCTCGATCGCCGGCTCGCGCAGCGCGGACAGTTTCCGCCGATCGATATCGTGTCGTCGACGTCGCGACTCATGCACCGTGTCGTCGATCCGGTGCACGCCGCGGCGGCCGCCAAGCTGCGCGCGCGCCTCGCCACCTATGAAGAGAACCGCGATCTCGTGACGCTCGGCGCCTATCAGGCGGGTCGCGATCGCGCGATCGACGATGCGATCGCGGCGTATCCGGGGATCGAAGCGCTCATGACCCAGAAGCGCGATGACCCCGGCGATTGGGACTCGGCGATCGGCCGGCTGCTCTCCCTGGCCAGGGGCTAACGGGCGCTGACCTCGCCTGGCTGACAGTAGGGGCTCGTCCCCCGGCCACAGTCCCGCTTGATGCGCGAACATTGCAGACTCGACGCCTCACGAGGCGTACGCACCGCGATGTGGACTACACTGCGTTGCGCAAAAACAGCGGGTTGGGCTGAACCCGGCGATCGTTCTCCTCTCATGTACAGTGGCGCAGAGCTTGCTGTTCTCGCCGCCCAGCGATGCAGCGGCGGCGTCCTTCCAAGATCACGAACCCCATGTCCCCCATCGGTCCCGTGCCGTTCGTCGGCCGACAGGATGAGCTCGCCGAGCTGAAGCAGCACCTGGCGATCGTCTCCCTCGTCTCGCTCCACGGTGCCCTCGGTTCTGGCAAGTCTCGCCTCGTCGGTGAGCTCGCGCCGGGACTCGGTGCACCGTGCACGGTCATCGAGTGTCACCCGGGTGATCGAGCGAGCGCGCTTCGTGCTCGCGCCGAACGCGCGCTTCGCTGCGTGCCCGGAACGCTGACGCAGACGCTGATGCAGCAAGCACGCGTGCTGGTCATCGATGACATCCAGCACCTCCGCACCGACGAAGCGACGTCGCTGCTCTCCCCGCTGCTCCTCGGTCCCACGGCGCTCGGACGCATCGTCGTCGTCGGTCGCGATCCGCTCGCGGCCGCGGTGGGCGCGCAGATCGCCGAGGTCGAGCTCCACGGTCTCGATGTCGAAGCCGCGGGTCAGCTGTGGGCCGCGCTCGAAGAGACGTACGGCGAAGTGCCCGGCTTCGATGCGGCGTTCGCTCGCACGCGCGGCGTGCCGCTCGGTCTCCGCCGCGAGTTCGCGCGCGCACGCGTTGGCGCAGGCGCGTGGGACCTGTCCACGCT
>JAEYYV010000366.1 GCA_023428295.1 Pseudomonadota bacterium
CCGCCGACGAGACGGAGAAGGACGAAGATCGCTCGAAGCGCCCGTCCATCCTCCCGCCGCTCGGCAAGAAGCCGTCGCCCGAGCCCGCCTGAGCCGACAGGCGCACGTAGCAGCGTCGAAGGCGATGCGAGCCTCCTCGAAGTCTGCGAAGTCTGCGACATGTCACGCGTGGCGTGCGCGCACGTCACGTGAGGACACGAGCGCTCGCCGACGGGCACACCCTGCCGACACCAGGCTTCGCTAGGGTTTCCCTATGGCCATCACGACCCCTTCTGGCACCGGGCGCTTGGTCTTGATCATGGGGGTGGTCAACGTGACCCCCGATTCGTTCTCCGACGGAGGTCAGTTCGAGACCGCCGAGGCCGCCATCGCGCACGGAACGAAGCTGCGCGCAGAAGGCGCCGACATCCTCGACATCGGCGGCGAGGCCACGAACCCCCGGGCCGAGCCCGTCTCCACGGCGATCGAGCTGGAACGTGTCATCCCCGTTATCACCGCGCTCGCGCGTGATGGCGCCAAGGTCTCGATCGACACGACCAAGGCCGTGGTCGCTCGCGCCGCGGTCAATGCGGGCGCGACGATCGTGAACGATGTCAGCGCGGGCCTCTTCGATCCGGACATGGGGCGAACGATCGGCGACCTCGTCGCCACGCGCGGCGTGACCTATATCGCAGGGCACCTTCGCGGGAAATCACTCGCCGAGGTGTTCGCCGCGGAAGGCGCGATCGGATGGCGCCGCGTCGCAGCGGAGCTCGCGGATCGCCTCGCGCAGCTCCCGCCGGCCGTTCGCGAGAACTGCTGGGTCGACCCCGGGGTTGGCTTCGGCAAGGGCGCCGACCCCGATGGCAATCTCGAGCTGCTCCGTCACGCAGGTGACATCGGTCGCGAGGTGGGACGCCCCGTTGTCGTCGGGCCGAGTCGCAAGCGCTTCCTTCGCAAGTTGCTCGGCCCGGGCCTCGACGCCGATCCGACGGCGCTCGACCTGGCGTCCATCGCCGCGTGTCTCGGAGCCGTGCGCAACGGCGCACTCGTCGTCCGCTCGCACAACGTTGCGTTGCTCCGAGCGGCACTCGCGGTGTACACCAAAATATAGAGCGCGCGCGGATCGTCTCCTGCGTGGGCTCCTGTCATGAGCGCGCTGCGGGAATTTTTCGACGGAATCACGATCGGCACCGTCATCACGACGGTAGTCGACGTCGCGCTCGTCTATTACCTCATCTATCGCCTGCTGCTGACGATTCGCGGCACGCGCGCGGCGCAGATGATCGTCGGCATCGTTCTCGTCGGTGCGGCGTTCTTCATCGCCGAGCGCATCGAGCTGTCGACGGTGTCGTGGCTGCTCGACAACTTCATCTCGTACTTCATCATCCTCATCATCGTCGTGTTCCAGCAGGACATCCGGCGCGCGCTGGGGCGCATCGGACAGAACGTGATCGGCTTCGGCCGCAAGCAGGAGACCACGCACATCGTCGACGAGGTCGTCGCGGCTGCCGAGCAGATGTCGCGCGCGAAGATCGGCGCGCTCGTGGTGTTCGAGCGCGACGCTGCTCTCGAGGAGTTTGTCGACGACGCCACGCGCGTCGACGCCGTGCTGTCGCGCCAGCTGCTCGTCTCGCTGTTCATCCCCAACCGCGACAACGAGCTCCACGACGGCGCCGTCGTGATCAACAAGCTCGGACGCATCGACCTCGCGCGCGCACTCTTGCCGCTGTCCAAAGCGTCGGACCTCGGCCCCGAGTTCGGCACGCGTCACCGCGCCGCGCTCGGCATCACCGAGGACACCGACGCGGTGACCGTCGTGGTCTCCGAGGAGCGCGGTGAAATCTCGCTGTGCTTCAAGGGCTCCATCGCGCGCGACCTCGAGCCGCTCGTGCTTCGCCGCGCGCTGATCGGTCTGTTCTCGAGCGGCCGCGCCACCGATGACGGCAACACGATGGCCGAGGAAGCGGCGGCCGCGGCCGAGGTCGGCAAGGCGCTGGCGAGCCTCGCGGAGGCGATGCCCTCGCAGACAGAGACCACCGAGGAGACCACCGAGGCGCAACCGGAGCCGTCCACATCTCCGTCCACCCCCGCGGAGCTGTCGTGAGGGGCCGCAGCCAGACCATCGGCACGCTCGGTCGAACGCCGGCGCGGCAGTCGCAGCAGCTGCCCACGGATCCCAAGGCGCCGCGGCTGCCACGAGCGCCCGTCGAGCCGCCGCCGCCCGAGAAGGGCGCGATTCGCCGGTGGCTTCACGGCGCGTTCTTCGACAACGTCGGGCTCAAGTTCCTCTCGATCGTCCTCGCCGTGACCGTGTTCTTGCTGGTCAACGACGACAAGGATCGCGAGATCACCGTGCGCGTCGGCGTGGGCTACGTGCTCCCCGAGGATCAGGTGCTCGTCTCCGATCGCCTCGACGAAGTGCGCGTCACGCTGCGCGGTCCGTGGCGGCGGCTGCGCCAGTTCGACGAGCGGGAGATCAATCGCATCAGCGTCGATCTGCGGAACGCGCCGTCGGGAGAGATCGAGTTCACGCCGGACATGGTCCAAGTGCCGCCCGGCCTCCGCGTCGGAGCGATCAGCCCGCGATCCATGCGCGTCGTGTTCGACAAGCGCCGCGAGCGGCTCGTCGAGGTCGCGGTCGCGGTCGTCGGGCGCCCGCAGCACGGCTTTCACGTGACCGAGGTCAAAGCGACGCCCGCGACGATCAACGTTCGCGGTGCGCAGCGCTTGATATCGGCGCTCTCCACGGTGCGCACGCGAGAGGTCTCGCTCGACGACCGCACGGAGACGTTCAGCACGCAGATCGCGCTCGAGCCGTCCGAGGGCATCACCGTCGTCGGCTCGGACCTCGTGACCGTCGAGGTCAAGATCGATCAGGAGCTCGTCGTGAAGAAGCTCGGCGACATCCCCGTGCACCTCGCGGGGGAGGGCATCGACACCGCGAAGTGGACCGTGTCGCCCGCGCAGGTGGAGGTGATGCTCACCGGCCCGCTGCTCGCCGTCGAGAAAGCGAAAGAGACGATCGCTCTCTCGATCAAGGTGATGCCCGGCGAGAAAGCCGCGCGCGATGCGGCGATCGTCGTCGATGGCGTGCCGAGCGGCATCGGCGTGCGCATATCACCCGAGCGTGTCCGGCTGGCTCCTGCCCGGTAGCGACCCCGCGTGCTGCCAGAGCACGAGTGCGATCACGAAGAGCCACAGCGGCAGCACGATGTTCGCGACGGCGGCGACCGGATCCACGATCGAGGTCAGCTGGCGCAGCGCTCCGACCGCGACGATCGCCGCCGCACCGAGCGAGAGCATGCCCATGCGCGGACTCTCCGAGCGGCGCAGCGCGATGCCGATCGTGGCGAACCACGCGGCGAGTGACAGCTCGCCGAGGAGCTCGCCGATCGCGCTGCCGAGGAAGCGGTTCACGCTGTGGAAGAGCGCGTACAGCATGCTCCGCTCGTCGCTGCCCGCGGTGCTCCACATGTCGGCGAGCACGACATGGATCGTGGACCACCGCACGAGCCCCGCGAACATCGCGAGGCCCGCGATCACGGCAGCCGCACCGCCGAGCCGCGCGAGCCCGCGACCACCGCCGTCCTCGAGGAGCGACATGGATGCGATCCCAGCGACGACGAGCGTGAGTGGAAGCGCCGCGTAGATGGCCCACGCGATCTGCAGCGTGCGCCCGCCATACTCCAAGCGAGGCAGCACGTCGCTGGCGCCGTGATCGAGGACATCGGGGTAGAGGAAGGCAGCGTTGAGATAGAAGAAGATGACGACGAAGCCGATGGTGCCGATCGCGAGCGTGATGGCTCCGGCACGTTCGAGTTGACGCGTGAACATGAGCAGACCGGATTACCACGAGTAGCCAACGCCGAGCGTCATCCCGTAGCAGGCGCGCGCATGTGCGAGCTGGAGTATGCGCCCGGGCTCACCGCTCTGCCGATCAGCACGTTCGACGCGCGACTTGCGCGACTACTTCGACGACGTGGGCAAACAGCCACGCCCGGACGTTGGTCAAGGCGTTCAAGCGCGGACCGGAATGCCGCCGCGCGAGGACCTGGGCGGCTCCCCTCGCCAGGTCCTCACGCGAGGTCGATCCGCGCTGGTGCGCCGCGTGCTACGAACCGCTTCGTGAGCAAACGGTCACTGTTCGGAACGGACGGCATGCGTGGGGTCGCGAACACCGAGCCCATGACGAGCCATACAGTCATGCGCCTCGGCATGGCGATCGCCGCGCGGCTGCGCCAGCCGGGACGCCATACGCGGATCGCGATCGGCAAAGACACGCGCCTCTCGGGCTACATGTTCGAGTCCGCACTCGCGGCGGGCATCGTCGCGATGGGCGCCGACGTGTGGCTGACGGGGCCGCTGCCTACGCCGGGCATCGCGTTCATCACGTCGTCGATGCGCTGCGATGCGGGCGTGGTGATCAGCGCGTCCCATAACCCGTTCCAAGACAACGGCATCAAGGTGTTCGCGCGCGATGGCTACAAGCTGCCCGATCATGTCGAGGCAGAGATCGAAGCGCTGATGCAATCGCCCGAGCTCGACGCGCAGCGCGCGGCGCCCGTGGACGTCGGGTACAACCGCAAGCTCGAGGACTCGCGCGGCCGCTACGTCGTGTACTGCAAGTCCACGTTCCCGAGCGAGCTCACGCTCGACGGGCTGCGCATCGTCGTCGACGGTGCCCACGGCGCCGCGTACCGCGTGGGACCGGCGGTGTTCGAGGAGCTCGGCGCCAAGGTCCACGCGATCCACACCAACCCCAACGGGAAGAACATCAACGCGAACGCGGGTGCGCTGCACCCCGAGATCATGTGCGAGGCCGTTCGCAACCACGGCGCGCACATCGGCATCGCGTTCGATGGCGACGCGGATCGTCTGATCGTCTGCGACGAGCACGGCAACGTCGTCGACGGTGACGCGGTGATGGCGCTGTGCGCGACGCGGATGATCAAGGAGAACCGGCTCGCCAAGCAGACGCTCGTGGCGACGGTCATGTCCAACATCGGTCTCGAGCGCGCACTGCGCGAAGCGGGCGGCTCCGTCGTGCGCACGCAGGTCGGCGATCGCTACGTCGTCGAGGAGATGCGCAAGAACGGCTACAACCTCGGCGGCGAGCAATCGGGGCACCTCGTGTTCCTCGATCACGCCACCACGGGCGATGGCATCGTCGCGGCGCTGCGCGTGCTCGCGATCATGGCGCGCGAGCAGCGGCCGCTGTCGGAGCTCGCGCGCGTGATGACGCGTACGCCGCAGGTGCTCGTCAATACGGCCGTCGAGAAGAAGGTGCCGCTCGACCAGCTGCCCGACGTGCAGCGCATGATCGTCGACATCGAGAAGCAGCTCGGTGACGACGGCCGCGTGCTCGTTCGCTACTCGGGCACCGAGAGCAAAGTGCGCGTGATGATCGAAGGCGCGGATCAGGCGCGGATCCAGACGTGGGCGCAGGAAGTCGCCGACGCTCTCGCGAAGAGCTGCCGGGCTTAGTACCCTGAGGGCGTGCAGCCCGTCGTCACCGCCGAGGAGATGCGCGCTCTCGATCGCGCGACGATCGATGTCATCGGCTTGCCGGCGATGACGCTGATGGAGACCGCCGGGCGCGGTGTCGCCGAGGCCGCGTTGCGCATGCTCTCGCACGGCCGCCCCGACGGAGCCCGCCGGCAACGCGGGCGCGATAGCGATCACATCGCCGTGATCTGCGGACCCGGTAATAACGGCGGGGACGGCTTTGTCTGCGCGCGCGTGCTGCGCGATCGCGGCGTCGACGCGGTGGTCTATCTCGCCGTGCCGCGCGAGGCGGTGAAGGGCGATGCGCGCGCGCACTTCGATATCTACGAGCGCGCGGGCGGCGTGGTGCTCGACATCGAGACGCCCGCTGGCCTCGGCGAGCAGCGCGTGACCATCGAGCGTGCGGCCATCGTGATCGACGCGCTGTTCGGCATCGGTCCCGTGCGGCCGATCGAGGGCCACCTCGCGAGCGTCGTCGGTGCGATCAACGCGGCACGCCAGCGCCTCGCGATCGATGTGCCCAGCGGCATCGACAGCGACACTGGTCGCGCGCTCGGCGCGTGCGTCGACGCGACGAGAACCGTGACGATGGGCGCTGCCAAGATCGCACTCGTCGGTGCGCCGGGCTTTGCGCGCGCGGGCGCGATCGAGGTCTGCGATATCGGCGTGCCCGCCGTCGTGATGGCGACGGCCAACGTGCGCGCGGGCATGATCGAGGAGCGCGACGTGCGCGGTTGGCTTCCGGAGATCGGGCCGCTCGATCACAAAGGCACGCGCGGGCATGTCGTCGTGATCGGTGGTGCGCCCGAGATGCGCGGGGCAGGGCGGCTCGCGGCGAACGCGGCGCTGCGCGCGGGGGCGGGCCTCGTGACCCTCGCGGGCGAAGGTGATGCGAAGGCTATCGACGCCGACGACTCGGTGATGACGCGCGCGATTCGCAGCAGCTCGCCCGCGGCGCCGCAGCTCGACGCGCTTCTCGGTGGGAAGCAGGCGGTGGTGATCGGCCCCGGGCTCGGCCACCGCGATCCTGCCGATGCGCTCGTGCGCGAAGTGCTCGCGCTCGGCGTGCCTGCGGTGCTCGATGCCGATGCGCTCAACGTGCTCGCCGCGGATCCGACGGTGATCGCCAAAGCGGCGGGGCCCGTGATCATCACGCCGCATCCCGGCGAAGCCGCGCGTTTGCTCGGCATCTCGAGCGCAGACGTGGAGGCGGATCGACTGTCCGCCGCCCGGACACTCGCGAAGAAGACGAGCGCCGTCGTCGTGCTCAAGGGCGCGCGTACGGTGATCTGTGACGGCACGCTCGGCGACGACTTCTGCGCGATCAACCCGACTGGATCGCCCGCTCTCGCGACCGCAGGCGCGGGGGACGTCCTCGCGGGTGCGATCGCGGGCCTCGTCGCACAAGGCTGCGCGCCGTCCGACGCCGCGTGCACTGCGGTGTTCCTGCACGGTCGCGCGGGCGAGGCGCTGTTCGCGACGCACGGTCGCGGTGCGATGTCGTCGGATCTCCCGCTCGCGATCGCCTATGCCGCACGCCAGCTCGTGTCGTGATGCGGCGCGACGAGATCGATTTCCCCGCTGGACAAATCGATCGTCGCGCGTAGAGTAGGTCTCGACGCGTCCTCGCGTCTCCTATGAACTGAGCTGCCCACGAACCCGTTCGTCGTCGAGAGCTCGCGATCGCGAGTCTCGGCACGTCCTGCGTGTTCGGGTCGGTGATGTCGATCGAGCGGTGGCTCGTGAACGCCTGTGCGCGTTCGCGTGCTGCGCGCCGGTCGATCTCGTGCGTGTGCTAGCCGCGCGCGAGGGCTGCTCTCGAGTACGCGTTTCAACTCGACGCCTGCACACGGATCCGCGCCCGCGGACTTCCGAAGGGAGACCTCCATGCCTTCGCTCAAGCACTTCCTCGCCCACCAGACGCTCCTCGCCAACAGCCAAGACCTCGCCAGCAACAGCAACGTGGCGTCACCCGCCGCGAACGACGGCCCTGCCGATCCATCCGTGCGACTGGACGCCAGCGCTCCCGTCCGTACCGGTGATGCGCCCGATCTGCATGGGACCCGAGCTCGCCCTACCGGCGATGTACGCAACGACCCTCGCCCGCGAAGCCGCGTCGAACCGCGAGGAACTCCACACCAACATCGCGCCCTCCGGCCTCGCCGCCGAAGCTAGCGATGTTCCGCTCGCGATCGGCGTCACGCCCGTCGCGAGCGCTTTGTTCCCCATCGCTCCCGCGGAGGTTGGCTGATGTCGGACAGCATCCCACTGAACCTCGCGGGGAGCGATCTCGCGTCTGCTTTGAGACGCGCCGTGTGTCTCCACGCCCTCGTGAAGAAAAACAACCTGGATTTACTGACGGTTAGGCGTGGCACATCTGCTGCTTTTACCCGCGGCATGTCGCGCTCGAAGAACACCAGCCCCACCTCCGACGTTCCGGCTTCCTCGCGCTTGCTCCGCAAGACGGATGTCCCCGCCCGTGAGCTGCGTGTGGTGGCCGAGGGGTCGTCGCCATCGATTCCTGTCCCGAGCGCCCACTCCGAGTTCGCGCTCGCGTGCATGCCGCACCAAGCAGAGCTGTACGGCGTCGCGATGCGTATCGCGCGCGACCCCGACACCGCGAAGGACCTCGTGCAGGAGACGCTGCTCCGCGCGATGTGCGCGTGGGAGTCGTTCCAGCCGGGCTCGAACCTGCGCGCCTGGCTGTTCCGCATCCTCACCAACGCGTTCATCAACGGCTACCGCAAGCGTCGCCGACATCAGCGGTTCGCGATCGAGCGCCCGGGCGATGCGCTGAACGCACTCTATGGTCGCGACCAGGATCGCACGGATGATCTCGAGGACACGATGGTGTCGGGCGAGCTGTGCGACGAGGTGAAGACCGCACTCGATCGTCTCGGACCGGAGTACCGCGATGTCGTCGAGCGCGCGGACCTGCGCGGCGAGAAGTACAAGGACATCGCCGACGCGCTGCACGTGCCGATCGGCACCGTGATGTCGCGCCTGTTCCGCGCGCGTCGCGTGCTCGAGAACGAGCTCGCTGACTTCGCCGCGAAGGACTACGGCATCAAACGCGCCGCCTAGTGAGAAGGCGGGGCGAGGGCGACCTCGATCTCCGCACTCGGGTCGAACGGCGAACCCTTCACGTCCGCGATGCACTTCACGCGAAGGCGCACGCGGCGATCGCCGATCGCTTCGCCGGGCTCGGAGAACCCGTTCTTTTGCAGCACCGACGCGAGATCCACGTCCATGACCATCCATGGCTGCTCGAGGACGTCCCCTGCCTTCATCTGGTGCGGGAACGACACGAAGTCATCCGAGTACGACGTGTTGGGATCGGGATCCGCGAACGTCGCGACGAGGTTTGGCGAGCCATCCTCGTCGGCGGGATCCTGCGCGATGTAGAGCCAGATCTCGTACTTCGTCGCGAGCAGCGTGCAGTCCTTGTCGGCAGTGACGACCATCGTGCCTTTGAGGACCGAGTCCGTTACCGGAAACGACGCGGTCTCCGTCGGCTGGCCTTCGATCCGCGTGATGGTGACGGTGGCCATGCTCTTCCCACCCGCGAACGCCTTGACCTTGTCGAAGAACCCCATGAGCGGGGTGATAACACGTCAGTACTCGGCTTCGCGGCTCGCCGGCCACACGACCTCGGCGTCGGCGGGAGCGTGCTCGGTGGTGAGCTCGCCGCGCGCGTCGGTGTAGCTCGCCCACACGAGTCCGTCCGCGTAGTGCACGAAGTACTGCTCCTGGCGCACCGGCGCGTCGTCCGCGCGCGGCTCGACGACATAGAACGTGCGCCACTCGGTACGCGCGGGAATCGGCGGCGCCTTGTTCGCGCGCGCGATCGCTTTGACCTCCGGATCGGTATCGCTCGCCGTGGCGGTGAGCGCCGACGTCGCGCGGGCACCGCCGATTCGCGCGAGGGCGGTGGCCGCGGCCGCGCGCACCTTGCTGCTCGCGTCGTCGCGCAGGAGCTGCGCGAGCGCCTTGGCGGCGGTGTCGTCACCCGCGAGGCTCGCGAGCGCGTGCGCCGTGTTGATGCGCACGAGGCGTGACTTGTGGAACACGAGCGCGAGGAGCGCCGGCTTCTTCGCGCCGAGCACGGTCGCGCGTTGCTCCTTGGGCAGCGCCCACAGAAGACGCGCGAGGCCGCCGCTCGCGTTGATCGCGCCGGCCCAGCCGCCGTGCTTGGCGGTGTAGAGCCAGCGATCGATGATCTGCGGCGCGCGCTTGTCCGTGGGATGCGCGGCGAGGATCTCGCCGAGCGCCCACGCGGAGTCGCCGACGAGGCGATCGTCTTTTCCGGACAGCGCGATCGCGAGCGTGTCGATCGATCCTGCATCGCGCATCTCGCCGAGCGCCCACGCAGCCGCACGTCGACGATCCGACGCGGCGTGCTCCACCATCTGCCGCAAGAACGGCGCGTCCGCGAGGTCGCTCGCCGCGGCGAGGCCGCCGATCGCAGCGAGGCTCGTCTTCACACTGGCGTCCTGCGCGAGAGAGCGGAGGAGCTTGCGCGCGTTCGCATCGGGGCGATTGCGCAGCGTCGCGCCCAGCGCACGCACCACCTCGTGGCGCGTGGGGCCACGATCCGTCGTTGCCTGCGAGGACAGCGCAGCGAGCGCGGCCGGATCGGCGATGTACGAGAGCGCCGTGGCGGCGGAGCGATGCAGCTCTGTAGGTCCTTCGCGAAGCACATCGAGAAGCGGCTTGGTCGCTTCGGCGCGCCCGATCTCGCCGAGCGCGTCGATCGCCGCCCGACGCAGACGGCTCGGGTTGCCCGGGCCCGAGAGCGACGCGAGCTTGGGGGTGGCCGCGCCGACGCGCAGGATGCCGAGATACTCGGCTGCGAGCACGCGCACCTCGAGATCCTCGTCGGAGAGGTGCTCGACGAGGACATCTCCTGCACGCGCGTCGCCGCCGATCAGCGGCCGCAGCGCTTCCATCGCTGCCACGCGGATCGCAGCGTCCTTGCTGCCGAGCGCGCCGAGCACCGGCACGAGCGCCGCCGGATCGCCGGTCGCGCCGAGCGCCTTCAGCACCATCGGCATCGCGACGCGTCCGCGATCGAGCTCGGCGGCGAGCGTCGCGGTCGCGCGCGGATCGCCCGACTCTGCGAGCAGCGCGACCGCACTCGGTGGATCGCCCGCGATCTTGCCTTGCAGGTGCAGCACGAGCGCGGGAACCGCCGACTTGCCCGCGACGCGCAGCGCCTCGCGCGAACCATTGCGGGTGTGCGGCTGGGCCAGGTTCTGCACGAGCGTACGCATCGCTTCTTCGCCCGCCTTGCCCGCCGCGGGCGTGGCCGCGATCTGGCCGAGCGAGTAGGCGACCTTCGCGCGGTACGCGTCGTTCTGCACGTTGAGCTGCTCGGTGAGCGCATCGATCGCGTCGACGGCCGCGAGCGTTCCGAGGGCAGCGACCGCCGCGGTCTTCACGTCGTCGTCTGGATCGCTAATGAGACGGATCAGCGCGGGCACCGCCGACGAATCGCCGAGCTTGCCGATCGCGCGCACCGCGAGCCGCCGTGTCTCTCGCGCGGTCTCCGAGAACTTGGCCACGAGCGGGATCACGGCGCGCCGGTCGCCAAGCTCTTCGAGCTGGACGATCGTCGCGTTCTTCACGTCGGGCTTGTCGTCGTCGAGGCGCGGGATCAGCGCGACCACGACGCTCGGGTTGCCCCGCTTGCCGATCGTGCCGAGCGCCTTGACGGCCTTGGCGCGCACGCTGGGATCGGTGTCGCCGAGCGTACGCGTCAGCGCTTGCGTGGCGTCGGTGCCGCCGATCTCGCCGAGGGCCTCGGCCGCGATGCCCTTGGTCTTGGGATCGATGTCGCCGAGCCACTCGATCATCGTCGGCACCGCCGCGATCGCGCCGCCCGCGCCGAGCGCCTTGGCCGCCGCGTGGCGCACTTTCTCCTCGGGATCACGCAGCGCCTTCATCAGGTGCTGCTGCGTCAGCGCGATGTCGTACTTGGCCAGCTCGATCACGGCTTCGTGGCGGCTGTTGGGATCGTCGGCCGCGAGTCCCTCCGCATCCACCTCGACACGACCGGCCCAATCGAACGTCCACGCGCCAGCGGGCGCGCGACCGAGTGCGGCCAACAGAACAATCCCGAGGGCGACGCGCTTCATGACCTCGCGCGAGTATGCCATCGAAATGCGAGCGCGCCCGTCGGTGGTGCGCGGCGCGGTCAGGCGCGATGCGCAGCTGTCACGGCGCAGTCACGGGCTGCGTCGGCTGCCGCGCGGCGATGCGCTGGGTCAGCTGCGCGATGGCCCACTCCACCTTCGCGCGCAGCCTCTCCGAGAGCGGCAGCGCGAGCAGCCCTCGATACTCCTCCCGCGCGCCCTCGAAGTCGCCGCGCTTCCACTTGATGACGGCGAGCGTCTTGCGCGGGCGCTCGTCCTCGGGCGCGAGCGAGCGCGCCTTCTCGAGCGACGCGATCGCGCGCGTGGTGTCACCGCGATGGAAGTAGAGCATGCCGAGGTCGTGCCACGCCGATGGATCGTCGGGCCGCACGCGCGTCACGCCCTCGAGCTGCACGGTCGCTTCCGGATACTCGCCCCACGTGATCAGCGTCTCGGCGAACTCGCGCCGGGCGAACGCGAGGCTCGCCGGATCCTTCGCGCTCGCGATCGCCGCTTGGTAGTGTCTGCGCGCTTCGTCGTGCTTCCGCGCCTTCTCGGCGGTCTCTGCTCGCTCGATCTCGGCACGCACCGGCGCGCTCGGCTTCGCGGGTCCGCCGCACGCTCCGACTGCGAGCACGAGCGCGACCGCGAGACGCTTCATTCGTGGGGCTTCTTCGGCTTCGCGATGCCGATCGTCGACGGCCTGCGCGCCGGCGGTACGATCTCGATCGCGGCTTCGATGTCGTCTTCGACGACCTCGTTCGTGGGATGCGCCGGGCGTCGGCGATTCAGGATGTCCGGATCTGGCGTCTCCACGTCGCGGCTCACGCGATGCAGCCGCTCGAGCTCCTCGATCGATTGCTGACGCGTCGGATCGGGCGCGCCCGACAGGTTGCGCAGCTCCGCGCTCGTC
>JAEYYV010000432.1 GCA_023428295.1 Pseudomonadota bacterium
GACGAGAGTGCCGTCGGCGGGGCGAGGGCGCCTACTCCTCCAGCAGTGAACGCACGCGATCCAGGAGCCTCCGTGGCTTGGCCGGCTCGATCGACAGCGAGACGACGACGAGAACGACGAGACGACGACAGCGACGAGACGAAGACGAGAGTGCCGTCGGCGGCGCGAGGGCGCCTACTCCTCCAGCAGTGAACGCACGCGATCCAGGAGCCTCCGTGGCTTGGCCGGCTCGATCGCCGCCGTGTTCTGTCCCTGCGTCTTCGCGAGCTCCTCGATTAGCTCGCGCTGCCGCGGCGTCAGCTCCGTCGGAACCGCGACCGAGACCGTCACGAGGTGATCGCCACGCGGGCCATTCTTCGCCGACGAGTGCGGGATGCCACGACCTCGGATACGGAACTGGCCGCCGCTCTGCGTGCCTTCGGGAATCTTCATCTTGATCGCGCCGTCGAGCGTGTCGACCTCGATGATCGCGCCGAGGGCCGCTTGCGGGAACGTGATGGTGGCTTCGCTGCGCACGTCGTGGCCTTCGCGCTTGAAGGTGGGGTGGTCGGCGACCCGGATGTTGACGTGCAGGTCGCCGGTTTGGCCGCCCTGCTTGCCGTGCTCGCCTTCGCCACGCAGCGTCTTGACCGTGCCGTCTTTGACGCCGGCAGGGACGACCACGGTGAGCTCCCGCGCTTTCATGCCCACGTCGGGAACGGCGGGCAGCGAGACGGTCTTGCTCGCGCCGAAGGCCGCCTCCTCGAAGGTGATCTCGAGCGTGTAGCGGATGTCTTTGCCTTTTTGCTTTCCGCGGCGGCGGCGAAAGACGTCGTTGATGATCTCCTGGGCAGCGTCGACGACAGCGCCGAGGCCGCTCGAACCGTCGTCGGCGTGGCCCCAGCGATCGTAGCGGGCGCGCTGATCTTTGTCGGAGAGCACCGCGTACGCTTCGTTGATCTCGCGGAAGCGCTCGCCGCCGTCGGCAGCGCCGGTGTCGGGGTGATGCTTGCGGGCGAGCTCGCGAAACGTGCGTTTGATCTCGGCGTCCGACGCGTCGCGCGTCACTCCGAGGACGGCGTAGTAGTCACGTTTACGGCGCGCCATGGATCCGACCTTAGCCGACTCTCAGCCGATTGGCTCCGACGAGCCGCCCGTCGATTGCTCGGCGGCTGCGTAGATGAGCTCGCCGATGCGCTGGCCCGCGACGTCGAGGCGCTCGACGGCCTCTTGCACGAGAGCGAGGTCGTCGACCTCGAGCGCGGCGCGGCAGTCCGCGAGCTCTTGCGCGAGGAAGTCGCGCTCCTCTTCGGGGAGGAGGCCGCCGAACTCGGCCATGGCTTTCTCGGACGAGTAGAGAAGGCCCTCGCCCTTGTTGCGCGCGTCGGCGATGAGGCGGCGGATCTGATCGCCCTCGGCCATCTCCGCGCCTTCGTCGACGAGGCGTTGAATGTCGTGCTCCGACAGGCCCGTCGACGGCGTCACGGTGATGCGCTGCACGCGGCCGGTGCCGTGATCGCGCGCGCTGACGGCGAGAACGCCATCGGCGTCGATGTCGAAGGAGACCTCGAGCTTGGGCACGCCACGCGGCGCGGGCGGGATGCCCGTCAGCTCGAACTGCGCGAGCGACTTGTTGTCGATCGCCATCTCGCGCTCGCCTTGCAGCACGTGGACATTCACGAACGGCTGGTTGTCGATCGTGGTCGAGAAGATCTCGGTAGCGCGCGCCGGCAGCGCGGTGTTGCGCGGGATGAGCTTCGTGAACACGCCGCCCGCGGTCTCGACGCCGAGCGACAGCGGGGTGACGTCGAGGAGAAGCACCTCTTGTACTTCACCGGTGAGCACGCCGCCCTGGATCGCCGCGCCTACGGCGACGACCTCGTCGGGGTTCACGCGACGAGAGGCTTCCTTGCCGAACATCTCCGCGACCAGCTCTTGGATGCGCGGCATGCGCGTCTGGCCGCCGACGAGGATCACCACGTCGATGTCGTGCGCCGACAGGTTCGCGTCCGAGAGAGCGCGCTTGCACGGCTCGAGCGAGGCTTGCACCAGCGGCTCGACGAGCTCTTCGAGTGCAGCGCGCTCGAACGTCATCTGCAAGTGACGTGGGCCGTCGGCGCCCGCGGCGATGAACGGAAGGTTGATCTCCGTCTGCTGCGCGCTGGACAGCTCGATCTTCGCCTTCTCCGCGGCTTCCTTCAGGCGCTGGAGCGCGAGGCGATCGCCGCGCAGATCCATGCCGCTGTTCGCCTCGGCGAACTTCGCGAGGAGGTGCTCGACGATCGCGTTGTCGAAGTCTTCACCGCCGAGGAAGGTGTCGCCTGCCGTCGAGCGCACCCGGAACACGCCGCTGTCGAGCTCGAGGATCGAGATATCGAACGTGCCGCCGCCGAGGTCGTAGACGGCCACGCGCTGCGCGCCTTCCGTCTCGACGCCGTACGCGAGCGCCGCGGCCGTGGGCTCGTTGACGATGCGAAGCACATTGAGGCCGGCGATGCGTCCCGCATCCTTGGTCGCTTGGCGCTGCGCATCGTCGAAGTACGCGGGCACCGTGACGACCGCTTCGGTGACTTGCTCGCCGAGCCAATCCTCGGCGGTCTGCCGCATCTTCTGGAGCACGAGGGCGCTGATCTCCGGCGGCGAGTAATCGCGACCGCGCACGCGCACGTGTGCATCACCGTTCTCGGAGGCGACGACCTCGTACGGACAGGTCAGCAAGTGACGCTGAACCTCGGGATCCTCGAACTTGCGCCCCATGAGGCGCTTCACCGCGTAGACCGTATTCTCCGCGTTGGTCATCGCCTGCCGGCGCGCCGCTTGCCCCACGAGCCGCTCGCCGGACTGCGCGAAGCCGATGATCGAAGGCGTCGTGCGCGAGCCCTCGGAGTTCGCGATGACGACCGGGCCTTCACCGTCGATCACCGCGACGCAGGAGTTCGTGGTGCCCAGATCGATGCCGACGACGCGGCTCATTCAGCAGGTGCCGCCGGCGGTGGAGACGACTTGGGCTTGGCGACGACGACCAGCGAAGGGCGCAGCAGCCGATCGCCCGCTTTGTATCCGCGCTGGAGCACCTGCACGACCGTGCCGGCCGGCGCATCGCTCTCCTGCTGGCTGATCGCCTCGTGCAGGTTGGGATCGAACGGTTGGTTCATCGCGTCGATCGCCGCGACATCGAGACGCTCGAACGCCGTGGTGAACTGGCGCAGCACGAGCTGCACGCCCTCGACGATCGGATGCGGCTTGTCGCCCTCGACGCCCGAGCTCGCGTGCTCGATGGCGCGCTCGAGGTTGTCGACGACCGGGAGCATCTCCTTCAGCACCTTGCTCTTCGCATCGAACTTCGCGTCCTCTGCCTCGCGCTTGGTGCGCTTGCGCATGTTCTCGAGGTCCGCTGCGGCTCGGAGATAGCGATCCCAGTTCTCTTTCTTCTCTTTCTCGAGGGTCGCCACCTTCGCTTCGAGCGTCGCGATCGGATCCGGAGCCTCGACCTCGACGGGCAGCACGCCGGAATCATCACCTGTGCTCTGGGACGGTTCGCTGGTGGGCTCGGCCGGCGGGGTCGCCGCCGGCTCCTCGTTCGGTTCTCCGCTCATAACGTGGCGACCATAACCAGGTTTCGGCGATCTCGCCAGGTCGTGCGCTTAGGTTTGCGTGAGCTCCGCGAGCAACTGCGAGACCGTGTCCGCGGTGACGTCGACGACCGACATCACCTTGCCGTAGTTCATGCGCATCGGACCGATGACGGCGAGCGCGCCGATCGGCGCCTCCTCCGGTCCGTACGAAACGGCGACCACGCTGCTCGTGGCGAGCGCGCTCATCGAGGTCTCGGCGCCCAAGAACACCTGGAGCCCCTCCGCCTGGCGGGTGCGATCGAGCAGGCGCACGAGCGTTTCCTTGTCCTCGAGCGTCTTCAACAGGTCGCGCGCGCGATCCTTGGCCAGCTCGTCGTCGAGCAGGTTCGCTTGACCCGACACGAGGACATCGCCCGCGCGATCGGGTTGCGCGACGAACACGGCGTGGCCGAGGCGCAGCGCCGCAGCGACCGCCTCGTCGTAGCGATTCTTGTCCTCGCCGAGCTCGCGGATCACGCGATCCTTGACCTCGTCGAGCGTCATGCCCGAGAGCAGCTGGTTCAGATAGTGATGGATGCGCTCGAGGCGGCGCGGCTCGACATCGTCGACGATCAAGCGGTTCTCGATGCGCCCGTCCGTGGTGACGAGGACCGCGATCAGCTTGCCGTCGCGCAGCGGTACGAACTCGATCTGTCCGAGGCGCTGCTGATCCGGATCCGGCGCGATGATCACGGCGGCGTGCTGCGTGAGATCCGAGAGCAAACGCGACGCGCGGTGCACGACCTCGTCGGGCGTCGGCGCCGTGACGCGCTCGCGGATCTCCTCTTTCTCTCGCGGCGAGAGCCCGCGCACCTTGAGCAGCGAATCGATGAAGAAGCGCAGCCCGCTCGCCGTGGGCACGCGTCCCGCCGACGTGTGCCGCTGCTCGAGGAGGCCCATCTCCTCGAGGTCCGCCATCACGTTGCGCACGGTCGCGGCGGAGAGGCCGAGATCGTGGCGTCGCGTGACGGTGCGAGATCCCACGGCGTCCCCACCGTGCAGGTACTCCTGCACGACGGCATGCAGGATCTTCTGCGCGCGCCGGTTGAGGTCGGTGGCACTCATGCCGTTTCCCGAGCTTACAAAGCCGCGCCCGCGTCGTCACGTGGAGTTCCGGCGGATCCCCCCCATTGTTCCACGATGCGCGCAGCGACCCGATCAGACATCAGAAAGCCGCGCAGAGTCGGACAGATGTACGCGACACCGTGACGCTGCCGACGCTCGGCCAGCTGCTCGGCGACGAGCGCATCGGCCACGCCGGGGGCATTCGCGAGGTCGGCCTCGGCAATTCCATCGCTCGTGCGCATCGCGAGCCACGCACGATCCGCAGCCATCTCCGACGGTGACATCACGTGCCGCTCGACGGGCGTACCCGGATCGCGCGCGTAGTCGGTCCATCGCCGCGGGTTCGTCGCACGCGCCCCCGCGCCGCTCGCGTGCACCTCGAGCGACGCCGCGCCAACCCCGAGCCCCAAGAACGGCGAGCCACGCCAGTACAGCGAGTTGTGGACCGCGCGCTTGTCGGGCTTTGCATACGAGCTGATCTCGTAGTGCTCGTAGCCCGCCGCGACGAGCCGGTCGTGCGTCGCGATGTACCGATCGGCGAGCACGTCTTCGTCGAGCGGGACGAGGCGTCCGTCGCGCACGCGCTGACCGAACGCCGTGCGCTCCTCGATCGTCAGCTCGTACACCGAGAGATGAGGCGCGAGCGCGACGACGTCCTCCGCCGACCCGGGTGTGCCGAGGATGAAGTCCGCGCTGACCTCGAAGCCCGCGTCGATCGCGCGCGCGACGGCGGTGCGTCCGTCACCGAAGCGGTGATCGCGTCCGAGCGTTACCAGTGCGCCCGGCTCGAGAGACTGCACGCCGATCGACACGCGCGTGATGCCGAGCGCTCGCCACGCCGCGAGCTTCTCGTCGGTGCAGTCGGTGGGGTTCGCCTCGATCGTCACCTCGCGCGGCGCGCCGAATCGCCCCCGCACGGCATCGAGCACCGCGCCCATCGACGCGGGCTCCCACAAGGATGGCGTGCCACCGCCCAGATAGATCGACACGAGGTCAGGCCCCGCGAACGCATCGGCGCGCCGAGCGAGCTCGTGAAGGATCGCGTCCCGATATGCCTCGTGCGGCGGTGCCCCGACCTCGACGGCAAAGTCGCAGTACGGGCACAGCTTGCGGCACCACGGGAAGTGGATGTAGATGCCTAACTCCGAGATGCAGCCAATCTACCTCGACAACGCCGCTTCGACCCGCGTCTCCGACGACGTGCTCGCTCTGATGACCGAGGTGATGCGCACCGCGTGGGGAAACCCGAGCTCGCATCACCCGCAGGGAGCCGCTGCGCGGACGTACATCGAGGTCGCGCGCGGCCGATTGCTCGCCGCACTCGGCGATCCGAGCGGCGCCAAAGGCGACATCGTGTGGACGAGCGGCTGCACCGAGGCCGACGCGCTCGCCGTGCTCGGTGGATCGCGTACGCGTGACGGTCACGTCGTCACGTCGTCGATCGAGCACCCCGCGGTCAGCGAAGCCGCGGCACGCTCTGGCCGCGAGGTCCGCTTCGTGGATCCGGGCTCCGACGGCGTGCTCGATCCCGAGGTCGTCGCCGCAGCCGCGATCGGCGCTGCCGTCGTCGCGATCGTGATGGTGCAGAACGAGGTCGGCACGGTCCAACCGATCGCGCACATCGCCAGCGCTGTCCGCCGCGCGAACCCCGATTGCCACGTTCACGTCGACGCCGCGCAAGCGTTTGGCAAGGTGCCGCTCGACGTCACCGTGATCGGCGCCGACTCCGTCGCGCTCGCCGCGCACAAGCTGCACGGTCCCAAGGGCATCGGCGCGCTCTGGCTGCGCACCGGTGCGAAGCTCGAGCCGCTGTGGGTCGGCGGTGGTCAGCAGAAGGGTCTGCGCGGCGGCACGCAAGACGCGCCCGGTTGCGCGGGCTTCGGTCTCGCCGCGGCAAACGCGATCGCGCAGATGGCGCACGCACGCGCGAGCTGGCTCGAGCTTGCCGCGCGCGCGACGAGCATCCTCGACGAGCGTGGCGTCGCGTATCGCAAGCTCGTCCCCGACGTGCGACGCGCGCCGCACATCCTCGCGCTCGGCATCACGGGCGTTCCCGCCACCGCGATGCGCACGGTGCTGTCGAGTCGCGGCGTGTATCTCTCGACGGGCTCTGCGTGCGCCGAAGGCACGAGCAAACCGTCACCGGTCCTCGTCTCGCTCGGCTTGCCCGAGAGCGCGGGCATGGTGCGCCTCTCGTTTGGACTCGACACCACGATGGCCGACGTGGAGACCGCGACCGGCCTCGTCGCCGACGTGATCGGCGAGCTGAAGAAGTAGTCACAGCAGCGTGTACGAGACGACAAACGGCTGGTGCTCGGGGTCGAGCGCGAACGCCGCCATCGACAGGAGCGTGTCGTACCAGAAGTGCATCGCGACGCTCGTCTTCAGCTTGTAGCCCGTGCGTTGGTACGCGAGGCCGAGCGAGCTGCCGACGACGGAGATCAGCGGCACCGCGACGAGCGCTGTCTTCGGATCGTTCTGCAGGAAGTTGAACGTGTGCACCGCGCCGAAGATCGCCGACGACACGACGAGGCCCCAGGTCGTGCCGAAGCGCTCCTCCATCTCCGTCTGGATCACACCGCGAAACAGCGCTTCTTCGCCGACACCGACGGGCGCGAACAGCGACATGAAGTACGCCGAGCCTGCGAGGAAGCCGGTGCCTCGATCGAAGCTCCGACCGAGCACGTTGATCTTCTGGACGTCGCGGATCGTCTTCGCGTTGTCGAACGCTTCCCTGTCGACGAGGTACGAGAAGCCGAGGCCGATGCCGACCATGATCGGCACGCCGCCCCACACCCACGGGCTCTTGAGGACACGCGGATCGAACGATGCGAGCGCCAGCTCGCCGAGTGACTCGCGCGTGATCGGAACCTTGTATCCCGCGTCGTCACGTAGGACGCGCGCGTCGCGATACGCGTCGAAGATCGAATAGAACCACAGGTTCTGCGCGGCGATTCCGAGAACGATGCCGACGGGCTGCGAGGCCGACGTGGCGGATCCATCGAGCGCGACCGTCCCGCTGATCAGCGTCGCCGACGTCGCGAGCAGGCCGACCGTCGTCGCGAGATACGCCGCGCCTGCGATCGGCTGGCGAAGATAGAAGTGTCCGCCGCCAGGCAGCAGCGCGAGAGCGGCCGCCGTCCCCGGGCGCTTGCGAAACGCCCACAGCTTCTCGTACGCGAGCTCTTTGCGCTGGCGGTAGGTCGGGTCCTGCTCGACGCGCGCGGACGCTTCGATCGTCGAGTCGTAGGCGGGATCGCGACGGCGCGCGAGCGCTTCGGCGGCGCGTGCGCGGACCTCGGCGTCCACGTCGCGCGTCATCATGATCGTGAGGAGCTCCGGTGCGCGCGGGCTCGGATCGAAGATCAGCTCCTCGGTCGCCGCGATGCGCTTCGCCGGGTCAGGATCCGCCGCGAGCTGATAGCGATCCGGTGCCGGCGGATGGGGCGCCGACGGCGGCGGTGGATTCACGCAGCCCGCGATCACGGTCACGATCGCCGCGAGCTGCCATCCGGTCGTCATTGTCCGCCCCATGTGCGTGTGATTCTATCCACGCCATGCGCCGCGTGATCGCACTGGGGATGTCGTTCGTGATGACTGGTTGCTCGTTCGCGCTCGTCAGCGGCCCGCCCGCGAATCATCGCGAGCTCCCCGCGTTCGAATGCACGACGAGCCGCGTGGGTCCGGTCCTCGACACCGTGTGGACGGCGCTCCACGTGCTGAACCTCGGCCTCGCCGTCTCGTCCGACGAAGGCGAGTGGGACGACACGTTCAGCGGCAACCCGCCCTTCTCGCGCAACGTCGGGATCGGCGTCTACTCCGTGTTCGCTGCGCTCGGTGCAGCGGGCATGTGGTTTGGCTACTCGCGCACGGGCGAATGTCGCACCGCGAAGAACGAGCTCGCCGCGCGCGCGGGCGCGCAAGGCATTCAGGATGGCGGGATGCTGACGTGGCCGCCTCCGCCGCAACCCGCGCCGCCGGCACCCGGACCTGCGCCCGAGCCGTCCGGACCTGCGC
>JAEYYV010000017.1 GCA_023428295.1 Pseudomonadota bacterium
CTGCACGTCCTCGTGCACAACGCGGGCTCCAACGTTCGCGGCCCGCTCACCTCGTACGACGACTCGACGATCGAGCGCCTCCTCTCGCTGAACCTCACATCGTCGCTGCTGTTGTCGCGTGACCTGCACCCCGCGCTCGTCGCTGCGAAGGGCGCGAGCGTGATCCACATCGGATCGGTCGCCGGGCACGTCGCGCTGCCAACGGGGGTGGCGTACGCGGCCGCGAAGGCGGGTCTCGCACAAGCCGCCCGCACGCTCGCGCTCGAGTGGGCGCGCGATCGCATTCGCGTGAACACGGTGTCGCCGTGGTACACGCGCACGCCGCTCGTCGAGCCGGTGCTCGCGAATCCCGAGATGCTCGCGCGCATCCTCGCCGCGACGCCGCTCGGTCGCATCGCCGAGCCACGCGAGGTGGCCACCGCCGTCGCTTTCTTGGCGATGCCCGCCGCGAGCTACATCACGGGACAGGCGATCGTCGTCGACGGGGGCATGACGATCCAGGGCCTCGCGCCGGCGCAGTGAACGTCAGACGCGCGTGCGTCCGAGGCCGGTGCGCTCGACCGCGAGCGCGATCTGGAGCAGCTGCGTCTCTTGGCCCTTGTCGGCCACGAACATGATCGAGAGCGGACGTCCGCGATCGTCCTCGCCGCACGGCACCGCGATCGAGGGGAGGTCACACAGGTTCGCGAGCGGCGTGTACGCGCCGAGAGAGCGAAGGAGCAACACGCTCGTCTTGTTCGCGACGATGTCGCTCGTGAGCGCGGGTGGCGGGATCGCGGTCGTGGGCATCGCGAGGATCGGTGTGCGCGCGAGGGCGCGATCGGTGGCGTCGCGAAGGGCGGCGCGCTGCGCTTCGAGGCGCGCGACATCGGCGGGCGAGAATGCTCCGCCGAGCGCGAGGCTCGTGCGACCGGCGGCGGTGGTCGTGCGATCGCGCATCGGTCCCGTAGACAGCTCGTAGGCCCCGGTCATGCCGCCGAGGAACGTGGCGCTGTCGAGGCCGGGGATCGTGATGCGCTCGATCTCGATGGACAGCGCCTCGAGCGCGCGGTGAAACGCCGCCGTCACCGAGCGCGCGGCGCGCAGGCCGATGATCGGAACGCCGACCTTGGTCGGGACCCACGGCGCGATGGGAGCGACGTCCTCGCCGACCATGACCTGCCACAACAGCGCGCAATCCTCGACGGTGCGCGTGATCGGGCCGACGGCGTCGAGCGAACGCACCGGGCTGCGAATGCCGGTGCGCTCGATGCGCGTGCGCGTTGGCTTGAGCCCGACGAGCCCGCAGAACGCGGCGGGGATGCGAATGCTACCGAGCCCGTCACCGCCGACGCCCCAGCGCACGAGGCCGCTCGCGACCGCGGTGGCCGTACCGGTGCTCGAGCCGCCGGGCACGTAGCCGGGTGCGCGCGGGTTGCGCGGCATCGCGTAGTGCATGAGCGAGCCGAGCCCGTCCATGCCGAGCTCGGTCATCTTTGCCTTGCCGATGACGCGTCCACCGGCGGCGATGATCCGCGCGACGAGCGGTGCGTCCTCCGTGGCGAGCTCGCCGCCATCCGCGCAGCCGACGCCCGTGCGCATGCCCGCGACGTCGACTTGATCCTTCACGATGACGTCGCCGGTGAGCACCGTGCCGGGGCCCGGCTCGCGTGGCGTCACCGTCTCGACGAGAGAGCTCGCGTCCTCGCGCGCGATGGATGGCTGGCGATCCGCGAAGCGATTCGGTTGCACGAGCGGGATCGGCGTACGTGCGAGGAGCGTCAGGGCGCGGCCCGGACGGCCCTTCGAGAGGAGATCGACGATCAAGCTCATGGCGTCGATGTTTCCCCGTTCTCCGTCGACAACACCAGCGTCACGTCGAGGATGTCGCAACGTATCGACCCGAGCGCTACCTCTTGCGATCGCGTGCGAACCCCGGCGTGTAGGCGGCGCGAGCGAGCGCGAACCGGGCGAGCAAGAACAGCAGCGTCGCGGCGAGCGGGTAGACGAGCCAGCCGCGGCGTCGCCACGCGGCATCGCGAATGCGCGGCCACGTCCACCGCGCACGCGCGGCGACCTCGTTCGCGCGAAGGCGCGCTTGCTCGTCGTCGAAGTCGCGCGCGCGTCCGAAGTCGGGCTCCGCGCAGTTCGAGCCGATCTCGAAGCCCGCAGCGCCGTTGCGGACGTACATCTCGTAGAGCTCCTCGACGCGGGCGCGATCGCGGCTCGCGTATCGTGCGGCCCAGCAGAGGAGCGACGCGTACGCCTGACTGCGCGGCGGCACGAGCCCGGCCGCCTCCTCGGCGAGGTTCGCCGCGGCGTAGCGATACGAGAAGCGCGTGGGCACCTCCGGCGCGCTCGCTCGCACGCGCGCGGCCTCGAGGGGCGAGACGTAGGCGGCGTCTTCCTGGCTCGGCAGCGCACAGCCGAGTTCGTCGTCCTGGCGATACCAGCCGTCCTCGTCGCGCGTCGCGAACCGCGTGTAGCCATGCACCGGCGACGGCATGCAGAGCATCTCGCGCTCGTAGCCGCCGTCGTAGATGCGCCAGTCAGGGCCGACCTCGGTGCCGGCGATCTCCATGCCGTGCTCGCGCAGCGTGCGCGATGCCGCGAACAGGTGCTCCGCGCGCTCGATGCCGGTCGTGCGGGCCGCGCGCGTCATCGCGGCGACGAACGTCTTCGCCGCTTCTGGAGGCTCGGCGCCATACGCCTCGAGCGCTTCGTCGTAGCGATGCGCGCGCAACAGGCGACGCGCGTAGATCTCGAGCATGCGCTGGGCGGCGGGCGTGTCGCGCATCGCTCGCGAGTGCTGCACGGCGCCGAGCAGCTCGTCCATCGACATCGCGTGATCCATGACATAGCCGGCTTCGACCGCGCGCTCGCCCTTGCTGAACCACTCGGCCGCTTCGGTGAACCGATCGCTGGCGAGCGCCAACAGGCCGAGCTCCGCGCGAACGAGCGAGCTGGGGTTCTCGTCGATCTCGTAGCTCGGGTCGGAGAAGCTGCCGCGAAGCCCCGCGCGCTCTACCTCGCGAAGCAGGCTCTCGGCCCGCGCGCGATCACCGTCGCGCAGCGCGAGCTTGGCTCTCACCCACGTCGCGATCGGCGCGCGCGAGAGGTTCGCGAACGCCGACGCGGCGGCCCAATCGCCCTCGCGATAGCTCGCCGCCGCCATGTACGCCGCGCCGCGTGTGCCCTTGGTGACCGCGCGCGCGAGCTCCTTCTTCCACAGCGTGCGGTCCAGGTCGGACAGCTCGTGCTGGCGCGTGTAGTAGTAGAGCGCGAGGAGCGACGTGCCGACATCGTCGCGATACAGGATGGCGCGATCCGCGGCATCCGTCGCGCGCACCACCTCGAGCAGCGACGTCGCACCGCTCGGCGATCCGAGCGCGGCCTGCTGCGCGTAGAGCCGGATCCCGCGGGTCCAGTGGGAGACGGTCTCGGTGTGCGCGGAATCGAGGCGCGCCGTCGCTCGCGCTTCTTCGCCGAGGCTGTCGATCGCGAGGCTGTGATCGTCGACGAAGCCAGCGCGCACGAGCTCGCGCACTTGGCGAAACGCCGCGATTGCCTTCGCGTCGTTCCACGTCGAGTAGTGCGCTCGGCCGAGCGAGTACGCGGCGGCCACGGAGAGGCGCTTGCGCTCGTTGGCGGGCAGTCGCAACAGCGCTTCGAACCCCTTCGCAGCTCCCTCGCGATCGCCGGCGTGAAACTTCGCGGCGGCGGCCGCGTAGAGCGCGTGCTCGCGAGGGGTAGCGATGACGAGCGCGGGCGTCTGCGTGACCAGCTCGCGATCGCGCGCGGACACCGGCACGAGGTTCGCGGCCTCCTCGGCGAACGAGCCGCCCCACATCGTGGCGAGCGCGTCGGCGCGACGGATCAGCATGTTCGTCGGAAAGTCGGGGCCACATGCCTCCACGCGGCGATCGGATCCGAGCATGACGCCCGCACCGACGACGAGCGCGAGGCTCGCGATCACGACTCGAGTCTTGCTATTCGACAACTGCGATGTCCTTTCCGCGGATCCAACCGATGACGACGCGTTCGTCGCGCGCGAGCGAGCGGCGCGGAGCGACCCACGCGCCGAGTCCGTTCGCGCGATAGCCCATGACCATGTCCGCATCGCCGATGTCGCCCGCGTTGCGGATCGGCGGCATCTCGACGAGCTCGCTCGTGCTGTTCGACACGACGACATCGAAGCGGTCATC
>JAEYYV010000345.1 GCA_023428295.1 Pseudomonadota bacterium
CATCAACGAACATCCCATCGCCGAATCCGAACGTAAATTCCACTGGTGCCCGGGCCGCCGCCCCGACGACCATCCCGGCCTGAGCAGCTTCGGCTTCTGAGCGCGTCGACGCCGTCCACGGGCTGACCGAAGTGCTGCCAGGCTTCCTGGACCACCGCCGCGCCGGTCAGGCGTGCTCCGCGATCACCGCCAGGAAGGCCGGGCCGTAGCGGTCGAGCTTGGCCTCGCCCACACCAGGTACGTTCGCCATCTCGCTACGCGAGCCGGGTCGTGCCGCGGCCAGTTCGATCAGCGTCTTGTCGTGGAAGATGACGTAGGGCGGCACGTTTTGCGCGCGCGCCATCTCCATACGCTTCTGCCGCAGCGCCTGGAACAGGTCGCGGTCGGCTTCGACCACCGCCGGCTCGCTTGCACCACCGCGCGCCACCTTGGCGCGTCGCGCACCGGAGGGTGTCGGCACCCGCAGCATCAGCGTCGGCTTGTCGCGAAGGAAGGCGCGGCCGTTCTGCGAGATCGACAGGCCGCCATGCCCCGCCAGGTCGACGTCGATGAGGCGCAACGCAATCAGCTGCCGCAGGATCGCACGCCAGGTACGGTTGTCGTGTTCGCGGCCGATGCCGAAGGTGGAGATCTTGTCATGGCCGAGCTGGGTCATGCGGTCGTTCTCGACGCCCAGCAGCACGTCGACGATATGCGCCTGCCCGAAGCGCTCGCCGGTGCGGTAGATGCAGGACAGCGCCTTCTGCGCCGCGACCGTTCCGTCAAAGCGTTTTGGCGGCTCGGCGCAGGTGTCGCAATTGCCGCAGGGCGCGCATTCGTCGCCGAAATAGGACAGCAGCACCTGCCGGCGGCAGCCCGCCGTTTCGGCAAGCCCCAGCAGCGCGTCGAGCTTCTGCCGCTCCATGCGCTTGCGCTCGTCGGACGCATCCGATTCCGCGATGAAGCGACTGCGCAGCGCGATGTCCTCGTAGCCGTAGAGCATCAGCGTGTCTGAAGGCAGTCCGTCTCGCCCGGCGCGGCCCGTCTCCTGGTAATAGGCCTCGATGCTGCCCGGCAGGTCGACATGCGCGACGAAGCGGACATCCGGCTTGTCGATGCCCATGCCGAAGGCGATGGTGGCGACCATGATGACGGCCTCGCCATGCTGGAAGCGCAGCTGGTTGGCCTCCCGCGCGGCCTTGTCCATGCCCGAGTGATAGGCGAGCGCGTCATAGCCCTGCTCGCGCAGCCACGCGGCGATCTCCTCGGTCTTTCGACGCGACAGGCAGTAGACGATGCCGCTCTCGTCCTCATGGCGCTTCAGGAACGCCTTGAGCTGCGCGCGCGGATTGTCCTTCTCCTGGATTGCGTAGCGGATGTTCGGACGGTCGAACCCGGCGATGAAGGCGTCGACGTCGGCGATCTCGAGATGCGACAGGATCTCCGCGCGCGTCGGCTCGTCGGCCGTCGCCGTCAGCGCCATTCGCGGCGTGTCCGGGAACTGCCGCACCAGCGCGTCGAGCTGGCGGTAGGAGGGACGGAAGTCATGTCCCCATTGCGACAGGCAATGCGCCTCATCGATGGCGATCAGCGACAGCCGCGCCTGGCCGAGCCGCTCCAGCACCTCCGGGCGCAGCAGCGTCTCGGGCGCCACATAGAGCAGGTCCAGCCCTCCGCTGTAGATGTCCCGCCATAGCGCCCGCCGTTCTTCGGGCGGCAGGTCCGAGTTGAGCGCCGCCGCCCTCACCCCCGCCTGCCGCAACGCCGCCACCTGGTCCGCCATCAGCGCCAGCAGCGGCGAAACCACGAGCCCCATCCCGGGCCGCGCGATTGCGGGGATCTGGTAGCACAGCGACTTGCCGCCGCCGGTCGGCATCAGCACGAAGGCGTTGTTGCCGGCAATCACATGCTCGACGATCTGCGCCTGCGGCCCACGGAACGCATCATATCCGTAGACGGTCTTGAGGATTTCGAGGGCGGAGGATGTCATCTGGACGGTCGGGGAGAATCACGGACGCGTCCGTCATAGCAGCTTCGCCCCGGAAGCGGTCGCACCTGGTGAGTCCAAAACGATTCTTGATCCGCTCGCCCCGTTCAGGAGCCGTTTCAGGTGTAAACTCGCCAGCCGGTCGTCGGGATGCCTGCCCACCAGCGCCGCAAAGGCCCCGAGCATACCGCACCGCGCCTCGATCGCTGCGATCAGGATCGCCCTTCACCCCTCGGGACTACCCCGCCTGATGCAGCGAAAACCCAGGTGCGAGATAGAGGTATCGACGGGCTGCGCCATGCGGGCCGCCGGGCGATAGCGCCGGCAGTAAGTCGGCGCGCAAAGGTGAGAACCGCCCTTCGTCACCTTGCGCGGAATTTTCACACCCGGCTGGCTCGAGTCGAGACTGTCCTCGCGCGTCGCGCCACGCGGGTTCGAAGCGGTGCAGCACGGGCTGTCGATCCGGGCGTGATCCTGATACCAATCCGACGTCCACTGCCAGACATTGCCGGCCATGTCGTATAGGCCGTAGCCGTTGGGCGGGAACGAGCCGCCGGGGGCGGTATACTCGAA
>JAEYYV010000350.1 GCA_023428295.1 Pseudomonadota bacterium
GGCACCAACAGCGGCGCGTCCGCGAGCTTCTCGCCCCACGCCGCGATGGCGTGCGCGTCGACCGACGGCGGCGCCACGAGCGCCGAGCGCCCCGGCGCCCCGGTGCCAGCGCCGACGAGCGTTCCGCGCCGCGGGGGCGCCTCGTCGAGCGCACAGCACGCTTCGCGCAGCAGCGTGACGTGATCCTTGGTCGCGCGAACGAGCGGGCAGGTCGCGAGCGCGCCCGTCGCGAGCGCGTCCCAGTGCCACTCGATCACGCTCGCGAGGTCGTAGCGCGAGACGCCTGCATCGCCGATCAGATGCGCGCCATAGAGGAGCACGATCGCCGGGCGCACGTCGGTGCGCAGCTCGAAGCGCGCGAGGAGCTCGTCGAGGACCGCGGGATCGAGGTACGGCATCGGACGGTGCGAGCGACCGACGATCGCGCGCGTCCACGTCGCGACCTCGCCGCGCCAGCCGCCCGCGCTGCGCGGCTGGAGGATCTGCGCGGCGGTCTCGACGCCCGGATCGTCGATCGGGATCGGGATGACCGGCGGCGGCGTCGCGCGTGACTCGTCGAGCTTGGCGCGCCAGCTCGCGAGCCGCTCGCTGAACGTCGGCGTGGCGACGGTGGTGCGGAGGTTCTGCGTCGCCGCTTCGGCGCGCACGGCGACGGGGATGTCGTCTTCCGGCGTGCGCTCCTCGGCCGCGCGAGCGTCGTCGACATCGAGCTCCGCGCTCAGATCCTTCAGCTCGACGGGTGACGCGATGATCTGCGGGAAGCTATCGACGGGCCACGCGACGATCTGATTGCCGCCCCACACGCAGTCGTGGAACGGCCCGCCCGAGATGCGCGTGAACTGCTCGCGATCCGGACGCACCACGTACGCGGACGTAGCGCCCACGGCGAGCAGCACGTCGACGTACGGATGCACGTGCAGCCGCTCGATCGCCTCGGGTAGCTCGATCGCGCGCATCGCTTTGGTCTGCGAGCTGAGCACCTCGATGCGCGACGGCGCCGCCTTGTGCACCATCCAGATCCGCCGCTCGCTGCCGCCGATCACGTTGAGATCCAGCGGGCGATCGAGCCGCATGCGCTTGACCGGCGCACGCGTGGCGGCGTCCCACTCCTCGAGCGCGCCCGCCATGACGAGCACCATGCGCGACTCGCCCATCGAGCCAGCGGCGGTCACGGCGCCGCGCACGGGCAGCGTCGACGGTGGCCGCTCGAGGTTGCGAAGATCGACGAGCGCGGTGGTCGCGCCGATCAGCAGCACGTGATCCTGGCCGACCGCGCCGAGCCGCATGTTCGCGCGCGTGGTGGCCTCTCCGATCGTTTCGGGGCCCGTCGGATCCACGACGAAGAGCCGCGTCTCCGTCGGCGTGCGCGTCACCACGAGCAGGCGCGACGGCACGCCGGCGAGAGCGACATCGGTGTCCTCGATGGCGCCGGGCAGCCCGATCTCCGCCCGCGCACGCATCGTCGCGAGATCGATGACCGTCACGCGGTCGTCCTCGATCATCGCGATGAGAGTGCTGTCGCCAGCGACGACGAGGCTTCCCGCCTTCATGGGCCGAGTCTATCGCAATCGGTGCTAGGCTCGACACGTGTCCGAGTTCGTCCTGAAGCCGAAGGAAGAGGAGGTCGAGGCAAAGGTGCCCGAGGTTCAGTTCGACGCGCTCGAGGACGAGCTGAAGGGGGCCGAGCGCGCCGAGGGTGAGGAGCGTGTCGCCCAAGCGGTCCTCGAGGTGCAGGTCGGTATCGCGCAGCCCGAGGCGCTGCTCGAGTGGATGGACGATCTCCGTGACCCCGAGGTGCAGGAGAAGGAAGACGACAACCTCGAGCGCAGCTTCACCATGGACTTCATCCCGGACACCGCGCGCGATAACGCGGCGACAGAGACCCCGCCGGGCGATGACTACATGTTCTTCTCGGCCAACCGCCGTACGCCGTTCGAGGACGACGACGATGGTGGCGGCGGCGGCGGTGGTGGCGGTGCCGGTGATGGCGCGGGCGAGGGCGAGGGCGGCGACGCGCCCGCCGATCCGAAGGATCCCAAGGATTCGAAGAAGGCGCCCGACGTGGCGAAGGCTGGAGCAGCGAAGGCGGACAAACCCGCCGCGAAGAAGCCCGAGCCTCCACCGTCGGGGAAGGGCGGCGGGAAAAAGCCCGACAAGTAGCGCGGGCAAATCGTCGGCGCACGACACGCGGAGCGTCGAGGGCTGGTAGTATCGCCGGCCAAGCATGCTGCCATCGCAAGCAGACGAGCGTGACGCGGCCAGTAAGTGGCTCGCAGGGGAGTTGAACCGGATCTGGCTCATCGCCGAGCGCGCGCTTCGCGCGTTCCAGAAAGCGCAGATCCGGCCGCAACCGGGACATCCATCGTTGGCGGAGGTCGAGTCGATTCTCACCGCACGGCGCATCTCGCGCGTCGGACCGACCGCGACGGAGCCCGAGGACGAGGAGAAGCTGACGGCGCTGATCTCGGACGCCGAGTCCAAGCTCGTTCCGCTGCGCAAGGCGGCGCCGATTCGCCGGCTCGTCGAGTTCTTGAAGCTCCAGCCGCTCGAGATCGAAGCGCTCGTCACGATCATGGCGCCGCACGTGGATCCGCCGCTCGCGGAGATGTTCAACGTCATCCGCGGGCCCGCCGCGGGACGGCGCGGCGTGGACCTCGCGTTGATCGGGCAGCTGTTCCGCCTGAAGCGCACCGATCGCGTCGAGCTCCTCGACGTCGTCGATCCCGAGCGTCCGCTCCTGCACTGGAAGCTCATCCAAGCCGTGTCGGCGGAGTCTGCCGAGGCGTTCGGCTCCGTGAGCCACCGCGCGCTGCGGCCCACGTTCGATCTGCTGTCGTCGCTCGCCGCGCGCAGCCAGCTCGCGCCCGAGCTGACGCGCTACGCGAAGATCACGTGGGACACCCCCACGCTCGACGACCTCGTCCTCGATCCGCAGGTGCGCGACGAGGTGACGGCGCTGTGCGAGGCGGCCGCCAACACCAAGCTCGAGCGCAGCCCGTGGCTCGTCATGAACGGCGCGTCGGGCGCGGGCAAGCGCACGATCGCGGGACGCATCGCCGCGTACGGCGGTCGCGCGCTCGTCACGTTCGATCCGAACCTCGTCGAGAAGGGCCAGTTCGACGAGCTGTTCCCGCGCATCCAGCGCGAGGCGCTCATTCGCGGCGCCACGTTGTACATCGGTCCGATTCCGCCCGAGCTGCTCGACAAAGCGGCCGCCGAGCTCGTGAAGCGCCTCGTGCAGTTCCCCGCGCCGCTGATCCTCGGCGTCGACGCCTCGGAGCCGCCGCGCATCTCGACGGAGCACCCGGTGCAGGAGCTGACGCTGCCGCTGCCGTCGGAGAATGCGCGCATCGAGCTGTGGATGAAGGCGATCCCCGAAGCGATGCGCGGCGAGGATCTCTCGCTCGAGTCGATCGCGCGGGGCTTTCACCTCACGCCCGGCGACATCGTTCGCTCGAGCACGGAGGCGCTCGCCGTCGCGTCGGCGGCGAAGCGCAAGACCACGCACGGCGAGGTGCGCACCGGCGTCGAGCGCCGCTTGCGCTCGGACCTCGGTGATCTCGCGCGCCGGATCAAGCCGTCGACGAACTGGAGCGATCTCGTTCTTCCCAAGGAAGAGCTCGAGCGCATCAACGAGTTCATCAGCCGCAAGAAGTACTACGACGTGGTCTACGAGCAGTGGGGCTACGGAAAGCGCATCGGCTACGGCAAGGGCCTCATCGGTCTGTTCTCCGGACCGCCGGGCACCGGCAAGACGATGCTCGCGGGCTTGATCGCGCAAGCGCTCGATCTCGATCTCTACCAAGTCGATCTCGGTCAGGTCGTCTCGAAGTGGGTCGGCGAGACGGAGAAGCAGCTCGGCAAGGTGTTCGATCAAGCAGAGCGCGCGCACGCGGTGCTCTTGTTCGACGAGGCCGACTCGATGTTCGCGAAGCGCACCGAGGTGAAGACCTCCAACGATCGCTACGCGAACATGGCGGTGAACTACTTGCTCCAGCGCCTCGAGCGCTACACGGGCGTCGCCGTGCTCACGACCAACAAGGACGCATCGCTCGACGACGCGCTCCAGCGCCGACTCACGCTGCACCTACGCCTCGAGATCCCTGAAGTCGAGGAGCGCGAGCGCCTGTGGCGAACCTTCATGCCGAAGCAAGCGCCGATCGAGCAGGACATCAGCTTCCAGATCCTCGCGCGGGAGTTCGAGCTGTCGGGCGGCTACATCAAGAACGCGGCGGTGCGCGCGGCGTTCCTCGCGGCATCGCATAACGCCCCGATCGGTATGGAGCTTCTGCGCCTGGCGTCGGCGCTCGAGCTGGAAGATATGGGCCGCGTTGTCATGCAACGTCGCGGAGAAACGGGCGGATTCTCCGTCGGTGCAGGTCACTTCTCCTGATCTCGCCGCCGCGATTTTTCGCGAGCAGAAGATCGGAGGAGGCTTGACGCTTAGATACGTGTCATCTATACGTCTGCCCTCTACCTTCTAAGGCGAGCGATCCTGCTGGCGTAGCTCAACTGGTAGAGCACCTGACTTGTAATCAGGAGGTCGCGGGTTCGAGTCCCACCGCCAGCACTGACAACTAGATCGAGTTTCCGGACGAATGCCCGAGCGGCCAAAGGGAGCAGACTGTAAATCTGCCGGCAATAGCCTACGGTGGTTCGAATCCACCTTCGTCCACGTCTTATGTTTCTTGGTTCCAGGTTCTGTTTGCGGGCGTAGCTCAGTTGGTAGAGCTCCAGCCTTCCAAGCTGGTTGTCGACGGTTCGAGCCCGTTCGCCCGCTCCACGTTCTCTCCACGCTCTCTTAACTTCTGATACAACCGCAGCGCCGAAACCGAATCCGCCCTCTTAGCACAGTGGCAGTGCACCTCCTTGGTAAGGAGGGGGTCGACAGTTCAATTCTGTCAGAGGGCTCCACCAACAACACATCCAACCCAGCCCGCGAGAAATAGGAATGTCGAAGGAAAAATTCGTCCGCAACAAGCCGCACGTCAACATCGGAACGATCGGTCACGTCGACCACGGCAAGACCACGTTGACCGCTGCGATCACGAAGGTGCAGTCGACGAAGGGCTACGCGA
>JAEYYV010000354.1 GCA_023428295.1 Pseudomonadota bacterium
CGCATGGCCAGGCCGGCGGTCATGAGGCCGCCGACGCCCGGATCGGCCAGACCATTGCCCGGGCTCGGCCCATTTCGGAGGATTCCGGCACGGGCACGTGCACCGAGGGCGAGCCAGCCGTTGTCGGCGTACGCACCGAAGGCGGGCATGGCGCCCGGCCGAAAAACACCGGCCTGGGCGTCGCTTACGGCGATCGCCGCAGGCGCCTCGACCACCAGCCACCCGTCGGCATGCGCCAGGGTGGGGCAGAGACAGGCGGTAACGGCCGCCAGAAGTTGAAGACGTTGCATCACTCACCCGCATCGACCAGATCCGAGGACGTTGAGGTAAGCACCGGGTGCGCCAACACCCTTGACAGCCCGGGGTAGATCCGTAAAGTCCACCGCTCCGTTACGCCCGCCCATCACCGCTATCGCGGATTGGTTATCTAGATGCCGACCATTAATCAGCTCGTTCGAAAGGGACGCGAGAAGATGCGCACGAAGAGCGCGTCTCCGGCCCTGAAGCAGTGCCCGCAAAAGCGCGGTGTCTGCACCCGCGTGTACACCACGACCCCCAAGAAGCCGAACTCGGCGCTGCGCAAGGTCGCGCGTGTTCGCCTCACGAACCAGATGGAAGTCACCTCGTACATCCCGGGCGAAGGTCACAACCTGCAGGAGCACTCGGTCGTCCTCATCCGCGGTGGCCGCGTGAAGGATCTGCCGGGCGTTCGCTATCACATCATCCGCGGCACCCTCGATACGACGGGCGTGCAGAACCGCAAGCAGTCGCGCAGCAAGTACGGCGCGAAGCGTCCCAAGTAGTAGGAGATAGAAGAGTATGCCGCGTAAGGGTGAAGTACCGAAGCGTAAGGTTCTGCCGGATCCGAAGTACACGGATGCGCCCACGGACATGCGCCGCAAGGTGACGCAGTTCGTGAACCTCATCATGCGCGACGGCAAGAAGGCCGTCGCCGAGGGTATCGTCTACAAGGCGTTCGACATGGTCGCCGAGCGTGCGAAGGACGATCCGTTGAAGGTGTGGGAGCGCGCGCTGTCGAACGTTCGCCCGCGCGTCGAGGTGAAGAGCCGCCGCGTCGGTGGTTCCACGTATCAGGTCCCCGTCGATGTTCGCCCGGATCGCTCGCTCGCGCTCGGTATGCGCTGGCTCGTCGAGTACGCGCGCGGCCGCAACGAGAAGACCATGATGGACCGCCTGGCGAACGAGATCGTCGACGCCGCGCAGAACCGTGGCAACGCGGTCAAGAAGCGCGAAGACGTCCACAAGATGGCCGAGGCGAACCGCGCCTTCGCCCACTACCGCTGGTAATCGCAGCGCGGTAACCCGACACCGATCGGGCTCGGAAGGTGGGCGACTCGCCCAAACCACCAGGCTCTTTATGACGACCCGCCTCTCGTCACATACGCGGACCGCTCCGCTCGCCAAGACCCGAAACATCGGGATCATGGCGCACGTCGACGCGGGCAAGACGACGACGACGGAGCGCATCCTGTTCTACACGGGCGCGACGTCGCGGATCGGTGAGGTCGACGATGGCTCGACCGTCACCGATTGGATGGCGCAGGAGCAGGAGCGCGGCATCTCCATCACCGCCGCCGCGACGACGTTTGGCTGGAAGGGCCACGTCGTCAACCTGATCGACACGCCAGGACACGTCGACTTCACGATGGAAGTGGAGCGCTCGCTGCGCGTCCTCGACGGCGCGATCGCCGTGTTCGATGCGGTCGCCGGCGTCGAGAGCCAGAGCGAGACGGTGTGGCGCCAGGCCGATCGCTACAAGGTTCCGCGCCTGGCGTTCATCAACAAGATGGACCGCGAGGGCGCGGATCCCGTGCGTGTCGTCGAGGAGATGAAGGCTCGCCTCGGCGCGCACCCGATCGTGATCCAGCTGCCGCTCGGGGTGGGCCCCGACTTCGACGGTGTGATCGATCTCGTCGCGATGAAGGCGCGCACGTGGGATGCGAAGGCGTTCGGCGCGACGTTCACGGACGGTCCGATCCCGCACGCGCACGTCCCCGAGGCGAGCCGCGCGCGAGAGACGATGCTCGAGGCGATCGCCGAGCTCGACGACGAGCTGATGGCCGCGTGGGTCGCCGGTCGCGAGCTCACCAGCGACGCGATCAAGCTCGCGCTTCGCCGCGTGACGCTCGGCCACTCGGACTCTCGCCGCGGCGTGCCCGTCCTCGTCGGCAGCGCGTTCGAGAACCAAGGCATTCACAACCTGCTCGACGCGGTCGTCGAGTTCTTGCCCGCACCCGATGACTTTGTCGAAGTGCGCGGCCGCGCCGTCGACGATCCCGCCGGCGCGCCCACGATCGTCCGCACCATCGGCGACGACCAGCCGCTCGCGGCGCTCGCGTTCAAGGTGCAGACGGACGAGCAGGGCGGACAGCTCACGTTCGTTCGCGTGTACGCCGGCTGCCTCAAGGTCGGCGACTCGGTCCTCGACGCTACCAAGGGCAGCCTCGAGCACATCCATCGCCTCGTGCGGATGTCCGCGAACCACCGCGAGGACATTCGCCAGGTCGAGACCGGCATGATCGGCGCGATCGTCTCGTCGGGATCGATCCCCTCGCGCGTCGCCACGGGCGACACGCTCTGCGATCCGCGCTCGCCGATCCTCCTCGACGCGATGTCGATCCCCGAGCCGGTGATGGGCGTCATCGTCGAGCCGGAGACCGTCGAGGATCACGGTCGCCTCGTGCATGGCCTCGAGCGCCTCGCGATCGAGGATCCGTCGTTCCGCGTGCGGACCGACGCCGAGACCGGGCAGATCGTCATCTCGGGCATGGGCGAGCTCCACCTCGAGATCGTCGTCGATCGCCTGCGCCGCGAGTTCGGCGTGAAGGCCCGCGTCGGCAACCCGCGGGTCGCGTACCGCGAGACGATCACCCGCACCGCGGAGGGGGAGAACCGCTTCGTACGCGTCGCCGCCGGCCCCAACGGACCCCGCGGCGAGTACGGCCACGTGAAGGTCGTCGTCGAGCCCACAGACCGCGGCGGCGGCTATGTCTACGAGAACCGCGCATCGATCTCCGACATCCCCCAAGAGCACGCTCCCGCCGTCGAGGCTGGGATCACCGAGGCCGTCGAGCGTGGCGTCTTGGCTGGCCACCCCATGACCGATCTACGGGTCCAGGTCGTCGGCGGCAGCTATCACCCTGTAGATTCCAACAATTACGCGTTCAAGGTCGCCGGGTCCAAGGCGTTTGTCGCAGCGGCGAACAAGGCATCTCCGACCATCCTCGAGCCGATCATGTCCCTCGAGGTCGTAACCCCTGATGAGCACGTCGGTGAAGTCCTCGGCGATTTGCACGCACGACGTGGAAAAGTCGCTGGAATTACCGCACGGCCTGGTGTACAGACCGTCGCCTGTTTTGTCCCGATGGCCTCGATGTTCGGTTATTCGACCGACCTCCGGTCCCGCACCAAAGGCCGCGCGACTCACGCAATGGAACTAGATCACTACGCCGAGCTTCCTCAACAAATCCGTAACGACCTGACGAACAAGTCGCCGAACAAGCACGCCTAGGAAACACGAAACATGTCGAAGGAAAAATTCGTCCGCAACAAGCCGCACGTCAACATCGGAACGATCGGTCACGTCGACCACGGCAAGACCACGTTGACCGCTGCGATCACGAAGGTGCAGTCGACGAAGGGCTACGCGA
>JAEYYV010000085.1 GCA_023428295.1 Pseudomonadota bacterium
CGCATCGTCGGGGCTCCACGAATCGGACGGGTCAGGAAGTGAACGCATCCACCGAGGGTCTCGACGGAGCCGCGTACACGGAAGCCGAGCAAGCCGTGCATTCAGGTGCGGTCCACCGGACGCTCACTCCGGATCTGATGCTCGCGGGGGGCGATCGCAACGTCGACGGCTTCACGGCGCGGAACGATGTCGCGCAAGCCACCCGTTTCCAGGGCATGCAGCTCGACATCGACAATGTCACCCACGGCAAGGCGCTGCGCTCGAAGTGGTCCAGCAACGACACCGGTCCCGTTCATGGAGATCCGTCGACGGAACCGGAGTTGGTCGATCCGCCCGTCGATCTTCTCGGCAGGCTCGCGGCGATCGATAGCCTCGACGCGCTCGGTGTCACGCTCCTGCCGCCGAACGTCTCGGCGTTCCGCAACGTCGCCGAGATCGTGTCGCGGTGGCAGCAACGATCGAGCTACACGATCAGCGCGCAGGGCTCGGTCCGCTACGGTTGCTACAACGGAGTGCTTCGCGCGTATGACGTCGTCGGTGTCAGCGGACTGCCGGAGCGGTTGTGCACGAACTTCATCGTGCGCGAGGTGACACACACGCTCGGTCGCTCGGAGTACCGGCAAGACTTTTCGCTCGTGACGAACGCGACGGCAGAGATTGCCCAGCAGGGCAGCGACTACGTGCCACCGGGGGTGTTTTGATGACGCAGCTCGATCCCCAAGACCGCATCGCAGGAATGCTTCGCCAGCAGGCGGGCACGCTGTACGGCAAGTATCGCGGCATCGTCAGCACCGTCGGCACAGGAGCGGATCTCGGAAAGATCCGGGCGTTCATTCCCGCCGTGCTCGGCGAGAAGACCGAGTCGGTCTGGATCGAGCCTGCGGTCCCGTTCGCCGGGAACAACCACGGGATGATGTTTCTCCCCGAGAAGGGAGACGGAGTCTGGGTGGAGTTCGAAGCGGGGCACCCGTGGCTGCCGATCTGGACCGGGTTCTGGTGGGGCAAGAACCAACGGCCCGCGACCGCGACCGAAAAGGTCCGCGTGATCACGACGAGCCGCGGTCACCAGATCGTCCTCGACGACGACAAAGACGAGCTCCGGCTCGAGCACGGCAGCGAGACAGGTCCGAGCATCGTCATCGCGAAGGACAGGATCACGCTGACCGTCGGCGGCAAGTCGATCGTTATCACGGACGCCTCCGTGAACGTCAACGACGGAAACCTGGAGGTGACCTGATGCTCCCGGCGCTGACCGTTCAGAGCACGGTGCGATGCATGCACGGTGGCACGGTGGTCCTGCGAACGTCGAACACGACGAGCTCCGCCGGCGCAGCGATGCTCCTCGAGTCCGACGTCCACGACGTGATCGGTTGCGGGTTCTTCGCCGGGGCGACCTACAGTCCGTGCGTCACCGTCGAGTGGACTGCGGGTGCGAGCGCGCTACGAATCGGCGGCACGAAGGTCCTCGTGAAGACGAGTGTCGGTGTCTGCAAGAACGCGAATGGCGTCGTTCAGGGCACCGCACTCGTCAACGCCACGCAGATACCGGTGTCAGGCAGATGAAGGGCTACCCGTCGTACCTCGCGTTCCCGTTTCGCATCGGTCCCGATGGCCGCACCGCTGCGCCCGCGGATCTCGATGCGCATGTTCGCGACGAGCTCCTGCAACTTCTGCTCACGAACCTCGGCGAGCGGTTGTTCCTGCCCGAGCTCGGCACGAACCTACGACGCCTCGTCTTCGAGAACACGAGCGACGCCACGCTCGGTGTCACGCAGGCCGTGGTCGCGGACGCACTACAGAAGTGGCTCGGCACGCGCGTCGAGGTGCTCGGCCTCACCGTGACGAAGCGCGAGTCCGCGATCGAGGTGCTGCTCCAGTATCGTGCGGTCGGCTCTGCGCTGACCAAGGTCATGAAGCTCGAGAGGCGGCAGGACTGATGGCGTTCCGTGATCAGACCGCGCTCGTCGACCGCGCGCGTGCGATGGAGGCGAGCGCCCTCAACGGGATGCGGCAGGTGCGAGTGACGCTCGCCTCCGCCCACGCGGTACTCGAGGTCGCGTTCTGGAACGTTCACGAGGTCGCAGCGATCCTCGCGGATCCGACACCGCCGGGGCGGCTGTTCCCGATCACCGGCGGTAGTCGCTTGCGCGGTGGGCCGGGGCAGGGGCTCGTCCAGGTGACGTCGATCGCGCAAGGCGCGAATCCGCAGACGCTGATCCTGGCGGTCGCACCGATCGGGGACTACTCGACGTACACGCTCTCGATCGACCACGCGAACATCGATCCACTGTTCTCGTCGATCGCGTTCAAGTTTCGTCCCGGCTGCTTCTCGATCGACTGCGCACCCGATTGGACACCATCGCCGAAGCCCGAGGCGGCTCCGCCGTTCGACTCGCTGGCGCGCGACTACGAGTCGTTCCGCCACGCGCTCGTTGTCGCGATGCAGAAGCGCGTGCCGGATTGGGTCCCGACGAGCGATGCCGATCTTTCGGTGACGCTGCTCGACCTGTTCGCCGCCGCCGCCGACGAGCTCGCCGACGTGCAGGATCGCGTGATGAACGAGGCGTACCTCGCCACGGCGCGTAAACGCGTCTCGCTCGCTCGACATGCACGGCTCGTGGACTACTACATCCACGAAGGGAATCAGGCGAGCACGATGCTCGCGCTTCGAACCTCACAGGACACCGTGTTGCCGGCGGGATTCGCAGTGACGACGCATGCCGACGCGGTTCTCGGCACGACGTTCGTCAGCGTCGAGCGCACCCCCGTTCGCGTCGCGCTGGGTGATATCCGGCTCTATACGTGGAGCGACGTCATCACCGCGCTTGCTGCCGGCGACACGACGGCGGACCTCGCGTTCGCGACGATTACGGACGCCGACGCCTATGTCGCCCAGACCGAAGGGCAACTGCAGCACGGCTCGGGTCTCGCGCCCCCGCGCCTCGTCGTCGCACAGACAAGGGATCCGGTGACCGGTAGCGCGACGAGCCGCGATCTAGATCGTCGTCAGCTGTTGCGTCTGACCGGTGCGACGCGCGTCTCCGATCCGCAGGCGCCAACGGCCGGTATCGTGCGCGTGACGTGGCGGCGCGACGACGCGCTCCGTAGCGACTACTGCTTCGTCGAGCCGGCGTCTCCGCAGCACCCGCGCTACGAGGATGTCTCGCTGTTTCACGGCAACCTCGTGCGCGCGACCTCGGGTGCGATCGTCACGCAGAGCGGGCTCGTGCCGATCGAGACACGGTGGGGCAGTCTCGTTCCGTTGCGCGCGGACATGCCGGTCCTCTACACGGCGACGCCACCAGACGGCGCGACGCCCACGCGCTCGACGGTAGCGGTGGAGGTCGTGACGGCGGCGGGTGTCGACAACGACTGGACCGAGACGGTGAGCTTGGTCCACAGCGACCCCACCGAGAAGCACTTTACGATCGAGACCGACGAGCAATTGCGTTCGGTGCTGCGGTTCGGCACCGGTATGAACGGCAAGGCGCTTCCCGACGATGCGGCAGTGACTGCCACGTGGCGCGCGGGGCGCGGTCTCGACGGCAACATCGGCCGTGATCGGCTGACGGTGATCGTCACGCCGGGCACCTCGATCGTCGGCGTGTGGAATCCGTTCGACGCCATCGATGGCCGTGCACCCGAGCCAGCGTCGGAGATCCGCCGCAACGCACCCGAGGCGTACCGCGCGCACCAGCTTCGCGCCGTGACGCTCGCGGACTACGTGGCGCGAGCCGAGGAGATCGAGAAGGTCCAGCGTGCGGCTGCGCAGTACATGTGGACGGGCAGCTGGCGCACCGTGCGCGTCACGATCGATCCGCTCGGTGGTGAAGTTCTCGATCCGCAACTTGCCGCGGAGGTGGCGGCACACCTCGAACCGCTGCGGCTCATCGGCGAGGACCTCGAGATCCGCCCGCCGGTCTACGTGCCGCTGCGCATCGCACTGACCGTGTGCTTGCGCGACGATGTCTGGCCTGAAGACGTACGGTTCGTAATCCTAGAGGAGCTCTCCGACGGCTACACGCCCGATGGCAGGCTCGGGCTGTTCCACCCCGATAACTGGACGTTCGGGCAAGCGCTGCACGAGAGCCAGATCGCGGGACGCATGGTGCGTGTCGCGGGTGTCGAGCACATCGCGAAGCTCGCGATCACTCGCTGGGACGCCGCGTCACCTGGGGATGGTCGCGTCGTCGAGGTCGCGGCGAACGAGATCATTTCGGTCAGGAACGATCCGGATCACATGGAGCACGGCTTCATCGAGCTCGTGCTCGCCGGAGGCCGAACGTGAAGCCACCGGAGAAGCCCGTGTGCAAGGAACCGGCGGCGTTCCCGGCGGAGATCACGAATCGCGCGGGGCTCGATCGAATCGCGTATCGCATCGGCGCGTACGGGACCACGCGACGCTGGCTGCTCGAGCAGCTCGATCGTACGGAGGCGCTCGCAGCATGGACGTATCGCAGCGCCGACGATCCAGGAATTGCGCTCTATGAAGGCGCTGCGTTGCTCGTCGATTCGCTCGCGGCGTATCAGGAGGCGTACGCGAACGAGGCGTATCTGCGGACCGCCGCGTGGCGCGAGAGCGTCGCGGATCTCGTGCGGCTCACCGGGTACCGGCTGACTCCGGGTCTCGGTGGCAAGGGTACGGTCGCGTTCGTTGTCTCGGGGACGAAGCCGGTCACGATTCCCGCGGGCGTCGCGGTGCAGGCGACACTCGCATCCGATCCACAGCAGGCGGACTTCGCGACGAGCGAAGAAGTCGTCGCGTTGCCGCACCTGTCGAAGTTCTCGCTCGTGCGACCGCAAGCGCCCGGCTGGATGCAGGCCGGCACGCGGAAGCTCGTCGTCGCACGCGACACGCCACTGACGTTCCAGAAGAACGACCGGATCGCAGTCGGTGTGATGGGCCCCGAGGGCGCGCACCTCGGCTACGGCGAGACGGTGATCGTGGAGTCCGTCGAGACGTGGCACGGCCGCAGCGTGTTGACGTTGAAGGGGCCGATCCGGAAGCTACCCGCTCCTCAGCGCACGTTGACCGCCGTGAAGCTCGGGAAGACGTCCCATTTTGTCGGACACACGGCGCCGCCGATCCACGTGACGGTCAACGCCAGCGGCGTTCCGCACGGCGAGGCCGTCGGATATGAACGATTTCTGGGAAGCACGTTCGCCGAGTCGTTCCCCGCGCAAGCCGCGAACCAGATCGCGATCGAGCCACGAGCCAACGACCTCGCTCTCGGAACCCGACTCGCGATCCAGATCGTGGTGCGCCCCCACCAAGAGATCCACGAGGAGGTCGCGACCGCCGGCTTGATGATGCGGAACCTCGGCGAGGTGACCGCGTACGGCAACCGGTCGGTCGCGTGGTTCCTCCTCGCGCAGGTCGCCGACGCGCACTCGGTGACGGTCAAGTACGGATCGCTCGTGGTGCCGGCGACGTTCGTCACGCTCGCGCAGAAGCTCGGATTCCAGATCGGCGGCGGCGGCCGGTTCGATATCCGCCAAGGGCAGGTCGACACCGTCCTCGGCGAGCCGTTCACCGTCGAGCCCGCATGGGAGTACGTGCCGGCTCCGACGACGCACCTCGTCTACTGGGGCACGAGCCCGCTCGATCTGAAGGAGCGCCGGATCGGGATCCTCCCAGCCGGCAAGCCCTCGTACACGGCGACCGTACTCGATGTTCTCCCGCACGGCGATCGCGCGACCGTGATCCTCGACCGGCACGTCGACGTCGCGGACTTCGGCGAGGGAAACGCGACGAGCGTTGTCGGGAACCTCGCCGATGTCACGGAAGGAAAGCGCGAGAAACCGGTCGTGTTAGGGAGCGGCGACGATCGCGCGTCGTTCCAGTCCTTCGCGATCCCGAAGACACCACTGACGTACCTCGCACCGGGGGCGCCCGAGCTCGAGGTGATCGTCGCTGGACGGATCTGGAAGCACGTGCCGGTGCTGTTCGGACAGCCATCCGATGCGGAGGTCTACATCGTTCGACAGGACGAGACCGGCAAGTCGTGGGTGCAGTTCGGCGATGGCAAGACCGGCGCACGACTTCCATCCGGCGTCGACAATGTCAGCGTTCGCTATCGCACCGGCGCCGGTGCGTACGGGCCACTCGCCGACGATGCGCGGCCGTCCGCAGACCGGACCGTACCGCAGGTCACTGACGTCGAGCTCGTCGGTGTCGTCGCCGGCGGCAGCGAACCGGAGGCTGCCGCGACGGCAAAGATCGCGGCGCCGGCTCGCGTGCAGACGCTCGATCGGCTGGTGAGCATCACCGATATCGAAGCCGAGGCGCTCGCGATCGGCGGCGTCGCGCGTGCACGCGCTCGCTGGGCGATCGTGCATGGCTCGTCGGTGATCCAGGTGACGCTGCTCATGCAACCGAATCGCACTGCCGAGCTCGCGGACGCGCACGCGTCGCTTGTCGCGGCGAATCGCACGCGCGGGCCACAGCGCCATCCGATCGTGATCGTTCCCGGCGGCTTCGCGTACACGCATCTCGACCTGACCATCGCGATCGATGCGAGCTTCGACCCGCAGCCGGTGCGCGACGCTGCAAGCGCGGCCGTCCGGGCGTTGTTCTCGCAACGCGACTTCGGCGAGGCGGAGTACGCGATGCGCATCGAAGGCGTCGCGCAGAACGTCGATGGTGTGCGCTGGGCGGTCGTCAACACCTTCGGGGGACTCGGTCTCGCCGACGACCCGGCGACGCTCGCGGTTCCGGCCGCGCCCACCCGCGCCGATGTGGTCGCGTGCGCACCGACGCACGTGTTGCAGCTCGGTCCGTTCGCGCTGCACTCTGTGATGGAGGGCGCATGAAGCGCGTGCAGCTGTTCGAGCGCTTGCCGGCGTTCCACAAGATCAAGGACGCGGAGCTCGGCGGGCCGCTCCAGGCGTACCTCGCGCCGGTCGAGGCTGCGTTCGATACGGTCAAGGATTCGATCGAGGCGCTCTATCACGATCTCTTCATCGACACGTGCGCGCCGTGGGTCATCCCGTACATCGGCGACCTCGTCGGGACGAGCCACCTCGCGGGCGATCCGCGGACGCTGCGCGCCGACGTTGCCGACACGGTCTTCCTGCGGCGCGCGAAGGGGACTCTCGGTGCAATCGAGCGGCTCGCGCACGACCTCACGGGGTGGGCGGCACATCCCGTCGAGCTACGCGAGAGTCTCGTGTGGGCACAGGCGCTGAACCACCAGCGTCCCGATCGCGGCGGTGCACCGGCGTACGCACAGCCGCCATTCGGGCGACACACCGTGATCCGCGGTGGGTTCGCGACGATTCGCGATCCGGCGGTGCTCTCCCAGATCGACACGCCGTACGACAGGTTCGCCCGCTTCCCGGATGTGTCGATCGCGCGGCCGCACAGCCTCGCGCACAACCTGCCGAACCTCGCGATCTTCGTGTGGCGACTCGCGAGCTACGCGATCGAGCTCCAGCGGCGGCTCGCGACGCCATCGCCGGCGATCGTGTCGGCAGGTGGCGTGTTCGTCGCGAGGTTCTACGTCCACCCGCTCGCGCGACCCGTGCAGCTGTTCGGGCGCTCGACGTACGACCCGGATCGGCGGCCGGTGCTTCTCACTCCGCTCGACGCGCAGCCCGCACCGATCGTACGCACGCGACTCGGGCCCGAGCCGGCGGAACCGATCGGCGTCGCGAACCCGTCGGCGTACGTCCGCGTGAGCGAGTACGACCCGGCGCAGCCGATCGATCGAGGCGGACATCCGATCGAGCTCTATGTCCCGCTCGGGTTGCCTCGTGACTGGACGATCCGCGGCGCGAACCTGTGCGCGTGGGAAGGCGGGCTCGCGCCACCGCTCGCAGCGAACGAGATTGCGATCGATCCGGTGATCGGTCGGATCGCGATCGGCGCGGCATCGCAGGCCAGCGCGGAGTTGCTCGTCGAACACCTCGCGATCGGCTACCACTACGGCGCCGTCGGGCCGGTCGGGGCGCATTCGGTGGTGCGCGACGAGACGCCCGTGTTGCCGGCACCCGTCGTCATCGACGGGCAGCCCGGCTCTCCGACACTCGAGGATGCGCTCGCAGACCTCGCGACGATCACGACTGTCCCGCTGGTGATCGAGCTTGCAGACGATCAGATCCACGACCTCGACGCGAACAACGTCGGTGGCGCCGGCGAGCTCGTGGTCGGACGGCCTCTCTATCTGCGCGCGGCCGGTGAGCGACGGCCGATCGTGCGACTCGCGCAACCACTGAGGTTCGTGACCGCTACGCTCGACGATCGTGCAGTCACGACGCTCGTGCGGATGGACGGGATCAGGCTCGTCGCCGGTGGGCTCGCCGCTGCGGATCCGCTGATCGCGCGCGTCGCGATCGCTGGCCTCGACCTGCGTGGCTGCACGCTCGACCCGGGCGGACATCGCGTGCTCGACGGTTCGATCGACGGCGCACGCGCACCCGCACGCGCCGCGATGCGGCTCGCGGGTGACTACGATTTCACGCCGGCCGACCTCGACGCGTTCGATCTCGTTCCGACGATCGACCTCACTCGCGCGATCACGGGCTCGCTGTTCGTCGAGGCCGACGCGTACGCGGTGTCGCTCGCGAGCTCGATCGTGGATGCGACCGATCGGCTCCAGCCGGCCATCGCGGGCGTGACCACGCCGTACGCCGCGCGAACACAGATCGACGGCGTGACGATCATCGGTCAGACCCGCGTGCGCCGGATCTCCGGTCGCGGTGGCATCTTCACGGGCACGCTCACCGTCGACGACGATCAGCATGGATGTCTCAAGCTCTGCTGGTTCTCGAACACCGGCGACCGGCTGCCGCAGAACAGCGACTGCGTGAAGCACCCCGATGCGCGCCTCGTGTTCACGAGCGACGTGTTCGGGCACCCGGCATACGCGCAGCTCGCGCTCGCGTGTGATTCGCGGATCCTGAACCGCGGACCCGACGACGATCAGATGGGCGCGTACGGCTTCCTTCTAGAGGCGCATTGCTGGGCGAACCTGTCGATCCGGCTCCGAGAGATGACTCCCGTGGGCGTTCGCCCACTGCTGATTCCTGCAACGTGAGGTAGAGATGCACGGCGATTTTTCACGGTGGTTCGGTAAGGTCCCGAAGAATCAAGTCGGGATCCTCGCGCAGGAGGGGCGAATCCTCCTCGATGCCGACGTCAATGCTCACACGTTGCTCGGCTCGCGCTGGCAGGACCTCGCGGCGCGGTCCGCGTTCGGTGCGAGGATCGCCGCGATCCCTGCGGACAACATCGACGCATGGAGAGTGATCAGCGCGCTCCACGCGCAGGGAACGATCACGCTCGGCCTCCTTCCAGGGATCGCGTGGGCCGATGGTCTGCTCGTCGAGCTCGAGGGGGTTCCGACGAAGCCGGTGACGCGCACGGCGACGTGGCTGGGGGCCCGTCCAACAGACGCTGCGGCGGCCGGTACGCGCGATGCGGTCGTTCTCGAAGTCTGGCGCTGCGCACTCAACGGCTACCAATCGACGATCGATCTGATCGAGCCCGCGCTCGGTGGTCCGGATACGGCCGAGCGCGTCGAGACGGCGTACGCGCTGCGGCTTCGCCGGATGGCGGCTGGTGAGACCTGCCGCTCGCTCGACCTGAACGACGTGCTCGACCAGCGCGGCAAGCTCACGGTGACGATCGCTCCGACGACGATGACCTCCGGAGACTGCCCCGTTGTCGAAGGCGGCGGTTACACGGGTCTCGAGCACGACCTCTACCGCATCGAGATCGCCGACGTTGCCTCGGGCACGGCGAGCTTCAAGTGGTCGCAGTGGAACGGTGGGCTCGTCGGGCGCGGCGCGTACGATGCCACGACGAAGAGGCTGGCGCTGCGCGCCGGTGATCAGGCGATCCTGCGGTCCGGCCTGACGTCGTTCTATCTCGAAGCGCACGTCTTCGACACGAACGCAGGCTACTGGCGCGTCGCGTACGGGGTTCCGGCGACGCTCGACCTCGCGAGCGGCGAGCTCGATCTGTCGGCGCCGGCTGTATTCGGCGCGCCGATCGATCCCGGCGCCCTCACCAATCCCTCTGACCCGACGGATCCGACGTGGTTCTTCCGCCTGTGGAACGGGCTTCGCCCGATCGCGGACTTCCCCGCAGGCGTCGCGAAGGAGCTACGCGACGGCATTCGGCTCGAGTTTGCCGGAAGCCCCTACGTGCCCGGGGACTTCTGGACGTTCCCTGTCCGCGCCGGGCTCGACAATCCGCCGACGCTACTGAACGCGGCTGCGCCGTTCGGTGTTCACCACCATCGCGTCCCGCTCGCCGAGCTGATGTGGAGCGGGAACGGCGCGACGATCGAGGACTGCCGCGTTGCGCTTCATCCGATCACCGCGACCGACGGCTGCTGCACGCACACTGTCGGTGACGGCGTGCAGAGCCACGGCGAGTTCGCGACGATTCAGGCGGCCGTCGACGCGCTTCCCGCGGGCGGCGGTCGCGTCTGCGTCCTGCCCGGCACGTACACGGAGAACGTGAAGGTCCATTTCCGGCGCAACGTCGAGATCGTCGGCTGCGGGCCGCGTTCTCGCCTCGTCGCGGCACCCGCGCCCGGCGAGTTCAATGCTGCGCCTCCCGCGATCCACGTGCTCGACACGAGCGGGATCAAGATCGAGAAGCTCCAAGTCGAGGCCGGCTATCAGGGAGTCGCGATCTTTCTCGAGGAGGATGCCGCGGCAGGTTCCGTCGGCATCGAGTGGAATCAACCGACGATTCCGTTCCTCGAGGATATGCGCGTCGCGGACTGCACGGTGATCGCGGACAGCCGAGCGGGCATCGAGATCCTCGGAGGAACGCGCTCCGAGATCGTGCGCAACCACGTCTCGTGTCCGAACAAGGTCAGCAGCTGGTCGCTGATCACCGTAGAGACGGTCGAGTGCCGCATCGAGCGCAACGTCGTGGTCGTCACGACCGACAAGCCTGGCGAGTACACGGCGCTCGGCGGTGTCTGGTTGCGCGGCGGCTGTCTCGATATCGATGTCTTCGACAACGAGATCGCAGGCGGCTCGGGCCACGGCATCATGCTCGGCCACGCGGAGCAGTCGACCATCCTGGTCGGTGCAACCGGCATCCACGCGCTCTCGGTGCGACCGGGCGTGCGCTACGGGTACGTGTTCAACGACGTCCTCGCAGCCGACTGCGTCGGGTGCGGTCCTGGCGTTGTGGTGTTCCCGGTACCACCCGCCGCGCAGCCGCCGTGGATCGCGGGCGATCCGCTCGCGGAGATTCGGATCCATCGCAATGACATTCGAACGATGGGGATCGCAGGCGTCGGGGTGATCGGACACTTCTCCGACCCGACGTTCGGTGTGATCGCGGTCGATCGCCTCGAGATCGTCGGGAATCGATTTGTCGGCAACATGCTTCGCGGTGTCGGGGAGGGGCCGAATGGCGCGACGACGTTCGCTTTCGGCGTGATCTCGCTCGCAGCTGCGAGCGACCTGACGATTCGCGACAACGAGATTCGCGGAAGCGGACGGCGCACCGAGCTCGGCTCCGGCGGCATCTGCGTACAACATGGCGCCGGCGTCGAGGTCTCGTGCAATCGCATCTACGATAACGGCCCGTCGACAGTGCGCGCCGGCGCTGGCGTGCTGAATGCCGGCATCTCGCTTCTCGGCCTCGTGCCTCCACTCGAAGGACAGGCGAACACGGCCGGTCGCCTGTCCGCATCGGTTCACGACAACGAGGTCCATCACCGCGGCATGGGTCTGGTGATGTCGGGTGTCGGTCATTTCTCCGTCGTCGCCAACGCGATCACGGCGCAGTACACGGGCACGGCATTCGCGGGTGTCCTCAACGTTTCCATCTCGAATCACAGCAGCGCGGCGGGGTTCGCGTTGCCGACGTTCGCCGGCTTGCGCGATAGAACGCTTGCCGTCGTGAGCCCGCGAGCCGCGTTTCGGGTCGGAAACCGCACGGTGGCGCTCGACGATATTTCCGACGCCGAGCTCGCCGGAGCGCACATCGTGATGCAGCCGGTCGTGCCCGCAGCAGCGTTCGCGCCACCGGGCTCGATCAGCTTCGCGGACAACCAGGTCGTCACGTACGGCGGCGTGTCGAACGTCAGCTTCGCCGTCTACATCAGGGCGCTGTGCGACGTGACGGTCTCGGGGAATCACTTCCTCAGCCGCGTCACCGATGACCATCGCATCCCGCCGGTCTACATCGCGGGCATCGCGACGCACGTGCACAACAATCGCTTCATCGATCCGGATCGGCCGATCTCGGTATCGACGTGGGGCCACACGAACATCACGACCCACAACACTGCGGACCACTGCATCGACGTTCACTCGACCGTCGCGGCGATCGCGAGTCCGAACATCGAGCGGCGAGGGCAGGGGCTGTGTAGCCGTTTCTCGAACCTCGTCGGCACTCTCACCGGAGTACTTCACCCATGAGCGCACGCAGGCCAGCCGCAACCACGATCGATCTAACGGCGCTCGCGCGCTCAGTGCTCGCACCGCTCGAGAAGGCCGACGCCGACCGCGCTGCCAACCTCGCGAGCCTCGCTAATGCGCACGTCGCGCGCGGCTACATGATGAAGCGTGTGCGGGACCGGCGTGCTGCCAAGCTCGGACCGTCGGCGTCAGAAGTCGTCGCGCTCGACGCCGCGCTCGCGGCGAATGCCGAGCTCGCGACGACGCTCGCGATGGAGAGCACGATGGCGACGAAGTCGCCGCCCGTCGCCGGTGCCGGCGAGACCATTGTCTACGGCTTCGTGCGCGATCCGGCCGGGAAGCCCGTCGAGGGTGTGAAGCTCTCGGTGGCGCCGAGCAAGGGGAAGCCGCTCGACGACGTCGAGAGCGCCAAAGACGGCTACTTCGTGCTGCGCTTCAAGGTCGCACGCGAGCATCCCGCAGAGCTCGAGTTGCGCGTGCACGACAAGCGCCATCCCGATCCGATCGGCCTCGATCGCGGCGAGCCCACGAGGTTCGTCATGGTGCAACTCGAAGACTGATGTCGAACACGCTTGCCATCGGAGCCGTGACGTCGGCGCTGCAGCAGATGCTGAACAGCGTCGGCACGCCGTTGCCCGGCGATCCGCCGACAGATCCCGATCTCGCGGATGCGTACTGCTCGGTGCGCTCGCTCGATCTCGCACGGGACCCGATGGACAAGCGGAACCAGCTCAACCTGTTCCTCTACCAGCTCCAGCAGAGCCCGACGTTCCGCAATATGAACCTGCCGAACGTCCACGATGGCGAGCGCGGTCAGCAGCCGCTCTCGCTCGACCTCTACTACGTCCTCACCGCGTACGGCGCGAACGACGACGATCTCCTCGCGCACCGCATGCTCGGTCGCGCGATGCTCATGCTGCACGATGGCTCGACGCTGACCCGCGACCAGCTCCGGTTCGCGCTACCGGGGAACGATGTCTGGCAGCAGGTCGAGCGGGTGCGGATCCGGCCACAGCCGTTCGGTCCCGAGGAGATCTCGAAGCTGTGGACCGGCTTCGGGAGGCCATATCGACTCTCGGTTTGCTACCAGGTGTCGATCGTGCTCATCGAGAGCACCGCGGCAAAGATCGCGCAGCTTCCGGTGCTCACACGCGGACATCCGCAAGGCATACCGCCGCGCGAGCCGGGCGTGGTCGTCTCGCCGACGCTCGACTCTGCCTATCCATCGCTCGATCACTTCAAAGGATCGCTCGACCGTCCCGCCGCGCGCGTCGGCGAAGCGCTGACGCTCCACGGCAAGGTGCTCGCTGGATCTCCGCTCGTCGTCTGGTTCGCGCATCCGCTCCTTCCGACTCCGAACACCGTCGTCGTCAACGCACCACACGATGCGACGAGCTTCCAGGTCGCGATTCCGAACGACGACGTCAACTGGCCGTCGGGTATTTACACGGTGACCGTCGACGTGCCGGGCACGCCCACTCGCACGACCAACGCGCTGCCCGTGCCGCTAGCTCCGAAGATCGCATCGATCACGAAGATCTCGAGCGACCCGACGCTCGCGGTGCTGTCGCTGACGTTGTCGCCCGATGTACGCCCGGAGCAGAAGGTCTCGCTGATCATCGACGGACGCGTGATTCCCACGGACACGATCGGTGGTGGTAACGCGCTCGTATTCACGGTGCCCGATCCGCCGAGCGGCGGAACCGGCACGGCACCGCCCGTCTATCTTCGCGTGCGCGTCGATGGCATCGACTCGGTCGTTATAGCCGACTACAAGAAGTCGCCGCCGGAGTACGACGTCACTCAATCGTTGGTCTTGCCCTGATGCTGGAGTGTCTCGCGCCAGAGCTCGAGCGGATCGCGGCGCGCCTCGCGGGCCACGAGGCGAAGCCGCGCGAGGCGTGTACCGGGCCGCTCGCGGCGCTTCAGCGCGCATTCGATCTGTCGCCGTTCGAGATGGACGTGATCGCGATCGGTGCCGGGCTCGCGACGAACGCGGCGTTTGCGGGGGCGCATGCTCCGTTCAGCCTTGGTCGCGCGCTCGAGGTTCTCGAAGGCGGACATCTCGACGCCTTGTCGCCGCAGGGGCCATTGCGGCGCTACCGGTTGATCGCTGTGGAACACTTGCTCGCGAGCCCGATCGTGCTCGACGAGCGGATCCTGTTGTTCGTGCTCGGGGTGCCGGCGATCGACGAGCGGGTGTCGCAATGCATGGTGGGATCTCCCGCGACTATCCCGCTCGGCGAACAACAACAGCGAGCGGCCGATCGGCTCGGTCGGCTCCTGGTGGATGGTGGAGTGCTTCAGCTCATCGGAGGTGATTCTACGACTCGGGTGGCCGTTGCGCAGGCCGCGGCGGCGACCCAAGGGATGTCGTTGCTGCGACTGCGTCCGAGCGCGCTCGCGGTCTCGAGCATCGAGTTCGAAGCGATCGTCCGGAGGTGCGAGCGGGAGACATTGCTCGCCGGTGTGGTGCCCATGATCGAAGTCGAGCCGCTCGATTCTCCCGACGTCCATGCCGCCGCGCGCGCGTTCGCGGAGGCGAGTGAGGGGCTCGTGGTCGTCTCCGCACCCGATTCCATTCCGTTGTCGCGGCGCAGTCATTCGCAGGTCGAGGTTCCCCGCGCGACGACGGCGGAGCGAACCCTCCACTGGGAGGTCGCGCTCGGCGAAGACGCGACTCGGATCGGAATCGCACTCGCACGGATCGCACATCAGTTTCGGTTCGAACCCGATGACATCACAGGCATCGTTGCGGCATGCGATCGACACGCGGACGATGCCACACTCGCCGACGAGCTCTGGCAGCTATCGCGCGTGCGCGCGCGACCGCGCTTCGACGATCTCGTACGCCGCATCGACCCGGCCGCATGCTGGGACGACCTCGTCGTGTCACCAGCGGTCCAGTCGAAGCTCGGGGAGATCCTTCACCAGCTACGCGATCGCCATGTGGTCCACGGCCAATGGGGATTTGCCCGCGGAGAGAGCCGAGGACAGGCGATCACCGCGCTGTTCAGCGGTCCGAGCGGCACCGGCAAAACGCTGGCGGCAGAGGTCCTCGCACACGAGGCAAAGCTCGACCTCTACCATGTCGACTTGAGCCAGGTCGTCGACAAGTATGTTGGCGAAACCGAGAAGCGACTGCGGCGGATCTTCGACGCGGCAGAACAAGGTGGCGCGATCCTGCTATTCGACGAGGCCGATGCGCTGTTCGGGAAGCGCGGCGAAGTCGAGCGCGGGACCGATCGCTGGGCGAACCTCGAGGTCAGCTACCTGCTCCAGCGAATGGAGGCCTATCACGGGCTCGCGATCCTCACGACGAACGCGAAGGCCGCCCTGGATCACGCGTTCTTACGTCGTCTGCGGTTCGTGATTCCGTTCCCGTTTCCCGACGTTCAGCTGCGAACGCAACTGTGGCAGAAAGCGTTCCCACCCGACGCACCGACGAACGGCATCGAACCGGCGCAGCTCGCACGCTTGCAGCTGACTGGCGCGAGCATCAGGAACGTTGCACTGAAGGCGGCGTTCTACGCTTACCGCGATGGAGTGCCGATCGAGATGCAGCACGTGTTGATCGCGGCGCGCGACGAGTTCGCGAAGCTCGAGCTCCCGTTTCCGGAGGTGGAGGCGCGTGCCCTTGTCGTTGCGGCTCGAGACGGTGGCCATCTGCGTGGCGGTAGCCAGTGAAACTTCGGCCGACGTTCGTGAGGCCAGCAACAAGCGTCGGCACTCCACTCGACAGCACCTCGCGGTCACTGCTCGCGCGGAGTACGGGCGAGGACCTCTCAGCCTTGCGCGTTCACACGGGCGCCGACGCCGCCCGCGCGGTCGACAACGCGGATGCGCAGGCGGTCACGATCGGACGCGATCTGTACTTCGGGCGGAACGCGTACGCCCCACACACGCCGAGCGGGCGCGAGCTCGTCGCTCACGAAGTCGGCCACGCGCTCCAGCAGACGCGCCGCGGTCTGCCGCGTGGCAACACGGCCACGGCAGAGCGCGACGCTGACAACTTCTCGTCGCGCGTGATCGCCGGCCGCTCGGCCTGGCCGGCCGTGGGCGCGCCGATCGCGCCCGCGTTTCGTCCCAAGCGCGGGGTAAAGCCCACCGTCGACGAGAAGTCGTTTCGGCGCGGTGATCAGGTCATCGGTATGCGGATCATGATCGGGATTGGCGGGGGTGGCTCCGTCACCGTCTCGACCAAGCTCGGTGACAGCTTCACGTATCGCCTCAAAGAGACGTCGATCCCGACCGGTACCTACGAGGGTACGCCCATGCGCGGCGGGAGCGGGAACATCACGATCCAGAAGCTGACGGGGCGCTTGGTTCTCCAGTACACGGGCCGGCCGGATCCGTCGACGCTCGTGTTCGCGCCAAGGTTCACGATCGTCGTCGTGCAAGAGAGTCTCGGCGGCGGAACCGGCAGCGGCACCGGTCCAGCCACGACGCCAACTGCCCCTCAGACAGGTCAGGTACCTGCCAACCCGAAGGAGGAAGGGGGCATCACGATCCAGGTCGACGACCCCTCGCAGATCGAGGAGCTCGAGAAGCTGGGTATCAACATCGATAATACGAGTCCGACGAACCAGCCCAAGGTGACGTTGACGTTCGAGGAAGCGAAGCAGCTCCTCGAGGCGCTTCGCAAGGTCAAGACACCAGGCGCGAACGACCCGAGCAGTGCCGAGACCGCACCGACCTGGCTCGACTGGGCCAAGCTCGTGCAGGAGAACCAGGACAAGATCACCGGTGGGCCGGGCACGACGTCGAAGACGGGAATGACGATCGACGAGGTTCGTCAGACGCTCGAGAAGTACAAGCGCTTCCATCCGGTCCAGAAGGGTTCGCAGGTCGACGTCGCTACTCGGATCAAGGATCCGGCGGTCGCGGAGTCATGGAACAGCCTCAACGATTGGGAACGAAAGCTGTGGGAGGACTACGCGAAGGAGTTCCCCGGTGTGCAAGAGGACAGCGGGCGCACGGACCTCACGATCACTGCAGCCGACAAGCGGCGCATGGCGATCAAGCTGTCATGGAAGTATTTCCCCGCGGGCTTCAAGGACGCGGCGAAGGAGCTGTTCTCGGACCCGCTGTTCTACGTCACGACGATCGCGAGCATCGCGATCTACGTCGCGCTCTGGCTGAACCCCGAGCCGATCTTCTCGAAAGCAGCGGCCGCCGCATTGACGATCGCGCTCCTCGCGGTGTTCTCGATGGCGGAGATTCTGAACTTCGCGCGTGCGTGGAGCGGGGTCAGCGATGAGAGCGAACACGCCAAAACGATGGGGCAGCTCGAGATCGCGGCCGAGAACTTCGGCAAGCGCATGGGCGGCGCTGGCTTCCGCGTGCTGTTCATGATCTTCACGTACCTGCTTGGAAAGAAGCTGCCGACGCCGTCCGGCGGCAACAGTGGCGGCGCGCGCATGTTGCAGGCGGCGACAGCTGGTGGCGGCACGGCGCGCCGGATCGTGGTCGCCGGCGGTGAGATCGCAGTACTCGCGGACGGTACCGTCGTGCTCCTTCCGAAGGCCGCCCAGCTGTTGATGTCGACCCAGAACGCCGGAAAGGGCGGCGGAACGACGACGGACGGAGAGAAGGGATCACCGGCAGCGACCGACGTTGCACCAGAGCCAATCAAGATCGTCAAGGGCTCGCCCGAGTCAGTCAAGGCATGGAAGGCAACGTTGAACACACAGCCCGTCAAGGAGCCGAACACACCCGAAGGTAAGTACCAGATCAGACACTGTGGCGATACAGAGCATCAGATCACGGGGGGAGGGAAGAAGGTATGGGCTGACGGGGTCGACGAAACGACCGCGGCTGCGGTGGACACGAAGTTCAATCAGAACCCCAAAAGTCCATACGTCGAGGGAGCGAAGATCAAGCAGAGCGTTCTGGACATGATGACGGCGAAGATCGACGACGAGTTCGCTCGCTACGCTGCCGTTATCAAGTCACCCGATTCGCCGTTGACCTCACTCACAGTGATTGTGAACGAGCAACGTGTGGTGACTTTCTTCGAGAACTTGCTTCTCAAACACAAGATTCCTGGCAAGGTTGTCGTCAGGCAATGACGTTGCTCACCGTCGTCACTGATGGCTGGACTACCACCGCTGCACAGTTTCGCGCCGCGCTTGAACGAAGATGGCCGAACGCTGTGGTTGTGGAGGTAGAGGAGACGAGTGATTTCTCTCTGAGGTGGGAAGATCCCGATGCGGCCGTTTGGGAAGGCCAGTTGAGTAGTAAAGGAACTGGCTTTGCAATCGACGGGACCATCCAGGGCGCTGCTCGGCTTGCGAGCTGGTTTCGAGAGCTAGTCCCCATAAACCACGAGGTCCTGTTCGTCGACGTGGGAAACAATGCAGAGGTAGTTGTGCCCCCCGGCATCACCCCGGAGGCCCTTGCTGAAGCCTACGTCGCTGCTGCCAATCGAGAAGAACGATAGGCCTGCGAGCGGCGCTCGTGCTTCGGGTTGAGGCGGACGGTGGTGATCGGGTACCAGTTGCGTGTGCGGATCCAGCGGCCAGGATGGCGCTGCCGCGCGTTGCGGGAGACCTCGGCGCGGTGCGCGAGGGTTGCTGCGTCGTGGCCAGCGTGACGCTGGGTCAGCGTGACGAAACGGATGCCGCTATGCTGGTGCTCGTCGTTGTACCAAGCGACGAAGGCTGCGACCCAGTCCCAGGCCGCTCGCTGATGTAAGAGGCTATCCGTGCAGTTTGACGACTACGCCGATCTTGTCAGGCATCGCGAACGAGACGCGGTTGTAGTCCTCCGCGAATGCGTCCGGATGCAGGTGCGCATAGACTTGCTGCGTGATCGCGACGGTGGAATGGCCGAGGATCTTCGACAGCTTGAAGATGTCGCCACCCGACGCGAGAAAGAGCCCCGCGAACGTATGCCGAAGATCGTGGAGGCGGAGTCTCTTGTTCACGCCGGCGCGCAGCACCGCCGCCTTGAACGGACGGAACACGCTCGTCTTGTTGCGAGGCAGCTGCTCGTCGAACTTGTCGCGCTTCGCGCCGGGCCAGAGCAGGGTGTTCTCACCCTTCGCGAGCTTCATCTCGCGTAGCACCGTCAGGACCGAGTCGAAGATCGGGACGTGGCGGAGGCGGCCTGACTTCGGGGCGCCACGGCGACCGCGGTGCACGTGGATCACGCGGTGCTGCAGATCGATGTCGACCCACATCAGGTGAAGCGCCTCGTCGAGGCGCATGCCCGTGCCGACGAGGACGGCCACGAGCGTTCGGATGTTGTCGTTGCACTCGCTTAGCAGCTTCTGCACTTCGCCGGCGGAGTGAAGCCACACGAACGGCTTCTCGGTAACCTCGAGATCGCGGATGAACTTGAGCGGGTTCTCCGCGCACCAACCTTGCTCGATGAAGTAGCTGTAGGCGGCTGATAACGAAGCGAACAACGTGTTGATCGTGGCGTTGCCGATCGGCTCCTCGCGCTCCTTCAGCGACGAACGGAGATCGATCAGCTTCGGCTTCGTGATCTTCACGAGCGGCGTGCTGTCGAACGTGGGCCGCACGTAGAGCTTCATGCGGCTCTTGTACTCGGCGTGCGACCGTTGGTCCTCGATCGCCTTGAGCCACGCGTCGAGCGCGTCGCCCATCGTGCGCTTGTGGTCCACGGCGGCCGGGAGCTCGCCGGCCTTGATCCCGCGTTGCGTGACCCGGTGTTGCTGTTGCGCGAACTCCGCCTCGCGACGCGATGCGAACGATCCGACGTAGATCTTGATGCTCTTCTCGCGGACCCGAGCCCGCTCGTAAACCTGGAACGTCCTCGTTCCGTCCGCCGCCTCGTGCACCTTGATCATGGCACCCAGCCTATAACAGGCCTCCGACAGGTCGGGGTAGAACCGGGGTAGAACGGCGATCTCGGAGATCCGCTACACGTCCGAATCACGACGATTCGGCGGCATCGGAATGAACCTGCTCACGCGCTTCTGATACGCGCGATATGCGTCGCCCTTCGATCGAATCGCCTGATTCTCCGTCGGTAGAATGCCCGTGACGCCGAAGATGCTCGCGACGATCAGCAGCTGTCCGCCGATCGCGATCAAGCCCCACGATCCGAACGCGAGGCCGTACACGGCGTAGCCGATCCACACGCACCACTCGAAGAAGTAGTTGGGATGCCGCGACCAGGACCACAGGCCCACGTCGCAGACCTGGCCCGGCTTCTCCCGCTTGAATCGCGCGAGCTGCGCGTCCGCGATCGCTTCGCCCGCGATGCCGACGATCGCGACGGTGCCGCCCAACGCGCGAAACAACGAAACGGAGGTGGGCTCCACGACGAACGGCACCACGAAGGCCGTCGACAGGATGCCCACGAGCGCCGCTTGCGCTTGAAAGAACACGAAGAACTTCCACGCTGCCGCGGCGCCCCAGCGTGCGCGCAGATCCTTGTAGCGGCCCTCCTCGGGCGACGACGCGGCGCCGCGCGCGATGAGGTAGAGGCCCAGGCGCAGCGACCACGCGAGCACGATCGCGAGGAGCACGCCCCAGGCGCAGGCGCAGGAGGTGGAGCGATACGCGAACAGCAGCGCGACCGGCGCGAACGAGAGGGCCCAGCCGACGTCGACGATGCCCGCGCTCTTCGTGCGCTGTTGCACGAGCCACAGCACGAGCTGGATCGCAGCGGCGAGCGCCCATGCTTCCGCGACGCGCGCGAGGATCGTCTGCGTCACTTGGTCGGTGAGGGCGATGGCGATTTCGCTAGGATGACCACGAACGAGCGCTGGTTACGCTCGAAGATCTGGAGGCGGTCGCTCGCGGACTCGACGAGCGAGAACCATGGCTGCTTCTGCGAGTTGGCGTCGGCGGCCGCGAGCTCGGGGACGATCAGGTCGACCTCGACGTAATGGTCGTTCGTGACTTTGTCGATCGCGGCCGCGTAGCTCCAGTCTTTGACCGCGGGATCGGGGAAGCGATCGTTGTGCAGCGCGCCGCCGTAGATGGCGATCCAGGGGCGGTGCTCGGGATCCTTGTTGCGGTGGGCGACGGCGGAGGAGGCGATGCGCGTGAGCTCGCGTGTGGTGATCGTGAGCATCGCGAGCGGATCGACCTCGTTCTCGGGGACCAGTGTCTTGTAGTCCGCGCAGGTGAGGGTCATCGCGTGCGGTTGGATCTTCTTCGCGCGGGCCGCGTCAGCGAGCAGCGTGATCTCGGACTTGGTCTCGACCGGGCGCTTGACCTCGGTCTCCATCTGCTTCGTCGCCTTTTCGGCGGTCTTGCCGCAGTTGGGATCGACGACGAACGTCTCGACGATCAAGTCGCTGATGTCATCGCCGATCACGGGGAGCGCCTCCGTGAAGTGCGAGAGGGCAGAGCGGACCTGCGCGCGATCGACGCGTGCGTGCAGCTCGCCAAAGCCGATCACGCGCGCGTCGTCGGGGATGATCGCCGCGAGCGCCTCGGCGAGCGTCGCGAACGTGTTGGGCGGGTAGACCGCCGCGTCGATCGGAGGCGCGACGGGCGATGGTGATGGCGTTGGCGTTGGCGTTGGCGTTGGCGTGGTCGGCTTCGACGCATCGGTGCTACAGGCCGCGAGCAGCATCAGGACCGACGCAGAGAGACGCATGCAGCGAGCGTACACCTCGTGCGGACAACGGCGTTTGCGACCGGGTTCCGGTGTTATGGTGTGCTTATGGCACCGACGGTGAACGAGCTGCGGACGATTCCGCTGTTCCAGGGATTCGGCGATGACGAGCTGACGCAGCTCGGCACCTTGTTCACCAAGGTGACCGCCACGCCAGACAAGCCGCTGTTCGACGTGGGCGAGCAGGCGGCGGATCTGTACTTGCTGACGGCAGGCGAGGTCGTGCTCGAGCGGCCGGGCGACGATCTGTTCCGGCTGTATCCGCCCGCGCTGATCGGCGAGCTCGGCGCGCTGACCGGGTTGCCGCGGTCGACGCGGGCGAACATCACGCCGGGCGCGACGGTGTGGGGCCTGCGGGCCAAGACCATTCAAGAGTTCTTCGCCAAGCATCAGGAGCTCGGCGTGCGGTTCTTGGTGAACCTCTTGTCGGTGGTCGCGGACAAGGTGCATCGCGATCAGAACCGCTTGGGTGACATGCGGCGTAACCTCATCACGACGCAGAAGGAGCTCAAGAAGCTTCGCGAGCTCGTGCTCGAGACGCCGGAGAACGAGCTGTCGGCGCCGGTGCACGACACGCTCGACAAGCTCATCACGACCAATCGGCGCGTGAACTATCGCGTCGAGCCGCCGGCGGCGTTGCCCGTGGCGCTCAAGGTGGAAGGCGCCACGGCGACGTTGACCGACATCTCGCGCACGCACGTGTCGGCGACGATCACGCCCACGCCCGCCGAGGGTACGTGGGTGACCGGCGTGCTGGCGCTCGCGGGGACCGAGATTCCGATCTCGGGGCGCGTGCATCGCGTGCAGGCCAGCAAGGCGACCATCGAGCTCGACCTGCTCATCGAAGAGTTCGCCGCGACGCTCGAGGGATATCTGACGCGCGCGCAGTTGCTCGACGTTCTCGTGTAGCGGCGAGCGAGCCCGAAACTGCGAAGAGCCCGCCGAAGCGAGCTCCTCTTGCGATTGGATCGATTGGATCGATTCTCGAGAATCGTCCGCGACGCGCTAGCGCTGCGAGACCTTGTCGGTCTTCTTCTCGGTCTTCTTCTCGGCGGGCTTCTCCGCCTTCTTCGCGGTGTCCGTGGCTTCCTTGCCCTTCTCGGCCTTCGGCGCGTCCTTCTTCTCTTTCTCGGCCGTGCGCGGCGCGGTGGTCTCGGACTCCGCCTGGTCGGAGTGCGGGCACGCGAGGACCGGCGTGGCGGCGAGGGCGAGAGAGGCGATAGCGAGTGCGATCTTCTTCATCGGCGAGGGCTCCTTTTCGGTTCGGATAGCTTGGCTCAGATACGTACGAGCCACAAGCGGTTACAGCCTGACGGCCCTCGTCGCATGTGTCGCAAGCGGCTGATTACCCGCGAGATCGCGCGGCGCGCTGGCGGGCCACGTAGTCATAGATGAGCTTGTGGTCGTTGGTTTGGCCGCGCAGGTCGTACTCCGGACGGAAGCCGTGCGGGTTAGCCTCGGCCCACTCGGTGATGGGATCGGGCGCGACGCGGAAGCCTCCTGAGGACATGCAGCGCTGCGCGGTGGTGGGCCACTCGAAGCGATCGGGCAGCGGGATGTCGATCGGCGGCGCAGGGTCGCCCGCGGCGAGCCGCTCGAGATCGATGCAGTCCATCAGGTTGTTCGCGGCGCTCATGCGCGGGTTCAGGGTCTCGAGATCGAACGTGTCGGCGAGGTGCTTGAGCGCGCTCGTGTGATCGTAGGTCACGCTCGAGACGTAGTTCTGCTTCGCGTACGGACCGATGACCAGCGTCGGAACGCGGAAGCCCATCTGCTCGAAGCCCGCGACGCCGAAGCGCTCCTCGGTGTCGTCGGTGGTCTGCGGCGGCGCGACGTGATCGAAGAAGCCGCCGTTCTCGTCGTACGTGACGACGAGCATGATGTTCTCCCACTGCGGCGAGTTGGCGAGCGCGTTGTAGACCGCGGCGATCAACTCCTGGCCGAGGATCGGGTGGACGGGTGGATGATCGTCGTTCTCGCCGAACGCGGGATCGATGTAGACGACCGGCGGCAGCGTGCCCGCGGCCGCATCCTTGAAGAACTGGCCCGCGCCGAACTGCGCGTCGCCGAAGCGGCGGATGTGTCCGGTGCCGTCGTTGGGACCGAGGTCGACCTTGTACGGGCCCTCTTGGCCGAGCAGCGACACGACCGCGAGGTTGCCGTAGTAGTAGGCCCAGTCGACGCCTTTGTCCTCGAGCCGGTTGTAGATCGTGGGGATGGGAACGCCCGCGCTGAACATGTTCAGCACGTCGTTGTTCACCTTGAGGCCGAACGACGTGGCGGCGTGCCAGTACGCGCGATTGGGCAGCGTGGGCCCCATCACCGAGCAGAACCAGCGATCGCAGATCGTGTACGCGTCGGCGAGCGCGTAGCTCACCGGCACCTGCTCGCGCGTGAGGTACTGCATCGCCTCGTTGGAGCCCGCGCCGTGATCGAGCTGATGCTCGCGAAGGAAGTGATCCATGGCGCCCGCGTTGAACGATGCGTGCGCCGCGTCCCATCCGTGCGGCGGATCGAGGACGCACGACGCGTCGCGACCTTCAGGTGCGTATGGCGCGACGGGTGTTCCGTCGAGCGCGGGCATGGTCAGCGACTCGGAGAAGCCGTCGCCGCCTTTGCCCTCGAACCGCGAACGCGCACCGAACAGGTGATCGTACGAGCGGTTCTCCATCATCAGGTAGACGTACGTCGTGATGCCGACGGGGCGATCACTGCCAACGTTGTCACCGCAACCGGGCAGGAACTTCGCCATGCCGGCAGCCGCAGCGAGTCCACCCATTCGCTTCAGAGCGTCGCGTCGTCTCATGGTCAGCGAGGGCCGACGATACTCCGACGAGGGCCGCGATCGGGCCGCGATCGAGCCGCGATCTAGTGACGATCCGCCGGCAGAACCGTGACGGTCACAGAAGAGATGCGACCCAGCCCACACCCACCCAGAAGCCCGCCGCGGTCCCGATGCCCGAGGCCACGGCGATCAGAAGAATGCGGGTGACCGGGTTTCGCCAGAAGCCTTTGAAGCTCTGGATGTCGTCGGGGAGTCGCTCGCAGTCAGCCACGCTCGGCTTGCGGCGCCACGCCTCCACGATGCCCGTCACCATGCCCGTGCCGAGCAGCGGGTGAATGGCCGCGATCGGTGCGACGACGATCGCTGACAGCACCGTCAGGATCGAGCCGCCCGCGAGCAGCGTCAGGCCGCCCGCACCGATCGACGTGGGCAGGATCCACGCGAGCATCATCTCGGTGAAGTTGGTCTTGTCGCTCCAGCGCCAGCCATAGACGAGCGCCGCGACGAACAGCGCCGGGACGAGCCACTTGAGGATCGTCCACAGCAGCGAGGGCGGCGGCAGCTTCTCGAGCGCGGCGAGATCGATCGGTTGGCCGACCTGCGGGACCATGCCGGGCACGTGCGCCGCGCCGACGACGGCGACCACGCGCTTCTTGCCCGCGCCGGCGTCGTGCATCTTCTTGGCGAGGTAGCTGTCGCGCTCGTCGATGAGCGGCCCCTTCACCTCGGGATAACGACGGCCGAGCTTGACCAGCATGTGCGCCATGGCCTGCTGCTCTTTCATCGACTCGATCGTCTTCTCGGTGATCTCTTCGCCTTCTTCGTCGGCGTCCGCGAATGCGAGGTCGACGAGCATCTTGGAGCGCTTCCACAGCCCGATGTTTCCCCACGTACGCTTGAGCGTGGTGTTGACGTCGCGATCGATCAGCTCGACGGGAATCTGGTTCTCGTTGGCGACGTTCACCGCCTCGAGTAGCTCCGCGCCTGGCTTGACGCCGAGGCTCGCGCCGATGCGCCGCTGATACGCCGACAGCGCGAGGTGCGCGAGCAGGTACAGCGTCTTGCCCTCGCGTACGATCTTGAACACGTCGAGATCGCGAAACGCGCTGTCCTTGGTGAGCGCGTCGTAGCGGCCTTTGCACAGCTCGACCGCGACCACGTCCGGCTTCACCTGCTCGATGACCGCGCGCACCTCGTCGACCGACTTCTGCGACACGTGCGCGGTGCCGACGAGGTAGAACTCGGTGCCGTCGCGCTCGACCACCGTCACCGACGCCGGCAGGGCGGGTGCGGGCTCGCGGTACGGATCGTCAGCGGACACGACGGTGACATAGCACGCTGCCCGGGCTACACAGCACGCATGGCGACGGAGATTCCCGAAGCGACCCGTACGGAAATCGAAGCAGCAGCGTTCCGCAGGCTCGTAGAGCACTTTCGCGAGCGCACCGACGTCCAGAACATCGACGTCATGAACCTCGCGGGCTTCTGCCGGAACTGCCTGTCCAAGTGGTACCGGGCGGCCGCGACGGAGCGGGGCGTCGAGCTCTCCGATCCCGAGGCGCGCGAGATCATCTATGGCATGCCGTACGACGAGTGGAAGGCGAAGCACCAGAAGTAGCGCTTCGCGACCGCCGCCGAGCTAGCGAGCTCGCTAGCGAAATCCCATACGACTAATAAACCGACAGGCCGAACAGCAAGTCGGTCTGGCGATCGCCGTGCGCCGCGACGAGACCCGCGCGCGCCGTGAGCGCGATGCGCGTGTGCAGCTCGAGCTGCAGCATGCCGCCACCGGCGAACGAGCCGCTGCCGTTGTTGCCCTCGATCGTCGTACCCGGGACATCTTCCCAGCGATAGGCGAGGCCGGCGCTGCCATAGCCACCCGCGTGCAGCGGACCTGCCTTGAGCGGCAACACCTGGAGCTCGAGCGAGTAGCGCGAGTCGAACAGCGTCCCGCCGAACTGGTTGTCGCGCCACGCGAACGCGACGTTGGCGACGATGCCGATGTCGTTGCGCGGGAAGTAGCCGCCCTGGATCACGAACGACGGGCCGAACGCCGTCTCACCGGTCGCCGACGTCGACGAGCCCCAGCCGCCGTACACGCCGTACGTTCCGGTTCGCATGAGCGGTCGTCTGCCGAGCTCGCGCCACGGGCCCTCCGTGGGGCGAACGATCGCCTTCTCGGTCCACGCCGCGGCTTGCGGATCGATCCACGCGAGCGGCATCACCGCCTGCGATCCGTCTTTGCCGATGAGGTGAACGGGGTGCATCGGGTGCAGCGCGACCCAACCGTCGAACCGCGATGCCTCCACGCCCGCGACCGCGACGAGCGCCACGACGGCGACGACGAGGATCGCGATCGCGGCGGCCTTTCCGTTGCCACCGCCCGAGCCGAGGTTCAGGCCGCCGCCTTTACCGCCGCCACTACTGCCGCCGGTGCTCTTGCCGCCACCGCTCGCGTTCGGTCCGCTTCCCCAGCGACCGCCGCCGCCGCCGCTGCCACCTCTGCCGTACGTATCGCGGTGATCGTGAACGTGACCGCCGTAGATCGTGATGCGTGGGACCCAGATGATCTCGGTGTCGGCGCGCACCGGTTCTGCGTTGTCCACGTGCGTCGCCGAGAGCTCTTGCGAGACGAGCACGCTCTGCGCGCGTTGCTCGGGTGGCATCGCGGCGAGTCGCACGAGCTCGCCGTTGGGGATCCGGTAGCTCTGAGAGGCACAGCCGGTTGCGAAGATGGCACCCGCCATCACCGTCGCTACGAAACGCATTGGGGCCATTATGTCAGCAATCCCCGTGCCCGGAGGCGCCGTGTGATCTTCGTCGGCGACTTCGACGAGGGGGTGGTGGATGCCTGGCACGAACAGGCAGGTAGCTATCGAGCCACTGTGGCGTTCAAACAACAGTGGCGCTGCTACGATTCGTCGGTGGAGCAGATCGACCTCGCGGCGAACGCCGACGACTTCGATCGAGAGATCGCGCAGACACCCGACATCGATCGGTTCTGCTCGTCGAGCGCGTGGATCCTCGCGGCGCAGTCGGCGCTCATGCCACCGCGCGCGCCGTTCGCGTTTCGCGGCACGCACGGCTATTTCGCGGCCGCGCGCGGCGTCCACCCCGCTGGCTTTCCGTACATCGAGCCGGTGGAGCTCGCGTGGGGGCTCGCATCGCCGCTCGCCGGTGCGGATTCCGAAGCGCTCGCGCAGGAGGTGGTCGCGCTCCTCTCCGCGCGTCGCGATTGGCAGCTCGCGATCCTCGCGGGCATGACCGGTGACGGCCCGCAGCGTCGCGCCCTCGAGAGGGCGATGCCTGCGCGTTGGGAGCGACGCCGCGGGACGCCGACGCTTCGTCACGTGGCGAGCCTCGAAGGTGGCGTCGACGGATTTCTCTCGCGGCGATCGCGCGAGCTGCGCAAATCGATCCGCAAGTCGCTCCGCGCGGCGAGCGATGCGGGCGTGACGTTCGAGTCGGTGCGCTCAGCTCCATCACAAGCAGCGGCGCTCTACGATCGGATCCAGGCGGTGGAGCAGCACAGCTGGAAGTCGCACGAGAGCGTCGGCATCTCGCAGGGCCCGATGCGCGCGTTCTATGGCGCCATGCTGCCTCGACTGTGCGAGCTCGGACAGCAACGCACGATGTTCGCGCGGTTCGAGGGGCGAGACGTCGGCTACATCCTCGGCGCGGTCGCCGGCGACGAGTATCGTGGACTGCAGTTCTCGTACGATGACGAGCTGTCGCGCTTTGGCCTCGGCGGTCTGCTCCAGTATCACCAGATCGTGGCGCTCGCGGAGGAGGGCATCGGTCGCTACGACCTGGGCACCGAGATGGACTACAAGCGTCGCTGGGCCGAAGAGATCATGGAGACCGAAATGTTGGTGCTCGTTCGCTAGCGACATTAGAGTCGGGCCCTATGGCTCGATCGCCTCTATTCAGACTCGTGCGTCGGCTCATGCGCCGCGCGCACGCGGCTAACCAAGGTCTCGATCCCGACGCGGCGGGTGAAGTGGCAGCGAAGAAGTCCGACGGTCCATCGCGTCGCGACGTGTTCTTCGGCGCGCTCGGTGCGGCGGCGCTCGTTCCCCTCGCAGCAGCGTGCGGCGACAACATCGGGGGCACCGACGACGGCCCACCGATCGCCATCATCGGCGGCGGCCTCGCGGGGCTCACGGTGGCGCACTACCTGCGCCTCGCGGGTGTTCGTGCAGACGTCTACGAATCGTCGGTGCGCCTCGGCGGCCGCATGTACACGGAGCGCAGCGTGTACGCGGACAGCGGGCAGCTCGTCGAGATGGGCGGCGAGCTCGTCGATTCCGATCACCTCGTGATGATGGCGATGTGCAACAGCTTCGGGCTGCACCTCGACGATCTGGTCGCCGACACCGATGGCCTGCGCCAGGACTCGTTCATCTTCCACGACGGCGCATTCCCCACGCCGAGCGCGAGCATGCTCCTCGACGAGGACGACATCGTCACCGCGTTCCGCCCGGTCGCGGCGAAGATGGCCGAGGCCGTCGCGATGGAGGATGACGACGCGGAGTTCGCGCGCATCGACAACATGTCGATTCCGGCGTTCTTGCAAGAGGAGTGCGGCCTCGCACCCACCACGATGATTCGTCGCTTGCTCGAGATCAGCTATCTCGAGGAGTACGGCCTCGAGGTCGAGGAGCAGTCGGCGTGGAACATGATCTATCTCATCGATTACGAAGAGCCGGATCCGTTCCGAATCTTCGGCAACTCCGACGAGCGCTATCACATTCACGAAGGCAACGACGCGCTGCCCACGCGCATCGCTGCGCAGCTCCCCGAGGGGAGCATCCACCTCGGCCACGCGCTGACCAAGGTGGTCGCCAACGGCGACAGCTACGACCTCACGTTCTCGACGGACGATGGCGCGGTCACCGTGACGGCGTCGCGTGTGGTCTACGCGCTTCCGTTCACGCGTCTTCGCGAGGTGGACCTCGCTGCCTCCGAGCTGTCGGAGGACAAGCTCGCGGTCATCAACGAGATCGGGTACGGCACGAACGCGAAGTTGATGATGCAGTTCACGGATCGCCATTGGGAGAAGGCGCCGTTCATGTCGGGTGGCGGCGTGATCACCGACGTGGGCGACTCTCCGTCGGAGAGTCAGCTCGGCTCGGGCCTGCAGACCGTGTGGGCGACGTCGCGTGGCCAAGATGGCAACGAAGGAATCCTCACGAACTTCGTGGGCGGGCAGCGCGGTGTAGACATGGGCGCGGGAACGGCGGAGTCGCAAGCGCAGACGGTGTTGCCGTGGCTCGAGAAGATCTGGCCCGGCATCACCGAGAAGTACATCCCGAACAGCGCGGTGCGCATGCACTGGCCGAGCTACGAGCACACCAAGGGCAGCTACGGCTGTTACAAGGTCGGCCAGTGGCAGCTGTTCTACGGAACGGAAGGCGCGGCCGAAGGTAGCCAGTACTTCTGCGGCGAGCACTGCTCCGAGGACTATCAGGGCTACATGGAAGGCGCGGCGGAGACGGGCACGCTCGTCGCGGCGGAGATCCTCGACGAGCTCGGCGTCGATCATCCGCTCGTTCTCGCCGGCATCCTCGAGATGCTCGGCGTGACGGGCGATGCGGAAGCGCGTCGCGTGCGCGCGAGCTATCACGCCGCGTTCGGCGAGCGACCCAAGCTGCGCGATCGCAAGCGCCGTAACTGGCGCGCGGTGCAGAAGCGCGCTGCCGGCATTCGCTGATCGATCGCCATCGCCGGCGTGTCGTTGGCTACGCGGAGGGCGGTTCGGACGGCGGGAGATCCGTCATCGACGCGGCGGCCTTCTCGGCGCGCTTGTTCGAGACGATCGACGCGATGACACCCGCGCCGATGATGCCGGCGATCGCGATCAGCGAGATCACGTGCGAGATGTGCACGTACGCCATCAGGATCATCTTGATGCCGATGAAGATCAGCAGGATCGCCAGCGCGATCTTCAGGTACTTGAACTGCGCCATCGCGCCCGCGAGGACGAAGTAGAGCGAGCGCAGGCCCATGATCGCGAAGATGTTCGACGTCACCATGATGAACGTCTCCTGCGAGACAGACAGCACGGCGGGGATGGAGTCGAGCGCGAACACGATGTCGGTGAGCTCGATGGAGATGAGGCACACGGCCACGGTGGTCAGCGCACGCCGGCCGTCGACCATCACGCTGAACTTGCCGCCGAAATCGCCGTCTTGAATGCGCACGAACTTGCGAAGCGCGCGGGCGACGAACGATTGGCTCGGTTCTTCTTCGCCTTCCTCGTCGTCCTTGAACAGCTTGAGGCCCTGGAACACGAGGTACGCGCCGAAGATGTAGAAGATCCAGCTGAAGCGGTGCGCGAGATACGCGCCACCGCCGAGCATGATCAGGCGGAAGACGATCGCACCGAGGATTCCCCAGAAGAGAACGCGGTGCTGATACTTCATCGGGATGCGGAACTGCTTGAACAGCAGCGCGATGACAAAGATGTTGTCGACGGACAGTGCCTGCTCGAGCAGGTACGCCGAGACATAGGTGATGGACGCTTCGCCGCCGTGATTGCCGGGCGGGCGACCGATCAGCGTGGCGCCGAGCCAGCCGTTCTCGTAGATGAGATAGACGATGCCGGTGAAGGACATCCCGAGCGTCACCCAGCCGGCCGTCCAGTAGGCGGCGGACTTGAGCGTGGGCTCCTCGGCCTTGCGATGCAACACGCCGAGGTCGAGCGCCAGCAGCACTCCGACCAGGGCGAAGAAGCCGACCCAGAACCAGAACATTCGAAGTTGGGAAGGTTGCCCACGTCCCCGAAGGGAGGCAACCCCGCGCCCTACGATTTCCGTGATTTCTTTAGTTTGGCGGTGTGGTGAGTCAGGTCAGCGTGGCGAGGAGCTTGTTCGCTTCCTCGACGGGACGTGACAGGCCGAGCTTGCTGAACACCATGATGGCGTCGCGCAGCATGTCCTTGCCGTCCGAGATCTCTCCGACCTCGGCTTTGTAGCGACCGAAGGCAAACAGCGCCTTTCCGAGCGCGGCCTCGTTGCGGATGCTCTTCACGATATCGATCGCCTTGGAGAAGGCGAGGGCAGCGGGCGCCATGCCGTGATGCTCGTCGCCGGCGTCGTAGAGGCTGGCCGAGAGAACATCGCCGAGCGTCATGTACGCCTGCGCTTCTTTCTCGCGCAGGCCCGCCTTCTTGGCGACCGCGAGTGCACGCTCTGCGAGCTCGCGCGCTTCGGACGCGTGGCCCTGCGCTTTCTCGAGCTGCGCGAGGTGACGGCAGCACTCGGCCTCGAGTCCACGGTCCTCGACGTCCTCGATGATCTCGAGCGCGTTCTCGAGGCGGCTGCGTGCTTCGTCGAGCTTGCCTTCGACGAGAGCGACCTCGCCGAGGTTGGTGAGGATCAGCGCGCACAGCGGCAGCGCGCCGATGTCCTCGGCTTCGGCGAGCGCGTCGAGCCAACCACCGCGCGCGTTGGCAAACTCGCCGACCTCGAACGCGAGCGCCGCGAGGTTGTTCTGCGAGACGATCTGGCCCCATCGATCACCGGCGGCCTTGCGCAGCTCGTACGCTTCTTGGTGGCACGTGCTCGCGGACTCGTACTGTCCGCGCTCCTGTTGCACCTCACCCAGGCGCGAGAGCGACGTGGCGATCGCGCGCTTGTCGCCGCTCTTGCCGCGACGCGCGAGCGCCTCGGTGATCTTTGCGTGCGCTTCGTCGTAGCGACCGAGCATGTGCAGCGACTTGCCGATGTCGTCGAGCGAGCCGGCGATGCCGCGCTGGTCGTTGGCGCCGCGGAACAGCTCGAGGCCGCGCTCGAGATACTCGAGCGTGAGCTTGAGATCGCCCTTGCGACGCCACACGCGCCCCATCTTGTTGAACGCGACGGCCGCCTTGGTCTTGCTCGCCGCGACCCACGACAGACGCAGCATGCGCTCGAACGCGCCGAGCGCTGCCTCGAAGTCGCCGATCAGCTCGTAGACCGAGCCGAGGTCGTGCCAGATGTGGATGCGCGCGGCGATGTCCGCGTCGCCGATGCACGCGAGCGCGCGATCGAACAGCCGGATCGCGGCTTCGTTGGCGAACTGGCTGCGCGCGGCTTCGGCGGCGCGGCGGTACCGGACCGCGGCTTCTTGCGCTTCACCGGCGAGCGCGAGGTGACGCGCGACCTCTTCTTGCGCCGCGGGGCCGCGACCCTCGGGGTGCAGCTCGAGCCAGCGGGCGACGATGCCGTGATACGTCTGGCGCTTCGCCTCGTCCATCGTCTTGTAGACGAGAGCCCACAGGTTCGGGTTGGCGATGCGCAGCTCTTTCTCGCCCGCGATGGACGACTGCGGCACCTCGACGAGCCACTCGCGCTCGACGAGCCGGCCGATCGCGCCGAGCACCGTGACGCGCGAGTGATCTCCGCTCGCGGCGATCTGCTGGAGCGTGGGGCCGTCCGGATCCGACGTCTGCGATGCGCTGCGCTCGAGCGCGAGGATCGCGTCGAGCCACGACACCTCGCCGACGACCGCTGCCATCTCCAGCACGCGGCGCTCCGTCGAGTCCATCACGCGCAAGCGCGCGGTGACGACCTCGTCGTAGTTCCTCGGCAGCTTCATCGCGGCGAGGTTCGCCTTGTCGATGCGCCACATGAGGCCCTCGCGAACGATGACGTCGCTCTCGAGGAGCAAGCGGACGAGCTCGTGGATCGCGCGCGGCGATCCGCCGAGCGTCTTGGCTTGCGCGAGGAGCGCGGGCGGAACCTCGCCGAGCTGCTTGCACAGCTCCTTCATCAGGTCTTCCGCCTCGGTGGCCGACAGCGCGCCGAGCTCGATCTTGGTGGGTGCGAGCTCGCCATCGACGAACGCGGGGTGGCGCTCGTACACGACGGGCGTACCGCTACCGACGAGCATCACGCGCGCATCGCGCAGGCCCGCCGCGAGGTAGTGCAGGAAGTTGATGGTGTCCTGACCGCAGAGCTCGAGGTTCTCGATCACGATCACCAGCGGGTGACGCTCGGCCTCGGCCGCGAAGAACCGCTTGAGCGCCATGAACAGGCGCGCTTCGAGGCGCTGCGGCGACTCGAGCAGCGGTGTGACGACAGGGCTGTCCTCGAACGGAACGCGGAGCAAGTGCGCGACGAGGTGCGCGACCTCGGGCACCTGCTGCGGCTTCACGACGTCGGCGACGCCGGCCAAGATCTTGTCGCGGCTCTCCGCCGCATCCTCGCCCGCGACGAGGCCAAAGCGCACCGTGAGCGCGCGCGCGACCGGACCGTACGCATGCGCGTTCTCGTCGGCGACGCCGGTCAGCGTGGTGGTGGTGGGGTGCGTCACGCGAATGCGCGTGACGAGCTCGCTGATCATGCGGCTCTTGCCCATGCCGTCCGCGCCGGTGATCACCGCGAAGCCGATCTGCTTCTGCGTGAAGGCGATGTCGGCGAGCGTGACGAGCTGCTCCATCGCACGCGCGCGCCCGGTGAACTTCGGGCGCAGCTCGTACGCGGCGCTGACGACGACCGTGCGCTCGTTCTCGCCTTCGCCGAAGCCGTCGCCGAGGTCCGCGAGATCCGAGAGCTCGAACGTCGGCGTTTGCTCGGTGCGAACGTCGTCGCCAAGCTTGCCGGGAAGCGTGGTTGGAAGGGGAGTGTTGTAGTCGATCGTTACCGGCGCCATGACAGACCAATCGGCGCGCGGCCCAACTGCCGGCGCGCCCGCAAGCTTAGATGATTCCATGACAATTCCACACGTCCCCGTCGACCTGAGGTCCCTGAGAAGGCGCGGACCCTAGTGTGGTTCGATGTGGTTGTCAAACGAATCCTGAGGGGTGTTCTCCCTCTACGATTTCGCGGGGATCGGCGCCTTCGCAGGTGCCTCTGCGGGCGCTGGCGGCGGACGCTTCGAGCAGCGCTTGGGCAGGTTCGCGCGGTACGTCTCGGTCCGCTTCTTCACCGCATCGGGAATCGCGCGCGGTGTTTTTCCATCCTTCAAGAAGTAGTGGATCGACACCGGCAGGATCGGCTCCTGCTTGTTCGCGAGTCGCGCGCAGTTCTCGGCCTCGAGATCATCGAGAACGTCCGCGATGATCTTCGCGGTGATCGGCTTCACGTCGTGCATCAGCACCACGCCGCCTTGTTGCTTCACGATCATCGAGAACACCTTCTTGCGCAGCTTGTCGGCGTTCGTTGCCTGCCAATCGAGCGTGTCGATGCTCCAGAACGCCTCGGTCAGCCCGAGCGCGGCGAGCCGGGCGCGTGCGGTCTTGTTCGCCGCGCCGAATGGAAAGCGGAAGATGCCGATCGGACGATCGGCCGCGGGCGACAGCGTCCGAATGGATCCATCGATCTCTTTGGCGAGCTTGTCCTTGTTCGCGAGTCGCAGGTTCGGATGCGACACCGTATGACTGCCGACGACGAATCCCCCGTCGACGAGGCGCTTCAAGATCTCGCGCGGCCTCTCGCCGTTCTTGCCGTTCAGCCGCTGCGTGACGATGAAGAACGTCGCGGGGATGTCGTACTTCTCGAGCGCATCGATCACGGCGGGCGTGGTCTCGGGATTGGGCCCGTCGTCGAAGGTGAACGTGACGACGCCTTTGGCTTCATTGCCATCGATCTTGTCCGCTTTGGCGAGGAGCGGATCGTGGGTCATCGCCAGCAGCGTGCTGTTCGGCGCGTCGGACTTCGTCGACTTCGCCGGCTCCTCGGGCGGAGGCGGTTTGGGCTTGGCCATCGCCGAGCCGGCTAGCAACATCACCACCAGGAGCGGACGCACGTCCCATACCTAACACGCGACCGACGCCGCGCATTCTTTTCACCGCACGTGAACCTACTGAACCGTGATCGTTCCGGCGAACGAGTGCGCGGCGCAGTAGATGCCGTACGTGCCCGCCGCGTCGAACCGCAGGCACTTGGTCTCGCCGTAGTCCACGCGCGTCGCCGGGTCCGACATCGGCGCGATGGGGTTCGGCTCGAGGTTGTGGTTCGTGGACATCACGAAACGCACGACGCCACCGGCGGAGATCGTGGTGTTCATCGGCATGAATGCGTCCACCGTGTTCGTCGTCATCACGGTCGCCGCAGGCGTGGCCGGGCACGTGACCGCGACCACCTTGGCGGGTGCCGCATCCGAGCCCGAGCCCGAGCCGCCCGAGTCGACAGGCGTTTGCGTGCCGCCGTCATCACCGCACGCGACCAACAAGGAGACCACCAGGGCGATTCGCTTCATGCCGACGAAGGTACCGCACGCTCTCTGCGGATATGCTCCGCACGTGCATGTTGTCTCGACCTCGGCGCTGCCGATCGATCTGACGGCGGTCGTCACGCGAGCGTTGCCCGGCACCACCGTCGCCGTTCCAGCGTCGGGGCACGTCGGCATCGACAACGTGGATCTCGAACGCGCCGACGCGCTCGTGTGCTTGCTGCTCGACAAGATCGATTCGCGCGTCCTCGATCGCGCGCCGGCGCTGAAGGTGGTCGCGCAGAGTGCGGTCGGCGTCGACAACCTCGATCTCGACGCGCTCTCCGCGCGCGGCATCGTGGCGACGAACACGCCCGACGTGCTCACCGAAGCGACCGCGGAGATGGCGTTCACCCTCGCGCTCGTAGCAGCGCGTCGCGTGGGCGAGGGCGAGCGCATGGTGCGCGCGGGGCGATGGACGGGCTGGGCGCTCGATCAGCTGCTCGGCCAATCGCTGCACGCGAAGACCATGGGCATCGTGGGCTACGGCCGCATCGGCCGCGCGATGGCCCGCCGCGCGCTCGGCTTCGGCATGCGCGTGATCCACGCATCACCACGCGCGAACGCATCGGGCTCGTCGAGCACGGCCTCGTCGGGCGCGGGCACGTCGGGCGCGGCCACGTCGGGCGCGGGCACGTCGGGCGCGACGGGCGCATCGGACCCGACCCGTACACCGGAGCCGGAGCAGGTCACGCTCGACGAGCTGTTCGCGACGGCGGACGTCATCTCGCTACATTGTCCGCTCACGCCCGAGACGCGAAACCTCGTCGATGCGCGACGCTTGGGCCTCGTGAAGCCGACCGCGGTCCTCGTGAATACAGCGCGCGGTGGCTGCGTCGACGAGGCAGCGCTCGCGGATGCCCTCGACGGCGGGCGTCTCTTTGCGGCCGGCCTCGACGTGTATTCCCGTGAACCCGAGATCCATCCACGCCTGCGAGCGTCCGAGCGCGTGGTCTTGGCGCCGCACCTCGGATCGGCTACCACCGAGACGAGGATCCAGATGGCTCAGCTCTGTGCAGATGCAGTGGTCGCGGTGCTCTCGGGGCGCACGCCGTCCAACGTGGTGAAAGCGAAGGGCGCGTGAGCGAGACGCAGGTCCTCATCGTCACGAGCTCGGGCGCGCCCGCGTCGAGCGTGGTGCCGGTCCTCGCGGCGATCGAGGCGGCGGGCATGCGCGTGCGCGCGATCGATGTCGGCAGTGCAGGCGGAGGCGGCGGCGTCGCAGATCGCGTGCGTCGCGCGATTCTCGGCGAGGGTGCAGAGCGGCGGCTCAAGCGCGAGCTCGAGCTGACGCCGCCGGATGCTGCGGTCGTGTTCGATCCGCATGCCGCGGTGGCGCTGACGGTCGCGCGCGATCACGTGGAGCCCTCGATCAGCGCAGCGCCGGTGATCGGCGTGGTCGGCGAGCTGGATCCCGCGGCGGCGTGGGCAACCGCGGGCTGCGATCGCTACCTCGCCGTCGACGAGCTGGCGGCGGTGGCGCTCGCGGACGCGGGCGTCGAGGGCGAGCGCGTCATGGTGGTGGGCGCGATCGGCGAGCGCATCTTCGCGGACGCGGGTGCGCACGATCGCGCGAGCCTGCGCACGCGCTTCAAGCTCGCGGGCAAGGTCGCGCTCGTCGAGGTGGCGGGCCTGGGCGCCGAGCAGACGGGGCAGCTCGCGCTGCAGCTGTCGTTGCTGGACGGTGGCGACAGGATGACGTTCCTGTTCGACGCGGGTACAGACGTCGAGGCAGCGGCGGTGTTGCGCCGACAGGTGCCCACGCTCGGACTGCGCGGGAAGCTGTTCGGCGCGACCGCGGATGCGGCGCTGTTGTGGCGCGCGGCGGACGTGATCGTCGCGCGGCCCACGCCGGAGGTGCTCGCGCGCGTGCTGCTCGTGGGCGGGAAGCTCGTCGCGCTCGTCGACGACACGATCGCGAGCGCGGGCAGGAACGCGGCCGCCATGGAGGTGCGCAAGCGCGGCGTGGGCGCGAAGGGCTTGCTGCTGCTCTCGAGCGCGCTCGAGTCGTCGTTCGGCGGAAGCCCGCCCGCACCCACGCCCGACGGTGCGGATCAAGTCGCGGACATCGTCGCCGCGGTGTCAGCCGACAAGCGCGGCGTCGTCGACGAGCGGCGCATCGCGGCGCAAGCGGCGACGCGCGATCGCGTGCGTGCAGCGAGCGCGGCAGCGAGCGCGGCGGCGGCGACGACGGCCATGCCCGGCGAGCTCGAGGATCTCGGTGGAGCGCCGATGGACTCCGCGCCGAGCGTTGATCGCGCGGAGATCGGGCGCCTGCGCGACGAGGTGCGAGCGCGCAAAGCGGAGCTCACGACGTCGATGATGGCGTCGCGCGATGCGGCCGCCAAGCTCGCAGATCAGGCGAAGGGTGCCACCGCACGCGGCGCGACCGACGAGGCCACGCAGCTCGAGCGCAAGGCCGATAGCGAGCGCGCGCGCATGCACTCGCTGCTCGCGGAGCTCGCGACGCTCGAGACGGAGCTCGCCGAGCTCGAGCGCGTGTACGCGACGATCCAGGAC